>JASLXP010001115.1 GCA_030740295.1 Planctomycetota bacterium
ATCCGCTCATACTTGGGCTGTGGCAAATCCGGGTGTGAGGTATCAGGTGTCCGCTAACCGTCACCCCCGCTCTCAATTCGGATGCGGGCTTTTGCTTCGGGCTTTTCGTGGAGATGACCGTGGCCTGGCAGGGCTATCCCCAATCGTATGGATGGTCCGTCGCCTTTGGGGAATATGTGGTGAAAGGTCTGCGAAGGAACGAAAACAAAATCCCCGGCCTTCGCGTTCACTGGCCGGTCTTCCCGCCCCTCGATAATCCAATCGATCTCTCCCTCGAGAACCACCCACCATTCGTCGTAATCGTGGCAGTGGAGATCGTTGTCCTGACCGGAGCACTGGTAGATGACCGTTCCAACCACGTGGTCGGCAAGAACGACCGGGTGGGCCCAGGGCGGGGGACCTTTTTCGTTCTTGATCTGTTCCAGGGATATGTGATTGAGTGAAGCGTCGAGTATGGGATTGTTCAGTGCCATTGGGGCTCCTTTCAGATACGTAATACGTAATTCGTAATACGTAATGATTAATGAGTAATCCTTTCAAATGGAGATACGAGTGTCGCGCATCTATTCTCAGCCTCAACGAATCGTGAGAGGCGAGTTCGGTGCAGTAAAGACCTCTGGATCTCCGATTTCGTTGTTTTCGTTCAGTTCAGGTATAGTCGGGCTCGCAGTGACAGGCAGGTCGCCAGCCCTTGAAAAACCTGGAAAAGGAGAAACAGTCTGTGAGAGAATACAACTTCGGTGGAGGGATGCCGGATCCGGAATCGTTTCCCGTCGAAGGTCTGTTGGATGCGGCGCAGGAGGTGCTGCCAGAACTGGGGCGAACGCTGGTGGGTTATCCAGACCCGCGGGGCTACTCTGAGTTGCGTGATGTCATGGTGAAACGCTTTCACAGAAAGAACGGGGTGACCTTGCCCATCGAACGCTTCGCCCTGACCTGCGGATCCATGCAGGCCATCAACCTGGTGACGCAGTATTTCGTTCAGCCCGGCGATACGGTCGTCACGGAAGAGTACACCTACTCTGGTACGCTCGGCTGTCTGCGTCGATATGGCGCCAACATTGTGGGCGTGCCCACGGACGATGACGGCATGAACATGGACATGCTGGAGGAGAAGCTCCGCGATCTCCAGGGACAGAACATCAAACCGAAGTTCATCTACACGATCGCAAGCAATCAGAACCCGACGGGCACAAACATGTCGGTGCCACGGCGTGAACGGCTGATCTCACTTGCGCGAGAATATGAGCTCCTCATTGTCGAAGATGATTGCTATGCGGATCTGCATTTCGAAGGAGACCCACCCCCGCCCTGCATTTACAAACTGGCCGATTTCTCCAATGTCATTTACATCGGCTCGTTTTCGAAGATACTCGGACCAGGTGTGAGGCTCGGTTATGTGTCGGCATCGGAGGAGCTGCTTACGCAGATTCTCAGTCTGAAAATCGATGGCGGCACCAGCAATCTCGCCGCGTATATCGTTGGGAGGTTCCTGAAAAACAAGCTGTGGGAGCACCTCGAGACGGTCAACAGAATCATCAAGGCGAAACGCGACGCTGTGATGGAAGTGTTGGCCCATTACTCACCGGAAGCATTTGAGTGGTGGACTCGTCCAACGGGCGGCCTCTTCATCTGGATCAAATTGCCCGATAAGACCGACACACCGAGATTATGGAAGATGCTGGATGAGCGGGGGGTACGCTTGGCACCCGGGCGTGCTTTTCACTCCCAGGGCCAGGAAGTACCGTTTCTGCGCATCGCGTTCGGCTACCCCACCCTTGCCGATATTCACGAAGGCGTGGGAGTCATTGCGGAATGTGTGCAGAAGAGTTGCACCGTGTGAGCTCTGGTAATTGGAGCCATGACATGGTAAGTCTTCCTGCTGTTGGACCGCTTTTTTCACAGATTTCCCTTCTTTTTGCCCCGGCCGAGCTCGGCCAGTCCTTTCGCCACATTTCTTTACACCGAAGGTGTTGCGCCTTACAGCCCAGGGTTCGCGAGCCCCAGCGAGCTACCCTGGGTTACTGGGAACCGACTACTTCTTACCCCGAAGGGGTTACGCCCATATGTAGTCTGTCTGCGTCCACAGATTATATGGGCACAACCCCTTCGGGGTAGAAGATGCTTTGCATCGGAACCCAGGGTAACTCGCAAAGCCTCGCAACCCTGGGCTGTAAGGCGTAATGCCTTCGGCATAAAGAAGCTGAGTAAAGCCGGCCAACGCACTGGCAGACGGCAGTAGTTCTGCCCTGCGGCTCACTGTCCTGTTGAGGCCATTGACAGCTATGATAAATCATCCTGGTTCGGTGGCCGTGCCGACGTCCGCGTGGTACGGAGATGAATGGATAGAACTCGCTTTTCCAGACGAATGGGACATCGATGTCCGGAGGATGGCGGGTGAGACCACGCCGGCACTTACCGGCGATGAGATTCGAGATTCGCTCCGGCGTACCCTCGATACGCCGACCCTGAGTGAACTTGCCGCGCAGCGGGAACGGGCAGTCGTCCTCTTCGACGATCTTACTCGACCGGCTCCGGTAGGGCGGATCGCTCCTTTTGTTATTGATGAGCTCCTGGCCGGAGGAATGAAAGCAGAGCAAATCAGGTTTGTTGCGGCTCTTGGCTCACATTTGCCCATGACCCATGATGAGCTTGTCCTCAAGCTGGGACAGGAAATCGTCGAGCGCTTCCCGGTGTTCAATCACAACTGCTACGAGAATCTCGTCGAGGTGGGGGAAACAACGTTGGGAACGAAACTGCTGGTGAACCGGGAAGTGATGAATTGCGATCTGAGGATCGGTATTGGCGGTAGTATTCCTTACTGGACTCCGGGCAACTATGGCGGCGGAGCCAAGATAGTCATGCCTGGAATCTGCGGCATCGACAGTATTCAGCATCATCACTTTCAGGCCCCGGCCATTGCCGTCGAACGGAACGACTCTCGCGTCGGCGCTCTTGCTGAAGGAGGGCGGGATGCACTTCGGGTAAACATGGAAGAAGCCGCCCGGATAGTTGGGCTGGACATGAAGGTAGACATCGTCATCAATGCCCGGAGGGAGCCGGTGAAGCTGTTGGCCGGCGACCCGGCATCCGTCTGGCGTGATGCGCGCCGCTTTGGCAACACTCACTATGTGACTGACCCAGGCTCCTCAGCGGACATCGTGGTGATGAACAGTTATCCGCAGGAAGAGCAGATTCAGGCTTCGGTGGGACTGGCCGCCCCAACGCTGCGACAGGGGGGAGACCTGGTCGCCCTTTCACATTCACCAAAGGGGATCGGTCTGA
Source organism: Planctomycetota bacterium (assembly GCA_030740295.1). Next base: position 3,286 of record JASLXP010001115.1, read on the forward strand.
ATCACTATCTCCACGGACAGTGGGGCACGGATTACGGCGGCCGGGAATGGCATTCTGGGCTGGCCTGGAATATTGAGGCCGCGGATAGAGTTTTCGTCATCAGCCCTCACCTTGCTCGGTCAGCCCAGCTCAGCGCAGTGGAAAATCCAAAGGTCCGCTGGTATCCGAGCTGGGAAAAGGCGCTGCCCGAGCTGACTTCGGACCATGGCTCCGGAACCCGTGTAAACGTTTTTCCATATGCCGCCATTCAGACTACCTTCATCCCCGCCCTGTCCTGAGCGGGTGGAAACCTGGCCGGCATGATTTTCTGATAATGCAAGACCAGAACGGCGAGTCCCGACCCGAAGTTTCGAGGAGCATCGACCGGTCGAGGCAGGTGACTCCCGGAACCCTCTGCTTGCTTACTCGTGGATGTGGGCGATATAGTTCGCGCAGATGGAATCGCTCAATAAAACTATGGACGCAACGGATCCTCAGCCTGTCATCGACCTGGCCATCTCTTACTGGCGGTCAGCAACATTCCTGGCCGCGAACAAACTTGGCCTGTTTGCACAGCTCTGTGATGAGCCGATGACGGCTGCAGAATTAGCCTCTGCCTGTGGCTTTCAGACAGATCATGTGCAACCTCTCCTGCGGGCATTGTGCTCCCTCGAGTTGCTGAATAAGGAAGGTGAACATTATGCCAACACGCCCACGGCAAGAGCTTTTCTTGTTCCGGGCCAGCCGACCTACCTGGGTGAAGCCATTCAATACATGCACGATGTTTATCACGCGTGGGGCGATCTGGCCGAGGCCATCACGGACGGCGGCCCGGCTACTTCACCTCAACTGCAGCTCGGCGGGGACGACTCGAAGACGCGCAGCTTTGTGCTCGGCATGCATAACCGGGCCCTTGCCATCGCGCCTGGCGTTGTCGAGAAAGTCGATCTGACCGGCATGCGCAAACTGCTCGACGTCGGCGGCGGGCCGGGCACTTACTCTCTTCTCTTCTGCAAAAAATATCCTGACTTGAAGTGTGAAGTACTGGATCTGCCTGCCGTAGTGAATGTGGCAAGGGAAATCGCGGCGGAGTGGCAGATGAATTCGCGAGTCGAATTTCGATGTGGCAGCTACCTCGAAGACAACTTTGGAGAACAGAATGATGCGGTCCTTATGTCCGGGATGCTGCATCGTGAGACCGCCGAGACCTGCAGGCAGATCATCCGTCGCGCGGCAGAATCAGTGAATCCCGGCGGAATCTGTGTGGCTGCTGACATCTTTCTGAACGCTGAAAAAGACGGGCCGGAATTGTCGACCCTTTTCGCTCTCAATATGTTCCTGACCAGCGATTCCGGGGGCGCGCACTCCTGGACGGAAATCGAATCCTGGATGCGCGAGGCAGGTCTGACTGATTTGGAGACGATTCACCTGGAGCCGCCGGCTCCGCATACGATTGTCATCGGGCGAAAAGTGTGACGAATCAGGAGGCAGAGCAAAGTGATCAATCAGTGCAAAGAGATCAGTCAGAATGGCATCAAACTTCCGGCATCCCGCATCACGCTCCGAGCATCACTTACTCATTACTCATTA
>JASLXP010001116.1 GCA_030740295.1 Planctomycetota bacterium
AATCACAGTGGGCGGAGCCCGTGCAAGCCGCTTATCTCAGACGTTATCGCTTTCAGTCTCGTTCTTTTTTCTTTCTTTCTACAAGGAGTTGATTATGCCGAAAGAGACATGTCCTTATTGCAATGGTTGGGGCGAATATGATGAAGAGCTTACCGAGGAGGAGCTCAAGGATCTGAGCATGGAAAGCAGAGCGAGTGGACGGCAGCCGGGCCCGGTCAAAAAGGTGACCTGCAGTGAATGTGGTGGGTCCGGTCAGGTATGGGAGGATGACGATGATGACTAATACTATGAACCATTCCGATTCTAATGATCCTGATGAATGTCCCAATTGCGATGGAAGCGGAACCGAAAAAATCACATGCCCCGAATGCGGGGGTGACCCAGCACATTACCCTGGAGATCAAGGTTGCCCAGAATGTGACGGTGCAGCTTGGACTGAGGTTGCCTGTCCAATATGCCACGGTTCTGGCTATCGATGAGGTAGACCCGGCCCCGTCGGCGATCACCGTGTGGTAGGCATGGTCGTAATGCATGCGGGTGTCCGGTCCCGTCCATGCGGGGCGCGGGGCGTGGCGGGCCTTGTATGTCCAATGCACGGCGAGCTTCGCCGGCAGCGATTCGATGGAGTAGCCGCTGCGGAAGTTGTCGCCGCGATAGGCCGGCCAGCCGGTTGCCGTGACATTCGGCGAGGCCAGAGGCAGGAGTTTCTCGACAATCTCGGGCACCTGGCTCATCGGTATGTCGTCGCCGTTCATCAGCGCGAGTTCAATCTCTTGCAGACGCTTTTCATGGCCTGCCAGTTTCTCGAAGATCTCCGGGACCCCGGTGTAGCGCGGCGGGTGGCTCATCGAGAACGTTCGGATGGTCTGCCGAAGCGATCGGGGATTCAGCGTTTTCAACCGGGGATGCAGGTCTGCCATTCGCGTTCTGACCGAGCGTAGTCTGCCAAGGAGAGCGAAGGTCTTTACGCAGATGTCCAGCCAACGCCGGTCTGAGGACACTACGTTGGCTTTGCGCAGTTTTCTGATCTCTCTGTGCAGGCCCTGGGCCGAGAGCTCGCCAATCTCATCCAGGACATGACTCAACTGAGCCAGCATCGCGGTGGCTCTGTGGAACCAGCAAGCGCTGACGTACAGGTCCAGCCAGCGACGATCATCCGGACCCGCTTTGGCCCGTACCAGTGCAACAAGCGAACTGCGCAGGCCGGCCCCATCCTCAGCGACATCCCCGAGCGCTCGGACGATCATGGCCCGTTCCGAATCCACATCATCAACGTCAGTGAACCACGAGAGATGCCTTCCATCCAGGTCCCGCTTCATCCAGTTGGCCTGGACCGGAAAGTTCCTCTCTATCTCCTGCCACACACGGAAGGCAGGGCCGCGCTCGATCGAGAAGAAAAAGCCTTGCTGGCCGCTGCTGTTGAATATCTTCACGAGCAGTTGGTTTTCGCCGGGCTTCAAGTCCAGCTCGACCCAGTCCTGATCTGGGGCAGCGGCTCGAACCACGTCTCTGGACAGGAGCTTCGCTCCGTTGAGCCACACGGCCAACCCGTCACTGCTGCCGAAACTGGCGGCAAGCTTGACAGGCTTCTCAGTCTCGATTGTGCGGAAGAGATATGTCGAAACCGATTCGCCGCCGTGGAGGATGTGGACCTGTCCGTCAGGCCACTGTTGCTCGTCCTCTAGGTCCGCTTCATCTATGTCGTTTTCCCTGTCCTCCTGCAATATGTCCATCAGTTCGGCATCCGGGCCCTTGTCTGGGCTATCCCGGCCAGAGTTCCAGAGGAAGTCATCGTCCTCATCCATTGCCATGAGATCCACTTCGACTTCAGGGAACAGGGCAACATCAAAGGTCTCTGCTGTCAGGGGGCCGGTCGTGTGCCAGAGGCCCAGCTTCACCTCCTCCTGCTTCTCCTTTCTCGCCTTGGCCAGACGCGCACGCGAAGCCAGCATCGTCTCCTGCCAGGTGCTCGTCTTGACGTAGAATTTCGGCGCTTCAGATTGCTTTGCCTCGCCGGCCAACGGAACAGTTGGCAGCGCGGCCAGCAATCCGGACAGGAGTAACAGAAGGACAGGATGGTCTTTTGGTCTTGAGGTATGCGTTGTTCAATCTCCTGAAAAACATCAGGCCAGGGCTCGCCGTTCTGTTTCCGCGGTATGGAGAAATCACTGCGGAGAAATCGTCACGGCGAGTTTCGGCTGTCTATCACCGGACCTTGATTTCATATTGAATGCTTTCCGGGCGCTGAGGGCAAGGAAATTGATCTGCCGCGACAAGTCCCTGAAAAGAACAGGACTACGGCTCACTGTGGGAGAGCCTGCGTTATCGGGGTCAACGGACCACTGACGGAAGGCATGTAGCTCAAAGCACGCCGTAAGTATCGTATGCCTCTCGCAGTGTTTTTCCTTCCTGAAGCATCGTCCTCGTCTGCGACTCCTTGGCCACTTTGTCCTGGGCGATGGTGAGAGCTTGCTCCTCGACATCTCTGGGAATAACGACGATGCCATCAAAGTCGGCAAACACCAATTCACCGGGATGCACGAGGACCTCCCCGCACATGACGGGAACATCATAGGCCATCACGCGGGCCCGCCCTTTGGAGTCCAGTGGCCGGATCCCCGCGCAATAGACAGGGAATCCCATTTCCATGATCGGAACGCAATCACGAATCTGACTGTCGCATACACAGCCGACAGCTCCATTCTTCCGGGCCACGGTCGTCATCAATTCTCCCCAGGGCGCGTTTGTCCCGGAGTGGTCGGTCGAATGCACCACCACATCGCCGGGGCCCAGCGAGTCCATAGCATCGATCTCAAGGCCGTAAGGGTCCTCTTCGACGATATAGTCCGTTTCCATCCAGCGAATGGTTCGCGCTCTCCCTGCGAAACCGCAGTTGCGGATGTCGCGAAGTAGCGGACGCAGGCGCTGGTGCATGGCCTGGTCCCGGTAACCAAGCGAATCGAGGATGTCGCATACCGCGGCGACGTAGAGATTGTCTTTCACAAAGGCGAAGGTCTCGTCATCGTTTTCAAACATGATGAGCTATCCTTTCAGCTCTGAATTGAAGTAGTTGGCCATCCTTCACAGTGTTCAAAGGATGTGCAGGCACTCTTGACATTGCATCGGCGAGAGGGCAGAAGTCATCCTCTGACATCAGATTCTCCAGAAACTTGAAAGTGTCAACGTACACCCCAAAGCAAAGAATGTTGAACGCCTATCGGGGCGAGTTCTCCGATCGGGATCCAGTCGCACCGGAATTCTGGTACTACTACCCGGCAAAAGTTCTCGGCGTAGACATGATCGAGTTTCAAACGGAGGTAACTTTCTGGAAAGCTCTGCAGACGACGTTCAAAAAATTTCAGACTGAGGGCTGGGGCGTTGTGTTTCCGGCCGCGCACAATCCTCATGTTGGCACAGAGTCCACCCGGCAGAAGGTCTCGGAAGGCAGATTCCACCAGGTTACCGTTACCAAAACGGGAGGAAGGACCTTTCAATCTGTGCGCCTCTTCGATAAGGAGGAACCATCCTGGACTGTCGAACGCCCGGTCAAGGATGAAGCGGACCTTCTGACGTTTATCGAGCCGACTTTTTCACCAGATGTCACGCGCGATTTTTCCTCGGTGAACCAGGCCCACGAGGAAGTGGGGGAAGATTACCTCCTTGAGCTCTGGCTGGGCGTCCCATTCTTCGACTTCGTGGGCGGGGCCATGGGATTTGAGAAGTCGGCGATTTATTTCATGAAGCAAGACGCGGCCCTGTTGAGGAAGCTCCGCGAGCGCTACACAGAGCGCCAACTGGAGCTCGTCCGGAAAGCCTGTGCGGAGACGCCTTTCGAATCATTCTGCATTGGCTGTTCATGCTCGAACAATTCGCTGATCGGCCCCCGGATGTGGCGGGCGTGGGACAAGCCGTATATCCAAGCCATCGCGGATGAGGTGCATCGCCATGGCCGTCTGCTGCACGTCCACTTTCACGGCAGGTGCATTGAGACGGTTGCCGATTTCGCGGAGATAGGCATCGACTGCGTCTGCCCTTTTGAGAGGCCGCCCGGTGGCGATGTCAGCGGCCTTGAGGGCCTCAGGGAAGTGCGGCGCCTTCTCGCCGGTAAGGTCACCATGAATGGAAACATCCACACGGTCGAGACCTTGATCCGCGGCAACCCGGAGAAAGTCAGGCAGGAAGTAAGAGAGATCAAGGAGGCATACCGGGGTGAGCCGCGCCTCATCATCGGCACCGGAGACCAGGTGGGCAAGGAGACACCGGAAGAAAACATCTGGGCAATGATCGAAGAGGCGAAGCTCAGCGAGTGAGCAAAGGATCAGATCACTCGCTGAAGCCGTTTTGCGAAAGGAGGGGACACTCCAAGGTCCCTGGCGACGGCCTCCAATGACGCCTGATGCTCGGGGCTGACGGGGATGCCGATCTCGAGCCACTCTCGCTCCCTTTCCCATTCGAGGTTGCCGGGAAGGTCGGAACGTTCGTACCCGGGAAGCGGCTTCAGGCTCCGGCTGAGGCGGACGAATTCGTCCATGTCCCTTTTAAACACGTCGATCGGAATGAACCGTTCGATGTCGATCGCCAGGATGAGCGCGCCCTGGTTTGATGCCGGATAGATCTCTTCCGACCCCTGGTGTAAGTCTGCGACGCCGGCCATGAACTTGGCCAGGCCGGCGCAGGCCGCGCCCATGCCCAGGGCCTTGAAGATCGCGGAGGGGAAACGCTTGACGGTTTCTTCGTTGACCCCCACGAAACTGCTTGCCATGTCGATGACCACCGCAGGTTCTGAGCCGTTGGGGAAGGCAAAGCTGATGGGCGATCCTCCTCCGACCGCTGTGATGGGATGCACGCTCGGGTCGATGGGAAAAATGTGAGATGAGGTGGCAAATCCAACGCAGCCCGACTCCGTTGGGATGCGACTATATTTGCCTGCACTGCCAAAATGATTGTGGTTTCGAGTAGTGGCCGCGCCCAGGCCCAGGCTCTTGGCCTTCTCGGTCGCCAGTTTCGCTGCCAGAAGGCTGGGAAAATGACCGAGCCCGCCGTCGCCATCGACCACGGCTGTTGTCGGCCCTTCCTGGACGATCCGGATTTCAGGTCGCGAGTTGACTTGCTGATTCTTGAGGAGATTCACGTAGGAAGGCACCTGTCGAGTTCCATGGCTGAAGACGCCACGCAGGTCCGTCAGAACGAGAAGGTCGGCCATTGTCTGCGCATCCGCCGAGATCATGCCCGCTTTTTCAAAAACGTTACGGACAAAAGGCGTAAGGTCACCGGCATCTACACGGGTAAAAACTTCTGGCGGAACGTTCACAACATTGTCTCCGGAGTTAGAAAAAATGACCTGCGGTAGTGCCGGTCAGTGGAACCCAAAGCCGAGGATCTTCTGTACTTCTCGCTTCTGTTCATCTGTCGATTCAGGTTTTCTATGAACTTTTAGGTTCCCGGTCGGGCAGGCCCGAGCCCCAGCGCAAGTCGGGGTCCACTCACTTTCATATGCGCGCCTAATCATCGAGGGCAGCGCCGCGGCCATCCTCAAGGGCTTGTGGGGAAAACTGTTTGGCAAGATACCCTCGACAGAGGGTTCATGAGGGCCTCAGTACAAGGCAGGTTGTGGTCAGATAACCGGCCTGATTCCGTTGCGTCCCCGGGTGAATCATTCAACAGAGACCATCGGATATCTAACGCTGCAGTCTCGGCCCCCTGCCGATCGGAGACACCTCATCAGTTCAGACAATGCAGAAGTGGCTTCCGTATTACCGAAGCAGAATCTTTGCCAGTGAAGGTGAGGCAAAAGCCTTTGGCCTCATGCGATTGAAATAGGCGACAGCGCTCCGTCAGCCCATGTGCATTCTTGACATTGCGGCAGCAAGAAGGCAAAAGTCTCTATCTGGCATTAGATTCTCAGACCACTGGATACTCCCAAACTCCACCCGAGTCAGAAAAGGAACGGCCATGACACCGAAACAGACTGTAATCGACGCGGTGAATCACAAGGAAACCGATGTTATCCCGTACATCCTCAGCATAGACGCAGACGTTCGGGAACGACTCGACGCTCACTACGGCGGCCCGGAAGAATTCCCGAAGCATGAAACGTTCTTTGCCAGTGCTGGCTGCAACTGGCGGGCAGAAGAACTCTCCGGCGATCGTTTCCGAGACATCTTCGGCGTCGTGTGGCACCAGGGAAAGACTTTTCATATCACCGAGCCAGTGCTTAAGGAGCCCAGCCTCAAAGGATTCGAGTTCCCGCAGGTTGTCAAGGACGAGGACGTCCCCCGCCTGCAGAAAGTCTGTGATGATCATCAGGACAAGTTCCTGCAGTTCAGTCTTGGTCTCCTGTTCTGGGAGCGCGCCTGGGCTCTGCGGGGCATGGAGAACATTCTGATGGATCTGGTCGCTGAGGAAGCATTTGTCGAGGAGTTGTTCGACAATCTGATGCAGTTGCATCTGGATGCCCTGGACAAGGTTCTTCCGCTCCCTTTCGATTCCATTCGTTTCGGTGATGACTTTGGAGCCCAGAAAGGAACGATCATGGGACAGACCTACTGGCGGAAGTACCTCAAGCCCAGGCTGACCAAGATGTATGGCAAGGCGCGCGATGCCGGCAAGATTGTCAGCATTCACAGTTGCGGCGACAACAGCGAGATACTCGGCGATCTGATCGACATCGGTGTCCAGATATTCAATCCCTCTCAGCCAGAGGCGAACGATCTTCCGGCTCTGAAGAAAGAGTATGGGCCTAACATCACCTTCGAGGGCGGCATCGGTACGCAGGTGACCTTACCAAGAGGAACGCCGGATCAAGTACGAGACGAAATCCGCCGCTGCAGGGAACAGCTCGGCCAGGGCGGAGGGCTCGTCCTGACTACTACCAAGCCTCTTCGCCCCGAAGTCCCGACGGAAAACGCGGTAGCTGCAGTAGAGACCATCATCGAGGAGGCAAGAAAAGGATCCCCTCGCCCATAGCCCGTCATGAGGCAGGCTAGCGACGTTGTATCTTTGTCTGTACCGTCGCAGAATCTGTTGCAGCGCGGGATGGTGCTTGGGAAGTCTCGCAACAGTCAGAAAGAAGCATGGTTAATACCGGCCCAACCCGTCAGAGTAAGAAGCTCGATTCCTGGAGGAGAGATTGATGAACTCCGCATCGATGGAACCGCGACGATGGATCGTGTCGGAGCGCTTTGATCTGGCGATCCTCTTGATTCCTTTTGCGGCGTCGCTGGCCTCACTTTTTGCGCTGCGTTTTCAGCGAGAAGCCGTGCCTCTGTGGGCATTCCTGATCCTGATCGTGGCTTTCGACGTTTCCCACGTTTGGGCCACGGTCTACGTGACCTATTTCGACCGCGAAGTGTTTCGGCGCCGGCGGTTGCTGTTCCTTCTCCCCCTCCCGGTGAGTTTCCTGATTGCCTACCGGCTCCACATCCATTCACCCTCTCTTTATTGGTCCCTACTTGCTTACGTCGCGATCTACCATTTCATCAAGCAGCAGTGGGGATTCATCGCGCTTTACAAAGCCCGTGCGGGCGAACGGCACCGTTTCGATTATTACCTGGACAAGTGGACTCTGTGGGCCGGGTCTCTCGGCCCCGTGTTGCTCTGGCACGCTTCACCGGCGCGGCAGTTCGATTGGTTCAACGCAGGCGAGTTCTTCATCGTGAGGATCGATCCGGAGCTGAAACCTGACATCGTCCTCATCATGGCCACGTTTGCCACGACGTACTTTCTGCGGCAGGTCTTCCTCGCCCTTGGCCGGAAGGAATTCAACCTTGGCAAGAACCTCTGGATGCTCTTCAGTTGGATAAGTTGGATCGTCGGGATCGGCCTCGCGGATCACGCCCTGATTTCTGCCGCCTTCCTCAACCTGTTTCACGGGATCCCTTTTCTTGCCTTGGTCTGGTATCGCTGTAACCGGCGTTGGGAGGGCCGTACCAAAGGTCCGTCGCCGCTTCTCGCCTGGCTGTCACAGCGGCGCAACTGGATCGCCTTTTACCTGGTCGTCCTGGGTCTGGCTCTGATCGAGGAGTCCTTTTGGGATGGGATGGTGTGGCACGAATACCTTCCTTCGTTACTGGGCATC
>JASLXP010001117.1 GCA_030740295.1 Planctomycetota bacterium
CTGGAAGCGTTGAGGTGCGCGGGGGTGGAGTAAAGGCGGTCATTTACTGGATTCGGCGACCAGCTTTCGCAAACCAGACGAAGGGCGCGTTGCGATTTGGGAAAATGTCCTGATGCTTCTTCATGAAGTGCTGGACGAGGGCGAGCTCCTTCCTGCGCTCAGCTGAGCAAAGACAGCCCGTTTATCGCGCACTCCCTTCTCGCTCAACGCAGTATCAAGTCGGGTCAAGCAGCTTGCTCCCCGGCTCGGATGGCGACGTCTAACAGGTTTTCCAGTCGGAGTATCAACCATGGCTCACACCAAAGCATCATTACTGTCCTTGCTTTTCTGCCTTGCGACCAATGCTGAACACCTCGTTTACGAAGGCACTGCCGGGCCGGGCAAAGGAAAACAGCTCGTCTTCATCGCGGCCGACCATGAGTATCGATCAGAAGAGACGCTGCCCGCGCTGGCGCGGTTGCTCGCCAGGCATCACGGATTCAAATGCACCGTGCTGTTCAGTGTGGACAGAAGGACTGGCGAAATCGTTCCCGGCAACTCGAACATCCCGGGCATGGACGCGCTGAAGGCGGCCGACCTGATGGTCATCTTCACTCGTTTTCAGAACCTGCCGAAAGAGCAGATGCAGCCGCTCGTGGATTACCTCGGACGGGGCGGGCCGGTCGTCGGGCTGCGCACTTCCACGCACGGTTTCAAGATTCCCGCGGACAGCCCGTTTGCGAAGTATTCGTACCGCTACCAGGGCGATGATTTTAAGCTCGGTTTCGGACGCCAGATTCTTGGCGAGACCTGGGCCGGCCACTTTGGGCGAAACCATCGGCAGAGCGCGCTCCTCGATATTCTGCCTGAGGCAAAAGACCATCCGATCCTGCGTGGGGTAAAGAAGCCCTGGGCCCAGGCGGGCGCTTACTTCGCCAGGCCGATCAAAGGCAGCCGGGTTCTGGCCACGGTTCAGCCGCTTAACGGGATGACGATTGACTCGCCCCGCGATGAGGGCAAGAAGCCGACCCCGGCCGTCTGGGTGCGGACCTACAAAAGCACATCGGGAAAAGAGGGCCGCGTGTTTACTACCACGCAGGGCGCTTCCGAGGACATCCTGAACGATGATTTCCGCCGCCTGCTGGCGAACGGCTGTTTCTGGGCAGTCGGATTCGAAGCGGCGATCAAGCCTGACATGCAGGTCGCGTTTGTGGGACCATACAATCCGACGACCTTCCGAAATGGTGGACACCGTCGCGGCGTGAAGCCGGCTGACATGGCGGGTTGGGACAAGCCGATCATGTCCAGGGATGCACTCGCCAGTGCGAAGAGGAGTGGCAAGAAGCCGAAATCGAAAAAGAAAAAAACCAAGGGGAAGGAGGACGGCAAGAACAGATCCACCGGCAAGCCTGCCCCGCCGAAGGATGCGGCACTGGCACAGTACGCGATCTACCGGAAAACGGCCCCGCGTGCGCAGCCCGGTGAGCCGGCCGATACCACGCTGCCGTTGAAACTGAACAAGGGCGACCGCATTGCTTTCATCGGTAATATGCTGCTCGAACGATCCCAACATTTCGGTCACATCGAGGCGCTTATCCAGCAGGGACACCCCGGCCTGCAACTCGTTTTCAGAAACCTTTGCTGGCCGGCCGATACGCCCGATCTCCAACCCCGTCCAGACAACTTTGCTGACACGGAGCAGCACCTGCTTCACGTGAAAGCGGACGTAATCTTTGCCGCTTTCGGCTTTAACGAATCCTTTAATGGTGAGGCCGGGCAGGCGAAGTTCCGGCAGTCCCTTTCCGATTACATCGCCGGCTTGAAGTCTAAAACGTTCAATGGCAAAACGAGCCCGCGCGTCGTGCTGCTTTCGCCAATCGCAAATGAGAACATAAATCCGTCGCGGAGCACCGAGACCACGAAGAGAGGCGTCCCGGCGGCTGACCTGAACAACGAGAACATCAAAGCCTACACTCAGGTGGTGAAGGAAGTAGCCGATGCACAGCAGGTCGGTTTCGTGGATTTATTCGGCGTAACAGCGTCGGCGATGGCTTCGCCGGCCGACAGGCTCACTTTCAACGGCAGCCACTTAAACGACGCAGGCTATCGACTGGTCGCCGGAGAGATCTTCAAGCAGGCATTCGGTAAGCCTGCTCCGGCAACAGATGAGAGCGTGAGTGCGGCAGTCGTTGAAAAAAACAGGCAATACTTCCGCCGTTTCCGGCCGCTCAATACCTTCTACTACACCGGTGGACGAAGCGGGCGTTACGGGTACCTCGACTTCCTGCCCGCGATGCGCAACTTCGAAATCATGACGGCAAACCGGGACAAGCGA
>JASLXP010001118.1 GCA_030740295.1 Planctomycetota bacterium
AACTGGTGGAGCAAGTTCAGGTGCGCATCTGCCGAAACGCGGCTCGGATCCTCATAGAAAGGGAGAACGTCCGTTATGCGGATGCGTTTGAGTTTGATCTCACGGCTCACGACCTCGAGGCTTGAGTTGAGCCGAAGCTCCGCGGTAAGCGCCGGTCTCCGCTCTGTTTCGGAGAGCCTTACCTGGGAGGTGAGCTGTTGAGGGAGCATGGGGATGCTCCGGTCAGGAAGGCAGTGCGAGACACCGCGGTCAACTGCCTGAGAAAGAAAAGGACTCTCCGGTGGCATCACCAGCGATGGCGAGGCGAAATGGATGCCGATCTTGGTGCCGCCAAAAAGGCTTCGGCGGACACTGATCGCGCGGTCACCATTGGCTCCCGCGTTCGAGACCCCGAAGACGCGGCCGAACCAGAGGCGTGACGCGAGCGCGGCCTCTTTGGTCCATACGCACTCCTGCTCTTCTATCTCTACCGGGAAGGAGACCGGAATCTTGTGTCGAAGCAGGTCAAGGTTCTCATTTTCATCCCAGTGCCCGAGCTTGACGAGGACATTGAAGGCGGCGACCGGGCCGTGAAGATGGGCCTTTGAGGTGAGCCTTGCAGCTTCTCGAGCGTCGGGATTTTCTTTGCCGAAGAGGGCCTCGCCCTCGAGGAGCCGGATCGCTCGTCCGTGGTCTGCCGGCGCGTCTGTGGGGCTCCCGTTTGCCACGGACCGCAGCCAGCGGGCGACGTCTTCCAGCCACTGTTCCTCGGCCCGGGCCTGCTTCTCGTTTTCGTCGTGCTGGGCTACGACTTCCCGCGCGAGCGGGACAAAACGGTGGCCCCGGCGGTTGAAATGGTGGCCGTCATTGAGCGCACGTGCGAGGGCACACCGTTTATCTGATCCAGGGTCTTCGCCGAAGTAGAGCTCAGTGAGTTCCGACAGAGACCACTCGTCATTGTCGGCCTCGATCGCGAGCTCCCAGAGGGGGCGGATATCGAGTTCGCATTTCAGCTCTTCGCGGCGCTGACTGATCTGCCGGAGGGCTACCACGGTCTTACCCTGCGGCTGCCACGGGTTGAGCTGTTGGGAGGACAGGTCGACCGCCTTGTCCTTATCGACGGGCACAATGGCGCCATCTTGATCCAGCACCCGGATGTAGCGCCGGCGATCCGAGACAACGGCGCCGCAGCGGAGCGTCTTGCCTGTGATGAACTCCACCACGTGTCCAACTCCGATGCGCGCCTTCTCGAGTCGAGCCCGGTGTTTGGGCCCCAATTGTTTCGCGGCCTGGGAACGGGGGCGAGGTACGATTGCGGTCGAATGCTCGGTGAACCAAGTCTTCATGGCATGCCCTGATGCGGTACAGTTGAAATACTAAAACGCTCGACGAACTCGGAAGCCACACCGGCAGGAGCAGCGATATCGCCAGATTGATACGCTGCACTTTCTCGAAATGGACGAGGAGTCTAACTCAATATTACTCCATTACGAGGTTCGTCAGACACTGAATCCATTTCCCCATTTCCCATAGCAGAGCTTGTCAGCTTGGTGCCAGCGCGCCGACCAAAACTCTGGATTTGAGAGAAGTTCTCGTCCCGACAGGCGAGGCGGGGCAGTTAGCCCCGAATAGATGGATAGCTATGGCAGGAACTGATCATAACGCGGTCTGCTACCACTCGTCCTCATGGAAGGGCGAGGCCGGGAGACTTCTTGTTGTAGAGATTGCGTCCTTCCGGGTTGGCTGAGAGGGCCTCTGAATGCTATCGAATGGGTTAGGCTCTCCCATCATCAGATAACCAAGACTATCAAGTCCGAATGAATCACCTGCTCTCAGTTCGTATTCTGTCGATAATGGGTCTGCCTTACATTCTGCCCTTGATTAGTCTGCCTTATCTGGCATTAGTAAGCCTGCCCTCTACATTTGCTGAAGAACCCCGCTGGCAGACCATCACCTATGGGGCTCACTCGCCTCCTCCAGCAGATGCCGCTGAATTCCTTGTCCTTGATACCGGTGGCAGTGGTGGAGGATTTGGGCATGGCGATATCCGCCAGCATTTGCATGACGTCCATTTCTGGAATTCAGAAATCGGCTGGACTGCCGGATACGGCGGCGTTTTCCGGACTGAAGATGGCGGCCTCACATGGAAACGCATGAGGCCGAAGGGCGGCTGGTATCACCTTGAGATGACCGGCCCCGAAGAAGTCTGGCTGCTCGAAGGATTCCATGGAAAGGGCAAAGCGAAGCTTTGGCTTACACGCGATAACGGAGAGCATTGGAATGAAGTCGCGGCAGAGACTTTCAGAGGGTACACCGACCTGCTCTGCCGTGCCGGAGAGCGATGGCTCCTTTGCGGTGGCTACCATTCCTACCGGAGTCGTGATGGTGGGAAGACGTGGACTATCGAAAACATGGGCGGTCTGCTGCATGGTCGCAATAAAATTTCCATCCCTGCTGACGTCCTCACACCGCAAGGATTCACCATCTATGTTCTCGGCCATCACGGCCGGCCGCTCCGCCTGATTCGTAGCCAGAATTCCGGCGGGACCTGGTCGGTCGTGCCAATTCCTACACTGCCGCGCCACCATGCCTGGCAGATGACTTCTGTCACCTCGCTCCGAGGCTGGCTCGGCGGCCCGAAAGGCGAAATACTTTTTACCGATGATGGCGGCAAAACGTGGGAACGACGCGACTTGCCCAGCGGGCCCGATCAGCGTGTGAAGTCCATCTGGTTCTCGCAGACAGGACGCGGCTTCGCGGCTGTGGAGAACCGCAACTTCGCCAAGCGTCGTCACACCCTCTATGAAAGCCATGACAACGGAAAGCACTGGTGGCCGGTGCTGGGCGGGATGAAGTCTGTGAACAGACTATTCGCGTTTGGCCCGGGCCAACTCTGGGCAGTCGGCACTGTCCCCGGTTACGTTCCGAACGATCTGGTCGCTATCCTGAAGCCCGAATGACAGGCCATCAGCGCCAGCCCTTGAAGCGGTCGAAGGAGCCTTTGAAATCAAAATCGACGCGGTTGTTGTGGCGGGTGAGGTCGTCATTTTTTTTGTCGGGATCGATCTCGACAATGATTCGATCCCAGGCATTGACGTTTTTGAATTCGACGGTTCGGAAACGCGGCTTGAGGTCCAAAGGCGCGGCGATGGGGCCGGTGTGCTTTACACCGTTTACGAGAAGCTCGCCCGAACGTGCGTCCCGGGCATGCACGACGACATCATCGACCGGCTTTCGGCCATTGTTGTAAACGCGGACAGTGAGATGCTCGCCGTAGACGAGCTCGATCGAGCTGACACTGATGGCCGGATCAGCCCTGTCAAAATCGATCGGCACGGTCTTAATGGGAGTGACGCTGAGGACGGATGTCTGCTTTGGAGGCAAGGTGAGATCAATGTAAGCGCCGCGGTCGAGGTCCATTTCTTTTGTCCAAAGAACGCCGTTTTCGCCAGCCAGCGCGACAGTGAACCGTCCGTTGCAGCGCCAGGCACGGATCTGCAGTTGGTGCGGCCGTTCGGTAAAGGGATAAAGCCGGACGGCGAATTTATTCGGTATATTTTCGGTCACCAATGCGGCGACTTCGTCCGACCCTTTTGTGTAGCTGAGCGCATATTGGGGCCACATGTTGCCGCTGCTGCCGCGGTTGGAGGCGAGGGTGCCGAGACGGGAGCGAATCACCGAGCCTCTCGGCAGCGGGTTGCGATCCATGGATGGCTGTGCCGGGCCGTTCAGCCAATCGTGGCTGTAGAACCACTGGCAGACGCGCTGGTAGGAATCGACGAGGAATCGGTCGTCACCGCTCACCTTCCATTGAAACCAATGCAGGTCCGTGTGCTTCGAGCCCCAGTAATGCATGATGTCCTTAAGCGGTCTGTATTCTGCTTTGTGAGCCTTGCGGATGTCATCGCTCATCCCGAGCTCGCCGATGGCGATAATGTGTTCTCTCGGGCCGTATCGGCCGAGCGGTTTCAGGACATCTTCTGCGAGCTGTTTTCTGCGCGCCGCCCAATCCTTCGCCTGGTGGCAGGCCGCACCGAGAAATCCGCCGCCGCTGGTATCGAGGCCGATCAGATAATCCCCAGCTTTTGGATGGCGGTTGTACCATGTGAGATATCCGAGCGGCACGAGCACGTCTGTCATGTGGCCACGCTTTTTCTGCATCATTCGGAAGGCGCCTTCCGTCCATGCGCCCTCCGGGCCGACCCAGAATGAGGTGAAGAGGTAGCCGCCTTCCGGATCGTCTGCGATCCAGTTCTTGACATGGGCACCCGATTGCATCGTGCGCGCGTACGCGACGGGATCGCCGTAATCGATGAGGAGTTTCATTCCAAGAGTGCTGCTGCCCTCTTCGGAATAATGGCCTGCGTCCTGGGTGTACTTTCCAACACCTTCGGTCAGTTGATAGTTCCACGAGCCTTCCCAGTAGCGATCCATAGATTCTTTGATCTTGCCGCTGCCGTCGATGCAGAGCATGTAGCCCATCCAGTTTTCCACGTGGGTGGAATCATCATTCCACAGGCCGCCGTACTCTCCGGTCCAGACTTGCTTTTCATCGATGATCCAGTGCAGGTGTTTCCTCATCTTGTCGACGGCCTGCATCTGCCAGAAGGCCCAGTCCGGTGCACCGGTGTCGTTCTTCACTTCCGGCATTTTCAAAGGCGGAATGTCCATGCCGACGATACGGGGCTTGCGCGCATCCACGCGTTCCCACATCTGGCGGAATTCCATCCGCTCGGGAGCGAAGTGGGCCAGCCAGACCAGCGGCGTTTTGATGCGCGGGTCACCGAACTGATGGCCTTCCATGCGTTCGGCGTACGCCTCGCGCATCCACTCGATCTGGTCGTCTGCGGCTGTCTCACGCACCTGATCCAGATTGGCAAGACTGAAGGAGACTTTCGTGCCGCCCTTCCCCATTCGCCAGGTTACCGGCCGGCCGGCAGTGACCTTTACGGAAAAACCGATCCCCGGCTCTTCGATGAAATCAGTTTCGGAGAATCGGCCATCCTTAATGTACTTGCGGCGCTTGAAGGGCGGACGATTGATGACCGGCCGGCTTTGCAGCATGACTCGATATGTCTGCTTACCGGGACCAGGACGAAGAATGATATCGCCGGCCAGCCAGATACGTTCGGTATCGACCGGTTCTTTGATCTCAATGCGGACAGGCGTGGGCTCGGTGAGGGACTCGACCGCGAGCTCCACCAAAACACCGTCGAATGCTCTGGGCTCACTCGGCGCGTCCGTGATCGCCTGGAATCCTCCGGCAACCGGCGAGGCCAGAATCCATGCCGCTGGCTCAGCTTCGACGCCCTGCAGAGGATTCCAGAAACGGCGCGGCACCTCAGCCATCAGCACCTTGCCTTGTGGTGTGTCGGGAAATGATTCTGCTTTCGAGAAATGAAAATCCAGCGTCTGTTTCGGCAGATGGCTGTCTGCCAGGGCCTCAGATCGGTAGAAATCAATGTGACCGATCTGGCCGCCGTCACGCTCCAGCACGAGCGAAGTATCGTCAAGCGCTGCTGGTAGTTTTGCATGCAGGAATGAGGCATAAGAAGCATTCAACGAGATCAGCGATTTGTCCGTACCACTCAGAAGCCGGCCGCGAAAATATCGCTGAGCAAAGAGCCGGACGCGATCGTATGACTGCCCTTCATCCAGCGAGATCTCCAACCGGTGACCGCGCACGGACGGCCCATACTTGCTGCCCGGCCAACTGGTTCTCAAGAGCCCTTCATAGGGGTAGGCCACGGGGCGTTTGGCATCTATGCAGCCATTGATGCGTGCGAAAGCCATGCGAACACCGCTGCCGGCATCTACCTCTGGTATGTTTTTCAGGTTGTCACCGGTCCACCCCCATCGTGACCTTTCATAGCTCTGCCGTTTTTCGTCGTCGATCACGGGGATGGGATCGCCAGTCGGCTCCTTGCCTTTTGCGAGTTGGCCGATCTGAGAGGCGGTCAGCGGCTCGGCGAAAACATGAATCTCGTCTGACGGTCCGTAAATCCGGAACGTCCTGGCCAGAACATTCCAGTGCCACTGATACTTGC
Source organism: Planctomycetota bacterium (assembly GCA_030740295.1). Next base: position 6,027 of record JASLXP010001118.1, read on the forward strand.
CAGAGTTGCTGGCGACCTGCTTGCCGTTCTCATAGATGGTGATGCCGTTATACCGATCCCAGACGGCCGCGAGATGATGCCATTCACCGGCCTTCCAGCGGCCGAACACGGTAGGCAGATGCATCGGTGGGGCATAGGCGCCAGCGTCGTAGAAATTGAAAATGAAATCCTGACGCCGCGTGGTGAAAGTGATGCCCATGGTCCAGTAGCCGGCATCACGATCCGTATTCACCGCGGCCACGTGTGACCATTCCCGCTCGGCCGGCGCTTTTGCTGATTGATAGAAGAAAGCAATCGTGCCGCGTTCCATGTTGATGACCCCGCTCGCATCGATGGCGAAGCGAGTGCCCGCCTTACCGACGGGTCCTTCAATTTTTCCCTTCCCGAATCCCTCGTAAAAGACCGGAGCGGGTTGTGCGTTCAAGCTTCTGAAGGCGAACAGACAGACCGTGATTGCGAGCAGCTTTGTATTCATTGGAATGTCGGATGTCCCATAGATCGCAAGCTCTCCGCTTGCGTTGAAAGCGCCGTCATCGGGTTCATCGCTTCGCCGCAACTACTCGAGCAGCTTCTTGAATTTCTCTTTTATAGCGTCTTCCTTTTCGTGATCGTCTTCCTTGTCACCGAAAAGTTTCATGAAACGCGTTTTGGCTTCTTTGCTTCGCTCCGCACTGGGATGGCTCTGTTCGGCACCGAGCTCGAGGAAGAGGAACTCTTCGCAGAAATTCGAGTCCTCTTTGTCGTTTACATATTCCGCGGAGCGGTTTGTACAGGACTGCGCTGCGTTGGGGTCGTAGTACTTGCAGTTCTTGCAGCAGTGCAGGTAGGAGAAGCATCCTTCACAGGTTTCTTTGAAGGGCGGGATACGTGATTCAGTCCACTCTCTGCCGCATTTCCAACACTTTTTCATTGGACGACCTTTCAGATGAGATTGGGGATAGAACTAATCACTTTCGTACTTGCGACCCGTTATGCGGCGATACGCCAGAGAGGCGGTCGCACGGAGTTCTGCACCATACTCTTTTGAAGTCAGCACTTCAATGATCGAAGGCACGGCACGAATCTCTCGCATCTTGCCAAGCCTGAGCAATGCCTGGCGCTGAATCTTCGTTGAGTCAAGGCCATCCAGCAGACGAGCATCATTGTGCAGAATATTAAGAAGAATCTGCACCTCGGGCAGCCGTTTTCCTCTGGACAGATCCAACTGATTCTCGATCGCTTTCACGAGTGCCACGCGCAACTCTGGGACGGATTCCTGCACGAACTCGGATACCAGCAACTGTCGAATCTCAGGAGTCTTCGAATGTCCCAACAAGCTAATGCCTGCAAGTCGCATCTCCTCAAGTAGTGAGGGTGGATCGATGGTGATCTGCTGCCGAATAATCTTCGAGACCGCCTGCTGAGCGCGTTCACCTATTTCAATGTTCCTTTCGCTCAAACTGTGCGATGCTTTGATTGCGCTCAGAGCGGCACGCGGCGCCAGGCGAACTTCGTCATCTGAGAGAGCTTTTTCGAGAGCATCAAGCGAGGCGGCCGTACCCACTTTCGCGAGGAGGCTGTAGATAGCTTCGTTCCTGCTGGAAAGGGTGTGTGCGGTAATTTCAGGAAATGCAAGATCCAGCAGACGGCGGTTCAATCGCGGGGTCAGTTTCCGGCCAACCAAGAACGTCCTGATCTGCGTAGAAATCTTTACGCTTGAAAGAAAGCTGTCCTCAACTTTGCCAGTCTCGTTAAGTTGCGCGTTCAAGACCTCGGCGAGGGCCTCGGCCACTTCATCCTCTTTCTCATCGTCATCGAGCATGCCCCGCACTGGTTCCGGCAGTTTCTCCCACAGTCCTTTGGTCGCGGCGGTGGTCTGCAGTTTCACACGTTTTGCGAGGGCCATTGTGTCGATGTCATCTGCAGCGATATTCCAAGAGACATCCGCCGCAAGAATCTTCAGGCAGATGGCCTCGGCGGCTTGGCCGAATCGGATGAGTGCGTCTTCGGCAGCGCTTCTCAGATTCGCGTTCTTTGATGCGAGATGAAGGCCAATGGGTTGAAGAGCCTGGGTGTCTCCGATGGATGCGAGAGCCTGAACGCCAGCGACATGGGGCGCTTCGACTGCGACTTGCAAGATCTTGGAGTCCTCCTCCGGTTCCACCGGTTCGGGCAACGGGCGGCCGATGAACTCGATCAGTTGGGGCACGGTTTCCGATGCCTTTATCTGGCCAAGAGCGATGCACGCGCTGGCCTGCCTGGCGAGGGAGCCTTCTGACAGGCATTCGAGCAGCGCAGGTACCGCCGGCTGGCCGACATCGGCCAGCGCCGCAAGCGAGGGCACTCGGACGCTGCCTTCCATCGAATCCAGCAAAGCAACCAGCTTCTTGACGCCCGCTTCCTGCCCGGCTTTGCCGAGCGCGCGGGCACATGAAAGCATTACCTGCCCATCCTGTTCGTCGTCCTCGATGGCCGTCAGCCAGACGCCTTTCGCCGTTTCGAGTCCAAGCTTTTCAAGCGCTCTCGCGGCTGCGCGCTTCACGCGGACATCGCCATCCTCGAGCATGGCCTTGCCAAGCGGCGCCACGACTTTTTCGTCTGAGGATTCCGCGAGAACTCCAATGGCCCGCATCCGGTGGGTCGGCATATCCAGTTCCAGGCATTTGATGAGGAGGTCCACTGCACGCGGGTCTTCGGCGGCCCCAAGCGCGGCCGCGGCCTCAATGGCAACAGAGCCTTCCTCATCCGTCGCGGCGGTGGCCAGGTGATTTCGTTCAGCACCTGTAGGTTCTTCGGCGATAGCTTTGACGGCCTCGAGCCGGACCCGGCTGTCTTCATCCTTAAGAACAGAAATGACGCTTGCCCTCGCACTCGTGCTCGCAATCTGCCCCTGCAGGCCGGCCACCTTGATCCGATCTTCTACCGTCTCCGATTTCAGAGATTCAAGCAGACCTTCCGAGACATGTTCAAGGGCCTGATCGAGGACGGCCTTATGCGCATCTTCGGTATCCGGATCGTCACGCTTCGCGACGAGGTGAGGCACAGCAATCTGTCCGATCTTTTTCAGAGAGGATACACTGGCTTTGCGCAATTCACCCTCACTGGAGAGCAGCACGGAAACCAATGGTCGGACCGCGGTGGGCGCTTTGAACTCGCCGAGCATATTCGTGATCTTCAAGCGAGTTTCCGGCGGCGCAGTCTTGTTTCTGACGACATCCCCGAGCACTCCGGCCACCTTGTTCGCCCGGTATTCACGGAGCGTGCCTGCTGCCTGCATTCTGCTGAACGTCTCCGCGACAAGCAGGTGCTTAGACTGCTGAGTCTCATCCCTCAGAATGGAAATCAGCGGGTCAGAAAGATCGTCCCCAATCTCGATGATCTTTTCTTGTGCCTTTGAGGACGCTGCCTGATCGCCACCTTTAAGATCTGCCACCAATTCGTCAGTATCATAGTCTTTGCCACATCCAGCAAAAAGTACAAAGAGAGCGGGAAGGACGGCCTTAAGACGATTCATAGGGTATTCCTGCAGCATTGAAGGCCGGGATTATGCACGCGGGGCATTGGTAATACAAGGGGAAGAGAGGAGAGGGAGGAGGAACGAACCCTCAAACGGCAGATGCAAATGAAAGTGAAGATTCGCCCCCATAGCTCGTCCCCGGAATGTGATTCCACCTCTTATGTCTGCTATATTCTTTTTCAGTGATCCTAACTACGCGCTGAACCCGAAACTATGTCATCCATGACCTCCGTCATCGACTCAGAGCCACAGTTTCAACACGCCATCAACCGTTGCGCACAGGCGCTAAAAAGACTGGCATGCTACGAACTCGATCCTGCCATTAACGAGCGAATGCTGACGTTGGGAGAGCGAAAAGAATTTTTGGAGGAGGCTGAGCACAATGAATTGCTGTCGCTAATCGACTTCACTGAAAAACGCACACTGGAAAAACTCGAAGCTCAGTCAGCCTTGAAACAGCTCGGCGAATTCATCCCTGAAATCTCTGTCAGTTGAGCGAAATCAGCGATCCTCTTCGTGCGGCAGTGGTCGAACGTGCAGACAGCATGTGTGAATACTGTCGGCTGCCAACACAGGGGCAAGTGGCTTGGTTCCCAGTGGACCACATCATCCCTCGCAGCAAAGGCGGGAAGAAGGAATTGAAGAATCTGGCTCTGTCCTGCCCGAGATGCAACGGTCACAGGTAGACCCATATGACGGAAGCAGATCCAGTTACAGGCGATGAAATCCCCTCTTCGACCCTCGAATCCAGGCTTGGGAAGACCATTTCGCATGGTCCCCTGACACTGCACACACCATAGAAGGCATTACGCCGTGCGGTCGAGCCACCATTGAGAGATTGAAAATGAACCACCCACAGATGGTTGAAATCCGCAACTTCCTGAATGATCTGACGCAGGATTGAGAACCTGCACATCCGTCATCAACTATCAGAAGAACGTGGCCGCGTGAATATCGGTGAAACGGTCCTGCACGGCACAATGCATCACATCTTCATTCAGTGAAAGTGGCTACAATTATCTGCACTCCTCTCTCCTCCTCCCTCTTGCCACGGCGCGACCCGATGCTAGAATCCCGCCCGAAATTACGGAATCGATTGCGACTGGCCGTGCGCCGGTCGTTTTTTCTTTCGGCGGATACTGAAATCTTGAGAGCCTGAGATGGGACTTGTCGTTCATAAATTTGGTGGGAGCTCGGTCGCCGATACCGACCTAATAAAGGACGCGGCCAGGCGTGCTATTGAGACTAAGAAGGCCGGCGACGACGTCATCGTGGTCGTCTCTGCCATGGGGAAAGAGACGGACAAACTCTATGACCTCGCCAACCAGATCATGGAGAACCCGCCTTCGAGAGAGGTGGATATGCTCGTCTCGACGGGTGAGCAGGTTTCCATTGCGCTGATGAGCATGGCTATCCAGTCATTCGGCCAGGATTCCATCTCGTTCCTCGGTGGCCAGATTGGTGTGCGCACGGACGGGTATCACGAGAAGGCCAAAATCCTTGACATCGAAAAGGAAAAGGTCGAGGCCGCGTTGGCTGAAGGTAAGATCGTTGTTGTGGCTGGTTTCCAGGGCATCGACCAGGAGATGAACATCACCACCCTTGGCCGAGGCGGCTCGGATACCAGCGCGGTTGCTCTTGCCGCGGTCTTCGGGGCCGACGTCTGCGTCATCAATAAAGACGTCGACGGCGTCTGCACTGCCGACCCGCGCATCGTGCCGAACGCCAGTCTGCTGAAGACGATCTCTTACGATGAGATGCTCGAGCTCGCCGGCATGGGCGCTGGGGTCCTTCACTCGCGCGCCGTTGAACTGGCCAAGAAGCACAACGTGCCGCTGCGGGTCAGAAGTTCCTTTAACGAGAAGCCCGGCACACTGGTCTGCGAGGAGGATCCTAACGAGCAACAGCCGATGGCCCGTGGTGCGACGTTCAATAAAGAGGAAGCACGTGTCACGATCTCAGAAGTTCCGGACAAGCCTGGCATGGCCGCGACGATTCTCAAGCACATCGCCGAACGAAATATCAATATAGACATGATCATTCAGAACCCGGGCCACAGCGGCCTGGCCGATCTCACATTCACCGTGCCGAAATCAGACCTTCACGAAACTATGGAGGTCTGCAAAGAGGTCTCTGGTGAGATCGGAGCAAAGGACGTTACCTCGAGCGAAGACATTGCGAAGCTCTCGGTCATCGGCAGCGGAATGCGTGCCCATTCAGGGGTGGCGTCGCGCATGTTCTCCGCCCTCGCAGAGGAAAACGTAAACATACAAAACATCAGCACCTCGGAGATTAAGATTTCATGCATCGTGGCGGAAGAAGATTGCGACCGATCTCTGCGTGCTGTCCACGGAGCTTTTGAATTGGATAAAGTCGAATGAGCTCTCAAGAGCTGCCCAAGCATTTCAATCCGGGCGAGGCAGAGCCTCGCTGGTTTTCCTTCTGGGAAAGGAACGGCTATTTCGCGGCCAGACCCGGCAGCGCGGAACAGCACTACTCAATCGTGATTCCTCCGCCGAACGTGACCGGTGCGCTCCATCTCGGCCACGCGCTGAATAACACGATTCAAGACATCCTCGTCCGCTGGCGCCGCATGCAGGGCTTCGACACGCTCTGGATGCCCGGTACGGACCACGCCGGCATCGCCACCCAGGCCGTGGTCGAGAAGCGCCTCTTTGAGGAAGAAAACAAGACTCGTCACGACATCGGCCGTGAAGCCCTGGTGAAGCGCATCTGGGACTGGAAGGATGAATACGAAGATCGGATTATCGGCCAGCTCCGAAAAATCGGCAGCTCCTGCGATTGGTCGCGCACCCGGTTCACTCTGGATGATGTTTGCGCGAAGGCCGTGCGTCATACATTTTTCGGACTTTTCAAAAAGGGACTCATCTATCGCGGCAAGCGATTGGTGAACTGGGACACCTATCTGCAGACCGCTGTGGCCGACGACGAAATTTTTCACGAGACCGTGCAGGGCAACCTGTGGCATTTCAAATACCCGCTCGCGGACGGCTCCGGTGAAATGGTGATCGCCACCACCCGGCCGGAAACCATGCTTGGAGATACCGCGGTGGCCGTGCATCCGGAAGACGAACGGTACAAGGATTTCATCGGCAAGACAGTGATGCTGCCGATCGTGAACCGTGAGATCCCGGTGATCGAGGACGAGGTCCTCGTAGACCCGAAATTCGGCACGGGCTGCGTAAAGGTGACCCCCGCGCACGACCCCAACGACTACGATACCGGCCTCCGCCATGACCTGGAGATGATTAATATCCTCACACCGGACGGCATGATCAACGAGAACGGCGGCGCGTTCGCTGGCCAGGATCGCTACGAAGCGCGCGAGGGCGTGGTGGCCGAGCTCGAACGCCTGGGCCTCATGGAAAAGATTGAAGAGCACGAAAATCAGGTGGGCCACTCCGACCGCTCGAAGACACCCATCGAGCCGTATCTCTCTGACCAGTGGTTCGTGAAGATGGAAGACCTGGCGGAATCCGCCATGGAGGCGGTGCGAGACGGCCGGGTGAAGTTCACTCCCGAGCGATATTCCAAATCCTACCTCGACTGGCTCGGAGAAAAGCGCGACTGGTGCATCAGCCGCCAACTCTGGTGGGGGCACCGCATCCCCGTGTGGCATTGTGCCACTTGTGCAGAAGAAGATTTGCAGGCCGCATTCGAGGGCCGGGAAGACATCGTCTGGCAGGAGGCCGAATCCGGCGGCTGGTTGCTGTGCGCGCTCGAAGACATCCTCTCCGATGCCCTCGGATCGGAACATGAAATCACCCAGGACCCGGACGTGCTGGACACCTGGTTCAGCAGCGCGCTCTGGCCGCATTCCACTCTGGGCTGGCCCAACGAAACAGACGAGCTGAAGACCTATTACCCAACTAGCGTGCTCGTGACGAGCCGCGACATCATCACCCTCTGGGTGGCGCGCATGGTGATCACCGGGCTTGAGAACATCGGCGAGATCCCGTTCCACGATGTGTACATTCACCCGAAGATCCTGGACGGCGAAGGCCAGACCATGAGCAAGACCAGGGGCAACGGCGTGGACCCGCTCGACATCATCGAAAAGTACGGCGCGGACGCGCTCCGTTTCGGCATGGCCTGGATGAGCACAGAAAATCAGGATGCACGCCTTCCTGTACAACCGGAGATGTTGCCGGACGGACGCACCATCAATACCTCCGAGCGCTTCGAGCTGGGCCGGAACTTTACCAACAAACTCTGGAACGCGGCCCGGTTCGCGCTGATGAATCTCGAAGGCGCGGCCGAATCCGTGGACACGCAGCTCGAAAACGCGGAGCTCAAATTCGAAGACCGCTGGATACTGAGCCGCCTCACGAACGTGGTCGAAAGGGTGACTGGCGAGCTCGACAAGTACGCAATCAACTTTACAGCGAACCAGCTTCACACTTTTGTCTGGAAGGAATTCTGCGACTGGTATCTCGAGATGGTGAAATCTCGATTCTCACCGGACACCGATGCCGACACGCGCCTCGCCGCGCAGCGCAGTTTGGCCTTCGTGCTCGATAACATCCTGCGTCTGCTGCACCCGATCATCCCATTCGTGACCGAAGAAATCTGGCAGCACTTGAATACGGTCCTTCCCGCCCGCGGCATGCCCGGCGCCAAGCAGGTAGCCGCTCCTGACAGCATCATGATAGCGCCCTGGCCTGAGCCTAATGCCGACCTCCGGGACCAGGATGCTGAGACCGAGATGGAACGTTTTCAGAACATCGTGCGCGGCGTGCGCAACATCCGCAAAAAGCTCAAGCTGCCCGAGCGGGAGAACCTGGATGCCCACGTGAAGGTGCCGGACGATACCACGTCGAATGAGGTGTCCTCGCATATTCCACTCCTGCAAAGGCTCGCCCTTGTGGGCGAGGTAACCGTGGGCGTTGAAATCGAAAAGCCAGAACCATCCGCCGCGGAAGTAGTGGAAGACATCGAGGTGTACGTGCCGCTCAACAACATCGATCGATCCGCGGAAAAAACACGGCTCGAAGGACGGCTGGAAAAGCTGGAGAAACAGATTCAGGGCTCAAAGCAAAAACTCGCCAATGAACAGTTCGTGACCAAGGCGCCGGCCAAGGTGGTGGAACGCGAACAGAATCATCTTTCCGAGCTGCAGGATCAATACGAACGGCTCAACAGAAACTTGTCGGACCTTTCCGTTTAGTTTCTGCGAAAGTGGTCTTGTCCTCCGCGACGAGCCAAAGCCTGATTTCTGAATCAGCGAAGTGTTGCGGCAAACTCTACCAAAATGTCTCAGACATTGGATCTGATCACTGATCCGGGTAAAGTCCCTGCCGAGGGAACTGGTAAGGGCCGAATTCCAGGGAACTGCAGATATTCTTGCAGTCTCACAAAAATGAACCAGTTAATATACCCCGCCTGTGGTGGCATCCAGGGCGCTGAGCGAAGATTTCGCACATCTCGTGGTTTTACGCTAATCGAGATGTTGATCGTGATCGGCATCATTTCGCTGTTGATGCTGCTCAGCCTTGCCGCTGTAAAGAATGTTCGTGATCATGCGAAAAGCCAGTACTGTCGGAACAACCTTCGAGAGATCGGCGCGGCTCTGGACCATTATGAATACCTGTGGAAGGGCATCCTTCCGCCGACCACAGGGCCGGATGATGATAACCTCCGGCCGCTTTATCCGGACTGCGTCAATGAGCTCAAAGTTTTCGTCTGCATCTCGACTGCCAACCAGGTTGATACGCCTGCAATGCTGGAGGACAACGCGGTTGGGGGCCGAACGTCCGGCCCGGGGCACAGCTACGAGTACCTCAGCCATTATCTTTTCGACAACAAGGGGAACCGCCTGTCCGACCCGGTGATGAAGACACGGGCTAGCGTGGATATAAGGGCCGACAAGGTCTGGCTCGTCATGGATGCTATGGAAGCCGGTTACCCGGAAGTGCCGGACTCGACCGACAATCACTCTGAAACCGGAGGCAACGTCTTGTTTGCCGACTCGCACGTTGAGTGGATCGAGATGGGCAGGTGGCGTTACGAATTCAGAAATGGCAATTCAAAGTAGATGCTGAGTTCGGAATCCGTACAGCCACTCTTTTCGGAATGAGCAAGACAGAGTTACTTTCAGTCGGGGCAGCCATCATCGCCCTCACAGGGGCAGCAGGCCACGCTGAAGAAGAACTCAAATGGCAGACCACCGGGCTCGAATCATATCGCCGCGGCCCATGGCTGACGGAAGACCCGACTAAGAACATAATCGAGCGAATGGAGCAGCCGGTGCCAAAGATGTTCGAAGGGCACGGACCGCGTGATTCCGTGCTGCCGGAAGCTCTGACCGCGATGGCATGGATGTTCGGATCGAAACGAAGCCGTTTTCATGGGGACCCGCGCCTGGCCGCGTTTATCGCC
>JASLXP010001119.1 GCA_030740295.1 Planctomycetota bacterium
ATCCCGAATTCCTGCTCATCGTGGCCCATCAGAACGAGCATGTTGCCGTAGCTGCGTATCAGGTATTCCTGCTCCTTGAAGTCCTTGTTCTCAAGTCCGAGGCTTCTGGTAAGTTTGCTTTCGCCGATAAGGACCTTCGGCCCGCCAAACGGGGAAACCATGTCCGAAGTGATGGCCAGCCTCGCTCCGGTAATCTTCTGCACGTAATGCTGGAGCTCCGCGGCAGCCACCTGGGCGGCGCAAGTCGGCCGTGCGGCGAGCACGATCCTGGCCGCAGGTCTGGCTTTTGAGACCAGGACGCAGTTTCCGAGACCCGGCGTTACCTTCGCTTCTATTCGAGAGTCGTTGAAGATATAGCCGGGCTTTCCATAATTCTGCGCTTCCCAGACAAACCTTACCTCCTCCGCCAACGCAGGTAGGGCGGACATGGCAAATGCGACCGTGCAGGAAAGTCTGATGAATTGAGTTCTCATTCAGACTTCAGGATACCGAATCGCTTCGTTTCGTGGAAACTGCTGCAGGCGGCGACCAGTAGGAAGATGCCCTGATTCTGGATTGTCGTTTTCAATGCGAGTGCACGCTCTTCATCCTTCTGCCGTCACTCATTTTGCCATTCTTTTACCCTTCTGATATTTCACTCCTTTAGCTGCGGGTAGGCGATGGGTGCTCTGTTTCGGCAAGTCAGGCCCGTGGAAGAGGAGCCGAGCCCGTTCACCAAGCGCCAGCGCGCAGTCGGCATAGAAAGAAAGTTTCTGAGGGAACCATGATGCACATAATTCATAGCACTGTTCGGTCCGTGTTGGTGTTCGCATTCTTCTTCCCGACCGTCTGCCCGGCAGAGAATCTCGTCGATGACCCGTCGTTCGAGGTGCCGAAAGAAAGGGACAGGTTTGGCCTCGTCTTCGCCAAATGGAGTGGATGGAAATATGAGGGGGATTGCAGCTTTGAGGTCGGACAGGTAGCCAGGACGGGGAAGCTGTCATGTCTGCTAAAGGGCGGCGCGGGAGCAAAGATTCGTGTGACTCAGAATCAGGAGCTCGTACCGGGCCGCTACCGGATCACGGCTTACATCCGTGGGCTGGATATCGGAACGGGCAAATGGCGGCAGACGACGGAATTCATGTTCAACGGTAAGTACATGCAGCTCGAAAAAAATGGGACCTTCGGCTGGACCCAGTTGAGTTACGTGGCGGACCTGAAGGAGAAGAAGAAGGTCGGACCATCTTTCGGAATGATGGCGCCGGGGTATCTCTGGATCGATGATGTCACCGTGGAAAAAGTTGGGGAGAACGTGCCGCTGACGGACAAGCCGTTGATCGGCACAGAAGAGGCGCCCATTGCTCCGCCGGGCGAGATTGCAGAAGACTTCGTCCGCTGTCTGGCGTGTGGCTACAGGAGCATGCTGGACTGGAAGTCCTGCTATGCCTGCGGCACGTTGCTCGAAGCGCTGAAAGCCAAAGTCACCGGTCCGCCGGTCAGGAGCATCACTTCTTTCGAAGACAAAAACCCCTTCCACAGCGGAACAGTCGTGGAGCAGCGCGCCACTGACGGCAAGAAGGCTATGCGGATGGATGGCGGTTACGTAAGCATGGACGCCAAACAGGACTGGGTGGGTTTTGACAACCTGAAAGTGGATACCTACACGGACTGCCCCGACCCGATGAGGCTCTACGTCGAGATTCGCGACGACAAGACGACGGGCTACTGGACGCGAGTGAACTACCAGACCATTGTTGCGCCAGGCCGAAGCACTCTGGTACTGCCCGTCAAACAGCTCTACGTCGGAGAGAAGTCACGTCCGGGAAGAATGCTCGACCTTGCCAACATCACGCGTCTGGTCTTTTCCATCGATAAGAAACCGCCCGCCCCGCTTTACATCGACAACATCGTCCTGGAACGCGACGAAGAGGCGGACAAGGTGGCCTTCGATGGATTGTATGCGTTCGATTTTGGCAAGAGCTCCAGCCCGGTCCTCAAAGGATTCACTCGAATCGATCCCGGCACGACCTACAGCAAGGGCCGCGGCTATGGGCTGCGGAACGCAAAGATCTGGCGGACCTACGATGTGCTCCAGCCTGAGCCGCTCTACCAGGATTTCATCTGCGTCGAGTCCGGCGGCCTGGCCGTTGATGTTCCTAGCGGAAGGTACCGGGTCTTCGTGAACATGGACAACCCCTCCGGTTTCTGGGGCGAATACCAGTCTTACCCCAGACGTTCCATCCTGGTGGAAGGCAGAGAGGTCGTCGCTGACACCATGGATCTTGAATCTTTCCGTAAGAAATACTTCCGGTTCTGGTCAGCGGACGATCTTCCTTCGGAGAACACTTTCGACAAGTATCAGAGGGCTTATTACGGGGAGAGGTCGTTTGAAGTTGACGTGAGCGACGGCCAGTTGAACGTTGAATTCAAGGGACAGAACTGGGCCTGCAGCGTGTCGGCAGTGGTCGTCTACCCGGCCACCATGGCTTCTGCGGGCAAGAAATTCCTCGGCTACGCCGAGGACAAGAGGCGTTTTCATTTCGACAACTATTTCAGGCGAGTCCTTCATCGACCGGCTGGCGATCCTCTGTCACCGACCGCGGAAGATCAGAAACGCGGGTATGTGATCTTTCACCCGGACCCCATGAAGGACGTTTACTACAACGACACTCCTCTCAAGAGTGAGGTCGCTGGGCCGTTGAAAGCCAGCGCGTTTGCCGGCGAGTATGAACCCATAGCGCTCGGGGTGTTGCCGCTCAGGGATCTGGGAAATGTGGAAGTTACCGTCGGCGATCTCAATGGGCCCGATGGCAGCATCCCTGCCAACGCCATTGACGCAGGCCATGTCTCCTACCGTGTCAGCCGAGTGACCATGGAGGGTTCGGTTTACAGCATCAAACCGCGCCTGATCATGCCGCAGGCTTCGGTGGCGATGCCAAAAGGCATCACGCGGTGCTTCTGGCTTACAGTCAGAACACCGGCCAGTACCAGGCCGGGGATCTATCGCGGTTTGATTTCGATTCGTCCGGTAAGAGGCGAGTCCTGTGAGACACCTGTCGAGTTCAATGTCCGCAAAGGCACGCTCGACACGGTGGACATTCCCGCTGGCCCGTGGGGTTTCAAGATTCGTCTGCCTTTCAATGACGACAAGGCAAGGGAATGGGAGAACAAGGTTGCACTGAAATGTCTGAAGAAGATGCGGTCGTACGGCTTCACCATGTTCAGCGGCGCTCCCAGCATTGTTTACAGAGGCTTCAGAAACGGGAAACCGGTTCTTGACTTCTCAGAGGCTGACAGGTGGTTGAAAGTCGCAAAGGAACTTGGCTTCCTGTCTGTGAGTGCTTACGGTTCAGGCCTTCGCGGACTCAACGGGTACTACCAGGATCTTAACAAGATGAAGGCGGCCGGGTTTCAGGACTACTCGCAGTTCATCAAGGCCGTTTACACTGACGTGCAGAAACATGCGGACGAACAAGGCTGGATTCCCGTTTACTACAACCTGTGCGACGAACCGATCGGCGACAACCTGAAGAAGTCCGCGGAAAACGCGGAAGCTTACCGGAAGGCGTTTCCGACCGGCCCGCCCTTCTTCAGCGGCGCGTCCAGTTTCAGAGGAGGCGATGCAAAGGATCCGCATTTCCGGTTGTCGAAGGCACTCCACGTGCCCAACTGGAACCTCCACGACGAGGCCGGGGTGAACCTGATCCGGAAAGCAGGGGGCGACTGGGCTTTCTACAACGGCGGGAATCGCTGGACCTACGGCACGTACCTTTACAAAGCGGTTAAACAGTTCCGAATGAAGTTCCGCATCTCCTGGCACTGGAACATCTGTGCCGGCGATCCCTACTACGCTCTGGATTGCCGCGAAGACGACTACGCCTGGTGCAACTCCAGCCCGGAAGGTGAACTGATCCCGTCCCTCAGATTCGAGCGGCTGCGCGAGGGACTCGACGATTACCGGAGACTCCTAACCCTCGCCCGACTGTCGAATGAGAAAGCAGGAACACCCGCAGCAGCAGCAGGCGAGAAGCTGGTCCAGGAACGGCTGGCAGCTTTCAAGCTCGGCCAGCGGGATCACGACGCAATCTTCGGAGCTTCGGACTGGAACGAGTTTCGCAAAAAGCTCGACGACGCCATCGAAGCGTTTCGTTGAGTGAGAATCGCGTCAGCACGCTCTCTCTCCGGTAAGGAACTGACGCCCTGGGAGTAAGAATCATGTTGAGAGTGAATTTGGACCATATTGCAGTCTTCGCTTTTCTCTGCCTGGCGGGTCCGGGAATGACCAACAGCTTTGCGGAGGAAATCCCGTACCCCGTCCTCAGAGTTCCGAGAGTACTGAAGCCGCCCACCATAGACGGACGCATCGACGAAGCGGAGTGGTCCTCAGCGTCGAGCGTGACTGGCGTTGCTACCTGGTGCGCGGAAGGGGCGCCTGGGCAGCCGCCCATCATGGTGCCGGAGATCCAGCAGGTCCGCTGGTTTCTGGGCTACGACTCGAAGCGCCTCTACCTCGCCATGCTTTCGCCGCATCCGAAAGGCACGGCGCTCACGGCAAACATCAAGAAGAACGACGAAGGGCATCGGATTCTCTGGGACGACCACACGGAAATCCAGTTCTCACCTCGCGGCCGCAGCTATCCTGGCGGCTTCTACAAGATTATGGTCAACCCGCGAGGATATTTTTCGGATCAGATATGGTACAGCGGCACCCCCGGCTCCGAAGATCTGTGGCAGTCAGGGGCGGCGATCAAGACTACGGCGAGTGATACGTCGTGGCAGTTGGAGATGGCAGTTCCGTTCAAGACGATGAGTGTGCCAGACAGCCCGGACGGGCATCGCTGGGTCTTGAACCTTGTGCGGACCGACTTCTGCGGGGGCATCTACTTCGCCGGCTGGGTCGGCACTTCGTGGATGGGCTGGAAACACTTCCCAGAGATTGAATTCGATCCCCAGGCGCCTTCCTTCCATTTCAAACGCATCGGCGACCTGCCTCGCGGCACACTCGATACAAGAATCGAAATGACTTCGCGCAAAGAGAAGGAAACGGTTGAACTGCAGGTGCGTTTCCTCAACGGGGACAGGAAAGAAATCCACAGAGAAACACGATCAGTTCTGCTGGAGAAGGGAAGACTCGCGAAGGTCAATTTTCAGAAGATCGGGCTGGCACTGTCGGACGAAAAGAAGAACGGGAAGTATCGCGTCAACCATTACGAAATGGTCGCAGTCGTGAAGGGAAAGGCGGAGACCGGAGAGCCGGACCGGATCCTTTACCAGGCTCGCATCCCGGTGGCGCGCATGACGGAGCGGTATTGGGACCAGTTCATCAAGCCCTGGCAGGAACGCCGCGAGACCGCAGGTGACTATGAGTTCAACATCGCCCATTACCCCTACCTGAACAAGTTCGAGGCGTGGGTGGATCTGGATCTGTTCGGTGTGCCTGACCACATCAAGAAGGCGAAGCGCTTCTCGGTAGCGCTGTCGGACGGGCAGGACAAAGTGATCGCCGAACTGAAGGGCGGCATCGGCAATGACCTGCTCGGCAACGTCCTGAATGACATACCGGAACTGAAAGAAGGAAAGTATAGCGCGTCACTCCGCCTTCTGGATGGCGCTGGCAAACAAGTGTCGCAGAAGGTTGTCGAGTTCGTCAGGGAACGCTGGCCGTGGGAACACAACGACATCGGCAGAGACGACATCGTCATACCGCCTTACATCCGGGTGAAAGCCGAGGGAAATTCGCTTTCGGTCTGGAACCGGAAATACGTGGTCGGCAAAAGTGGGTTGCCGGAGAAGATACTCCTGGGAGGCGGAAAGAAACGACCCGGCACAGGGCCTGACCTGCTTGGCGGAAAGCCAATCAGTTTGAGCCTTAAGTCAGGCGGTAACATTTCTGCTCTGAATGGACAGGAGTTGAAGTTCGTCGAGGCGCGTTCCACCACTGCCAGGCTCCAGGCAAAGTCTAAGCTCGGACCGCTTCAGGTCTCCGCGGAAGTGACCTTCGAGTACGATGGCTGGTACCGGGTTGACCTGACCTTCACGCCGCAAGAGAAGACATCGGTCGAGTCCCTGGAGATGAGGTGGACGGTACCCGGCGCCGATACGCTGGTGGTGCAGCGCGGCGATACGGTCGAACGTGGCTACTTTGGCGCGTTCCCTGAGGGAGAAGGAATCGTATGGGAAAGCACATCGCTGAACCCCGCACCTGGTCTGCTGGGCACGTGGGCGCCGGCCTGTTTCATCGGGACCGGTGATTCGGGTCTGTGGTACCTCGCCGAATCCGACGAAGGCTGGCTCCTCGACGATTCCAAGTCGTGTATTGTGGCAGAGCGGATTCAGGGCAGGCCCTCTCTGCGATTCCGCTTCATCAACAAGACCGCAGTGATGGACAAGCCACGCAGAATCACATTTGCATTGCTTGCCAGTCCGGTGAAGCCGCTTCCCGCCAATTGGCGCAAGACGGCTTGGAACCAGCCCGGCGGCCTGGAATTCCGGCAGGACACTCGCGGGTATCGCTACTACGGGGCGAGCGTGGATGGCTTCGAGCTCTACACGGAGGAGGACTACAAACGGCTCAGGGACGTTTATCTCGGTTTCCGTCCCGCTCCCAGGGGAGGCCATGGGGTCCGGGCACACCTGTCGTATCAACGGCCCATGGTTCTCTACGGCAGCGGGCGAATGACCGGAGTCTCGCGGGAATTCAAGACCTTTGGCGGTGAATGGCTCGGAAGGACTAACTATCAGAACCTGCTGAAACCCGCGAACAGTTTCAAAGGTAAGTCCAGCGACGGCGGCATCAACTGGCAAAGCGAAGATCAGGTCTCGCCCACTGGCGTCTTCCACACCCCAAGCTTCATCGACTACCACCTCTGGTACCACCGGAACCTCGCGGAGAAGGTTCTTCTCAACGGCACGTGGTGGGACAATTCGTCCATTGCTTACGGCGGCCCGGCGGCGCTCGGCCTTTCCTACGTCC
This sequence comes from Planctomycetota bacterium, assembly GCA_030740295.1. Next base: position 6,953 of record JASLXP010001119.1, read on the forward strand.
GAGACGACGGAAGCGTCCAGGGAAAGAGCAATCTGTTTGCCTGGCGAGAGCAGACAAAGCGGCTCAACGTCATGCACTGGCAGGTGGGCCGTCCGCCGCTCTACATCTCCAACATGCATCCGCTCTACTCCTTCACGCAAGTCGGCTGGCACATCGAGAACAGCTTCCACCGTTTTCAGGGCAATCGCTACGTTGAGAAACTTGGCGAGAACACCGGCGTCGAAGTGTTCCGCGCTCTTGTCCGCACCAGGCAGGGAATTATCAGCCGGTTTGCCTACGCCGGACGAGTCGGGCTGGCCATGTCCCTCCTGCACGACATCGGCAACATCGGCACGCCCTCGTACCGGGGCGATGTCTATCCCGCGCTCAAGAAGATCCTGAACGTGCTGGAAGACAACGTCTACTTCTTTTCCGGAGACCCCCATTTCATCCCCTATTGGCGGAGCGGCAAGGCTGTGAAGTTCGAGAAGACACCACAGGTCTATGCCTCGGTTTACGTCCACAACCAGTTGCGTCCCTGGGAAGGCGGGAATCCTCCGAACCGTCACCGGGCCGTCATCGTTTTTTTCAACGGCGGGGAAGAGCGAGTCATTGATGGCTTCAGCATCGACGCAAAGTCACTCGGCTTGACCCGCGTGCAGCGCATCACCGACGGCGAGACCGGGATCCCTATCGGCCTGATGTACAACAAGAAAAAAGGCTACCGATTCGGCGAAATCCACGGCCGACCCGAAACGTTGCACCTCCGCAGGCACGACTTCCGGATGCTGGTCGTGGAGTGACAGGTGCCGGTCCTAACTGAAGGAGTGACTATGACAAAACAGATGATCAAGTCAGTCATTGCAGGCGTAACAGTTACACTGATTATGGGCGGGATTGCGCGGGGACAAAATGTCGAGAACGTCACGCTGATCGCACCCGACAAACCCGTGCAG
>JASLXP010001120.1 GCA_030740295.1 Planctomycetota bacterium
CGAATGAACGCAGCGGGCACGACATCAGCCTCGAGGTCGATATCGATGCGGGCGTGAGTATTGAAAAGCTCTGGAGTGCCAGCCATGCGATAGCGCCCAAAAAGCTGAGCGACAGCCGTAGAAAAGTCATGCTCTCTCAGCACGACAGCATTCCAAATAAAGACTTCGTGCTCCGTTACCGCGTCGCTGGTGCAAAGATCAAAACAGCCCTGCTCGTCCACCGTGCTCCCCGGGGCCGCTTCTTCACGCTGATGCTCCAGCCACCGGCAGAACTGGCGCAGGTCGAACGCACGGCCCGCGAGATGATCTTTGTGCTTGACTGTTCGGGCAGCATGAGCGGCGCGCCGATTCGCAAGGCAAAAGCCGCGATCACTCGGGCGATCAAGAAGCTGCGTCCATCGGACACATTTCAGATCATCAGATTCTCGAACAATGCCTCGCAGCTTGGTGCAAGGCCCATCCTCGCGACCCCGGCAAATGTCAGAAAGGGGCTCAATTTCGTGAACGGTCTCAGCGGCAGCGGCGGCACTCAGATGATTGAAGGCATCAAGGCCGCGCTCGATTTTCCACATGCGGAGGAACGCTTCCGCATCGTGTCGTTCATGACGGACGGCTTCATCGGTAACGACCGGGAAATCCTGGGCGAGGTGCACAAGCGGTTGCGCGATTCGCGTATCTTCAGTTTCGGCGTGGGCTCTTCACCCAACCGCTACCTGCTCGAGAGAATGGCCGTCCTGGGTCACGGTGCGGCAGCGTTCATCGGCCTGGATGGGGACAGCGGTCTGGATGCCGTGGACCGCTTTTATGAAATGGCTGGACACGTGGCCCTCACAGACATCAGCATCGATTGGGGAAACATGAAAGTCCAGGACGCCTACCCGCGGCTCCAGCCTGACCTTTTCGTGGGGCGTCCGGTCGTACTGACTGGGCGATATGACGGCCAGGGCAGAACGAGCATCACCATCAACGGCCGGGCCGGAGGAAAGATGGTGAGCTACAAACTCGACGTCGATCTCGATGAGGCAAGCGTGCATCAGGGCCTGCCATTCGTCTGGGCCCGCTCCCGCATCGCGGACCTCGCAGATCGTGCGACCTGGCAGAAAGAAAATAGCCATGAGCTGAGCACGGGCATCCTGGGCACGGCGCTCGAATTCGGCCTGATGTCTGAGTTCACCTCTTTCATCGCGGTGGATTCGATGACCAAGACTGCGGGCGCATTCGGCACAACTGTGGCGGTGCCGGTACCTGTTCCCGCAGGTGTGAGATACGAGACAACGGTGGGGCGTTGATACGTCATAGTGCTGACGCTCCGCGGCAGCTCTGATTCGTTTCGGAAAGCCGAGACCACAAAGCAGAAGGACGACAAGACAGTGGGCGCGTCGTAGAGAGCACCCGCTGTCTTGTGTGTGGGGGGTGGGACGGTTTGTGCGGCTGGGACATGCCGCGGTGGGGTAAACAGATGCGCCTGGGAGGTGGCGCGAATCTCCTTTTATTTATTGACCGAAAGATTTATCTGGTTACCGGGACGCAGACGTTTCACGTCACGGATTGACAGGTCATTGACTTTGGCCACATCCTTCCAAAGCATCGGATCACCGAGCTCTCGTTTGCAGATGACCCAGAGGCTCTCGCCTTTCTTGATGGTGTACATCTTTTTGGCCGATCCCGGATCTGGCTCTGATGATTCCGCAGGGGTGAGTGCTCCGAGGAGCGGAATGGACCTGGTTTCTTCTTCGGGCTTATTCACTGCCGGCTCGACAGGCGCAGCAGCGTCCCCTGCCGGGGCGATCTCCTGCTGCTCGCGGTACGGCTCTAATTCCTGGATATCCTCGGTTCCCGTTGATTCCGCCGGTGTGTCATTCGATCCCGCGACCTCCTCATCCTGGCCTTCTGCAGCAGGTCCGGCGGGTGCAGGCTGCGGATCAGCAGTACCCGCTCCCGCATCTCCGGGTGCCGTGCTCTCACCCGGTGTCGGGCTCTCATCAGCGCCCGCCTGATCTTCTGCAGGCTCTCCCACTTCATCCTGCCGTTCGTTCACCGGTGCTGCCGGCGGTGAAGGCGCCGGCGCGGGGTTCATTCTTGCCAGCTCCTGGATTGTCAACGGCTGGCCTGGCTGCGCTTGTGGCTGCCTTATCGAGTACAGCCCAAGCGCGGCGATGAGCGCTACCGCGGCAGCATGAACGTAAATATGCCGATTCCTGATGGCCTCGACCTGGTCACGCTCTTCAACCTGTTCTTCACGAACGAGTCGTAACTGGCGCTGAGTCTGCTCCAGTTCCTCGACTTGATCCTGATAGTCACGCTCCTTGTCTTGAAGACGTTGTTCGAACCCAACCACTGAGGTCGAACTGTCTTCCAGTGCACTGGCCAGCCGTTGCACTTCTTCCTGCACATGCTCCTTCTCACCGTATACCCGCTGTAATTCTTCGCTGACGTCATCCCTCTCGTTCAGATACTTGTCCCGCGCGTTAAGCGCCTCTGGAATTTCAATCTCCGACATCCTTTCAAGCTCTTCCTTCTGAGAATCGAGCATCTGGCCCAGGGCCTCGTTGCGCTCGTTCGCCTGGTTCAGGTCTTCTGTGAGGGCATCCTGCCGCTCCAGGCTTTCGAGCACTTCCATCTCTCGTCCGGAAAGCTCTTCTCTGCTGTCTTCGAGCTGAGTTTCGAGAGAAACTGCCTGCTCATAGAGTTTGTTTTGCGCTGCGCGGCTCTCTTCCTCAACCTGGGCCATCAACAGCGTCATGTGCTCTTCAGTGCTGAGGACTTGAGACTGCAGATCGTGAATCTGCTTCTCCTTGTTCTCATGATCGCGTGAGAGCTTTCGAGTCTTCTTGCGTTCATTGGACAGCTCGCCTGTGAGCATGTCACGCTCGCGCTCCAGCGAAGGGATGACTTCGTTTCGAAGGGAATCAATCTCTGATTGCTTCTCCTGGATTTCGCGCTCGAACTCGGCACTGCCTGTATCCAGTTGACTGAGCTGATGTGAGATCTGGCCGTGCTGGTCTTCAATCTCCTGGAGTTGCTGAGACCGCTGCTGCATGTCGGCCTGCTCGGCATCCAGCTTAATCTTCATTTCATCCACGAGGTCAGCATTCAATGATTCATGGTTGCTTAAGTCATTCTCGAACTGCCTCGATGCCTGCTCTGCCTTGAGCTGGGTTTCGTTCAGCCTGAAATACAGCTCTTCAATTTCCTCGCGATGCTGCATGTCGCGGAGGGACATTTCTTCATGATCCGCTTTTACCTTTGCCAGTTCCTGTTCGAGCTGGTCTTTCTCGATACGGACACTCTCGTGGGCAGCCATGGCGTCTTCGAGCACTTGCTCCAGCGTTTCGGCATGTTGAACAGAGTGGGCGAGATCGGCTTCGGCTTCGCTCAGACCGCGTTCGAACTGCTGCTGCTGTTCAGGGCCTGCATCCACGGCTTCAGCAACTTCTGCATCCTGAACATCCGCACTCGCTCTCTCAATATTCGCACGGGCATTTTCCAGCTCATCCTCAAGGACGGCCGTTCGTGCCTGCAGGCCCTGGTTGGCGGATTCCGTTTCGCCGAGCGATGCCTGCAATTGCTCCATCTGGGAGCGGACACTTTCATACGCGTTGTGTTTATTCGAAAGCTCCTGCAGTGTGCGCTGGTTGCTTTCCACCAGATCGCGGATGGCGCGCTCTTCCTGTTGCAGTGATTCTTCCTGGTCCTGGATTTTCGCCAGTGCCAGCTCCAGTTCCGTCTCAACATTCTCCACTTCGTCGACTCGATGCTGCAGCCTGCTTACCTCCTCCAACTGCAGTTGCATCCGCTCTTCGAGCTCGGCGATGTGCCCGGTGGAGAGGACCATCCATTCCTGATGGATGTGGCTGATCTCTTCGCTTTCTGTCTTGAGTGCTTCCTCTCTCTTCTCTGCGGATTCCTGAAGCTCGTTCAGCTTGATCTGTTTGAGATCGATCTCTTTCTTTTCCGTCTCGACGAGTTGGGCAAGCTCCGCATTTTCTGTCTGCAGACGCAGGTGCTCGTCGCGGAGGTCATCGATTTCGAACCGCATCTCTTCGGGGACCGGTTGCTGTTCGATCTTTTCGCCCTGCATCTGGATCGATGCACGAAGATGCTCCATTTCCTTCTGAGTGGCTTCGTTCGCGGTCTGTGCTTCATGCAGCCTGGCTTGGGCTGACCCGAGTTCCTGCTTGAGCGCGTCGCTTCTAAGCTTCTCGTCCGTATTAGCTTCGATGCGAGACTGCAGCCTTTCCACCTGGTGCTCAAGGGCTTCGAGCTTACGCTGATAATCGACCTCAAGAGACTGCCATTCCGCACGGCTTTCGTTCAACCGCTGCTGGATGGTGGAACTGTCGGTGCCGGTAGTCTGGAGCTCCTCCAATTGGGTCCGAAGGGAATCACTGAGGATTTCAAGCTCGGATATCTGTTTCAGATATTCCTCCTCAACACCTTTGTGGATCTCTTTCTCGGCGCTGAGCTGATCCTGAATGCTGTCCGTGTGAGCGGCTTTGGCTTCGGCTTCGCTCAAGAACTGTTTGAGGGCATCGATCTGCTTTTCAAGATCGGCGATCTGGTTGGTGTACTCCTTCTCGAGCCCGAGACGTCTGACCTCTTCGGCCTGGAGACGCGATTGGATTTCCACGAGCTGCTGGCCGGTCTCGTCGGCTTGCCCTGTCTGAGCCTTCAGAGTTTCGAGATGGCCTTCGAGGAGTGAGATCTGTTCCTGGTACTCCGCATCCAGCGATTCGTTGCGAGATGCTTCTTCTTCGAGCCTCTTCTGGAGACCTTCGATTTGCTCGCCGCGCTCGGTGGCTTCTTCCAGTTGTCCTTGCATGAACTGAACAATTTTGTCGATGTCGTTCAGCTCCTTCTGGTATTCGGCTTGGACCTTTTTGCGGAGGTTGCGCTCCTCATTGAGCTCGAAGTCGAAATCTGCCCGCTGCTGTTTTGAGATGCCCTGAATGGTTCTCAGCTCTGAATTCAGTCGCGCAATTTCATCCTGGGCAGATTTCAGGAACTGGTTCATCTCGACCAATTCATCCGCCTGCTCGGCAAGCTGGCTGGAGCTATCCTGCGCGTCGTGGCGAATTCGTTCTATTTCGTGATATGCCTCTTCGAGCAGCCGTTCTTTGTCAGAGAGCGTTTTGGCAATTGCTTCGAGCTGTTCCACTCTTGCCTCGCCTGTGGCAGCTTCCGCGGCGCCATTCTGATGGGCCAACTCCTCCAGCCTCGCTTCATATTCAGCGACGACACTATCCCTGGCCTGCAATAATTCCTGCTCGCGCTTTTGCAGAGAATCGACCGCGACGCTGAGCCTGGCCACATGGCTTTCGAGCTCGTTGATCTGACTCTTGCGCTTCCAGATCTCATCTTTGGCCTGCTGATGCAGTTCAATCTGCTGTTGCTCGAACTTGTCCGATTGACCGGCCAGTTTTTCCTCGAGATGACTGGTCAGTTCTTTCAGCCGCTGAACATCACGCTCACGCTGGGTGAGTTCTTTCGAGATAAATGCGAGCTCGGACTCGCGAGCCTTCAGCTCTTTGGCCAGGCTCTCAGTTTCATCTTTTGCGTTGCCTGTCGAGCTGCCGATCAAGCCCTGAAGTTCCGCAATCCTTTCCTCCTTCTGTTTCAGGAGGCCTTCAAGCTGGGCAATCTTCTCCAGAAGTTCAGCTTCTGCGAGTTCGTCGAACATGGTAGTCCCCTTATCAAAATTGGCGCGCGAACAGCCCAAGCGCCCGGCAACGTCTTGTGCCGAACGATTAACCCTTTAGTGCAACTCCGGAGATTCCGGGGGTTTTGACGAACGCCAACCCATGGCGGGCTGGGTGCAGAGAGGACAACCGATTGGAGAAAGCTGTTTGAGAGATGACAGCTTTCGCTCGGCTGCGATGGTGTGTGTGTCAGGCAGGTTGTTATGTTGTGCGGTGCTGAGGGGACAGCGTGCACTTTGAGGCGGGTTTGGCCAAGCGGCCAACGTCAGGACGAATGAAGCATTAAAGTTATATGTCCTTTTGTGTCAAGAGAAAACCGATGAATGAAGTATTTTTGTTCTTTATTCGCCGTCCGAAATCTCATAGTTTGCGATTGGGACCTCTCCTCTGTTTCTTTTCAATGCCAAAAAAGCTAGCGAAGCTTCGCCTCAAACCGTCGAGTTGCTCGCTTGGGCGCGCCGGCACCTTGCCGGCATCTCGGGAGTGCGTAGCACTCCGCCCGAGCGCTTCCAGCCCTCTTTTGCCGGCAGGGTGCCGGCGCGCCCAGGAGAGGACTGCTTGAAACTTGACCCATTTTTCCAGTTTTGGGGACTTGTAGACGACTCAACAATGGCCAAGAATATTGTGATGCTCACTGTTCTGATTATCGGAATTAACTCCTGCCCCGCCGAACCGGAGTTCTTTGCGTCGTTCCGTTATTCCAGAGGTCGAGTAACACTCGAGCGAGACGGGAAATCCAAGATGGTCGGAAATCGGGCAACATTTAAGCACCATGATTTTATCTCAACCGGAGCGGGCCGCTCTGCATACATCAAATATCGTGGTCTTTCCGAACTCTGGTTGGCGCCCAACACGAAAATTCAGTTCATCTCACCAGGCGGAATTCGGCTGTTTCGAGGGGGATTACGTCTCACGGCTTCTTTCATTGAGTATCAATTTGTCGAAAGATCCTGGAGACGGTCTGATTTCTTCGATCCACTTCCAATAAAAATCCATTGTTCTGAAGGAATCATTACGGTTCGATGTAGCTACTTCATTTCCAAGGGCACGGCCGCCAGGGCCATTATTGAGGTTGGCGGTCCTGGCAATCCATGGCTTGCCATTCTCAACGCCAACTGCGGCGTTGATCTTAACTTCCCGAGATTTAAGGATCTGAAGGAAGTCCCGTTGTCTTCAAGTTGTATCCTGCAAGGCACTAATATTGTCGAAAGAGATTTCGCCAAACAGGCCTTCGCAGACTATTCGCGGTCTACGTTTACGGCACATTTCCGGCATCCATAACAGTGCCTGTTGCCAAGATCCGGACAAGCCTTCAGTTCGGTCATTCTCACGGAATTCAGAAATATATTGATGCTGTTTGATACTCACACCAACTTGATGTGGTACCCCGATCATCTCTCTGACGAGTTTGTGGAGTTCGCGTGGGAGGCCAAGAGAGCGAAGATGAAACTCTCGCCGGATGTCTATTTTGCGGGCAGCGATGTGAGCGAACAGAACGCGTTCGATTCACGGCCGGAACAACTGCTCGAGGCAACGAAGGAAGCAGACCGTGTCATCGTCTTCGGCATCAAGGCGCCTTTCTGCGGCATCAATGCAGACCAGGAGCTTGTCGCAGACTTCGTAAACCACAACTCCGAACGGTTTATCGGTTGGTGCTCCGTAGATCCCAATGACACGGACTGCATTGAACAGCTCGAGCACTACGTAAACGACCTCGGACTGCGCGGGCTCAAGTGTTCGCCCATTTATCAGAATTGGGATCCTGCCGACCCAAAACATCTGCCACTGTTCAGGAAGGCTGAGCAGCTTAGCATCCCGGTCAACGTCCATCAGGGGACATCGTTCGTCCGTCCCGGACCGCTCAAGTATGCCAATCCGATCCTGTTGGAGGATATCGCGGTTGCCTGCCCCGATCTGCGCCTGGTCATCGCTCACATGGGGCATCCCTGGGAAGACGAATGCGTCGTCCTCATTCGCAAGCACCCCAATCTTTACGCCAACGTTTCAGCGCTTCATTACCGGCCGCTCAGACACTACCAGGCTTTCATGTCTGCGATCGAGTATGGCGTCGAGCATAAGCTGATCTTTGGATCGGACTTCCCATCAGCCACTCCTGCCCAGGTGATCGCAGGCCAGCACAAGGTGAATGACGTCGTAAAGGGTACAAACCTGCCGAAGATTTCTGAAGAGATCATTCACAACATCATTTACGAGAACTGGAAATCCTTTTTGCCGGAGTTCGCCTGATGAAGATTACTGAGATTGAAGCCCTTCCCATCAACGTCCCGCTCAAACAGGGATGGACCACAAAGACCGCACACGGGGAACATATTGACTCGCCTTACGTAATGGTGCGGGTCCACACGGATGAAGGCATCGTCGGTCTGGGAGAAGCCACCGTGTCACCGAGATGGAGCGGCGAGACCAGTCCTGGGGCCGTCGTGGTTCTGGAAGAGCTGATAGGGCCTGCCCTCGCCGGTAAGGATCCCGCCGACATCCAAAGTCATCGTCAAACCATGGAACGGGCGATCAAACTGAATCCCTTTGCCAAATCGGCCGTCGAGATGGCTTTGTGGGATATCAAGGGCAAAGCCGCCGGCCTGCCCGTCTATCAATTGCTCGGCGGCAAGGTGCGGGAGGAGATGCCGATCCGTATGGTGATCGGTGCCTTTTCCATGGAGAAGGCTAAACAGCTCGGCGAGAGGTTCCTCGATTGGGGATGCCGTTGCCTCAAAGTGAAGGTGGGGCTCGATCCGGACGAAGACGTCGAACGGGTCCGCACGGTCAGAGAACTGGCCGGCCCTGATGTACGGATCAGCGTCGACGCAAATTGCGGCTGGACCGTGCACGAAGCCCGGCGCGCGCTCGCCCGAATGGAGCAGTACGACATCCTCTTCGCGGAGCAGCCCCTTGGCGTAGGTCTGAACGAAGAAATGGCCGCACTGCGAATGAAATATGATATTCCTGTGATGGCCGATGAAAGCGTCTTCACCCTCAGCGACGCCTGGGACGTGGCCCGAATCGGTGCAGCCGACATTATCAGTATCTACCCCGGAAAGAACGGCAGCATCCTGAACTCGCTCGAAATCATTCACATGGCCCAGGCCGCAAACATCGCCTGCTCGATGGGCAGCAACCTCGAGCTCGGCATCGCCACGGCAGCCATGCTGCATCTGGGCGCGGCCGCGCCGAATATACAGAGCGAAAATTTCCCGGGAGACTTCATCGGCCCGCTCTACCACGAAGCCGACATGATTACTGAGCCCTTGAGCCTCGGCCCCGTTGCGGCCAGAGTGCCCGAAGGCCCGGGACTCGGTGTTGAACTCGACATGGATCAGGTGGAGAAGTATCGAGACCGAACTTAGCAGAAGGTCAAGAGGGTCGAGAATGAAGAGAGGACCGCGGATGTGTTGGCTCTGATATCCGAGGTCCTCTTCCTTCG
>JASLXP010001121.1 GCA_030740295.1 Planctomycetota bacterium
GGGGGTGACTCCACCAGCAGGCATGTTGGCCAAGCGTAGACGGTTACACGCCTCGAAGAAACGGCTCATTTCCGCCTCGTCTTTCGGGCGCTTCCGGGAAGAGCATGTCTGCCCCAAGATCCTCGAACGCGCGAACCCACCACCGGGCCTCCTCGAAGCCTGCACCCGAGCGTTCGTTCGAGCCAAGATGATTTACAGGCGCTTACACGTGGGAAGTGCGATGGAGCCCCGCCGACCGCCTCGTGGCACGCGTGTTGCTATACCCGGGGGCATGGCGAAGTCAATAGGACCATTCGCTTTTCGAGCTGTCGGGACCTGACTTGGAGCACGGCCCCCAGATGGGGACTGGCAAGGAGGCTTTGAATGAAGTTTCAGGTTAGCCCCGCCACCGGCTGCAGACCGCCGGATCGTACAGGAAAGAAACTTGTGCACTATGCTAGCGGGCTTAAGGGAGCCGTGGCAGTCAAGACCGTGCTGAACAATGATGCCATGAGCTCGCAGGTTAACTTGGTCCCGAGTCGGCGATCGTTCATTGGTGAGGCCCCGCAAGGGGACCATCCCGCAGGTTAGAGTTCTAATCCGATGCCACCTCGGGCCACGGCTCCCTTTGTCAAGGAGTTGAGCATACCATGAAAAAAAGGAGCAAGAAGAAAGCCTACAGACCGGGTCTGCCCCTGGTTCGTGCGGATGCCGCAGGAATCGACTTGGGCAGCCGCGAGCACTGGGTCTGCTGTCCGCAAAGGGAAGCCGAGCCGGCCAACGTGCGGCAGTTCGCAACGACGACGGTCGAACTGAAGGCGTTGGCCGACTGGCTCCAAGAGGAAGGCGTCCAGACGGTGGCCATGGAGAGTACGGGGCTGTATTGGGTGGCGCTGTACGACCTGTTGGAAGAGCGGGGACTGGAAGTGCTGCTGGTCGATGCGCGACAGCTCAAGCGAGTACCGGGACGCTGCAAGACCGACAACCGGGACTGCCAATGGATCCAGAAATTGCACAGTTGCGGGCTGCTGAGCGGGTGTTTTCGCCCGACGGGCCCGACCCTGGAATTACGCACAATCGTTCGGGAGCGCAGTAACCTCAAAGAGGAGATGGGACGCGTCGTCCAGAGGATGCAAAAGGCGCTGGACTCGATGAATATCAAAATCCACCATGCAGTGACGGATCTGACCGGAGTGACAGGAATGTCGATTCTGCGAGCGATTGTTGCAGGCGAAAGAGACCCGGCTCAGTTGGCCCAGTTGCGGGACCGACGCTGCAAAAAGAGCCTCCAGCAGATTGCCCAGCATCTGGAAGGGACCTGGATGCCGGAACATCTTTTCACGCTCGAAAGACAGCTGGAGCAGTATGAGTTTTTGCAACAGCAGTTGGACCAATACCAGCGGCACATCCTACAACGGCTCAACGAGCTCACTCCTGCTCAAAGAGTGAACGAGCCGGTACCGACCCATCCCAATCTCCAAAAGGAAAAGGACCTGATCCGTCGTGCAGAACAGCCCTTGCGCACGGCGCTGTGGCGCTTCAGCGGGATCGATCTGACGCTCATCCCGGGAGTCAGTGTGGAAGTGGTATTGATCGTGATGACCGAGGTCGGTTTGAACATCCACTGCTTCCCCAGCAGCAAGCATTTGGTCTCCTGGCTGCGAATTAGCAAGCCCTTGGAGGTCTCGGCCCACAAGAAAAGCAAGAAAAAAGACCGAGGAGTCGGTTCCAGCCGGATCGCAAGAGTCCTGCGTATGGCGGCTTTGTCGCTAAAGCGCTCACAGACCTATCTGGGGGCCTTCTTTCGAAGGAAGTCTGCCCGCAAAGAATACGGCATCGCCATCACAGCCACCACCCGAAAGCTGGCTGAGCACCTCTATCGAGCGCTTCGCCATGGACAACAGTACCTGGAACAGGGAGTGGCCGCCTACGAAGCCAAATACCAGGAAGACCGCCTCAAGTATGCGTTAAAGATCGCGCAATCAATGGGTTACACGCTTGTGCTTCAGGAACAGCCAAATGAAGTTTCAGGTTAGACGGTCGTCTGAAGGAGGTTTATCAGGTCGAGGGATCGGACTTCATCAAGGGGGTACCCAAAGTCACCAGCTTTATTTTCTTTGCAACCAACGCCCTTTACTTGAACGGTCTGATGGAAAGGCGATAACCTCGCGATCATGACGGAACAAAACACTCCGACACCGCGAGCGATTTTTCAGATCATCAATGCCTTTCAGAGCAGCGCAGCGCTAAAGGGTGCTCTCGAACTAGGGCTCTTCACGGCCATCGGCAGCGAAAGCAGGTCGGCAGCCGAATTGGCGGAAGTGTTGGGCGCCAGCGATCGAGGCGTACGTATTCTATGCGATTTCCTGGTGATTAACGAGCTACTTGAAAAGGAGGGAATGAACTACCGCTGTAGCCCTGATGCGGCCCTCTTTCTGGACGAGAGCTCCCCTGCTTACTTCGGGACA
>JASLXP010001122.1 GCA_030740295.1 Planctomycetota bacterium
GCCGGCTGCCGTGTTCTTTTTCGGCGGCGCATGGAATGGCGGCTCACCCAAACAGTTTGAAGCACACAGTAAATACCTTGCCTCACGCGGAATGATCGCGGCCGTGGCGGATTACCGGGTGAAATCAAGGCAGGGGACGACGCCCTTCGAATGCGTCAAAGACGGAAAATCCGCGGTGCGCTGGCTGCGGCAAAACGCTGCAACCCTCGGCATCGACCCTGATCGCGTCGCCGCGGGCGGTGGCTCTGCTGGCGGGCATGTGGCCGCTGCTACCGCCACAACGAAAGGCCTCGAGGAAGAGGGGCAGGACTTAAGCGTCAGCTCTGTGCCAAATGCACTTCTGCTCTTCAACCCGGTGTACGACAACGGCCCCGGAGGTTGGGGACACAGCCGGGTAAAGGAACGCTGGAAGGAAATCTCACCCATGCACAACATCCGCAAAGGCACGCCGCCGACCATTGTTTTTCTCGGTACAAATGACAAGCTCATTCCAGTTGCCACCGCCGAGACCTACAAAAAGAAGATGATCGAAGTCGGCAGCCGCTGCGACCTTCATCTGTATGAAAAACAGGGGCACGGTTTCTTTAATACCAACAAAGCCGGCGGCCAACATTACCGGGCCACCGTGCTCGAGATGGACAAGTTTCTAATCTCACTCGGCTGGCTCAAAGGCGAGCCAACGATCGTAGCAGACGAGATCACTAAAGAAGAGAAGAAGTAATCAGCGTGCACAAGCTTATGTTCACATTATGCATCTTCGCTCTCTCGGTGAGTCTCTCTGCGGAGCAATCTTTCACGCTCACCTTAAAAGCCGGCAGCACTCTCACCGGCGAACGCCTCACCTTTGATGACGGACAGTTCCAGCTTTTCCAGGCGGACAAGGTTGTACCTGTGTCGGTTGATTTCAAGGACCTTCAGTCCGTCTCCGTTTTGCATCCTCCAAAGCCCACACAGAAAAAACCGTTTCGGTTGCCGCCTGTTTTTCGTCCGCTCACTGAGGACAGATTCACTGAGCTGGAAAGAATCATCCTGTCAGGAGAGGAAATTCCAAAACCGTTTCGCGGACCCAAAGACAGAGTCAGCCAAGGCAGGTTCAACATGATGCGAATGGCCCAGATCGCCAATTACCATATTGAGGGCAGCCAACTCGATGCCGCTGTCAAAAATTATGAGAAAGAAATCAGACGGGAAGGCAAGGCGTCCACAGCCGATGAACGGACATGGCTGCTCTACCTCATCTGTCTGGAACGATCTGGTGAAAAGGAGACGCTTCGTAAAGAAGTAGATGCCTTTCAGAAGCGGTACGGCGAACGCATCCCCATCGGACGTTTCATTGAAAAGGCCAGCACGGGTGAATTTGGCGGGGGCCGCGGCGGCCGGTGAAGGTTGATTGATGGAAGGAAGGCAAAAAAATGACAGGCAAAAAGATGGCGGGCAATAAAAGGGCGGGCAAAAGGATGGTGGGCAAGAGAGTTTTTCAGCTTGATATGGTCTGCAGGCGGAGTCCGTTTAAGGTGATGTTCGCCCATTGGATGAACGAAAGAGAGATGCCTTCCATTTTTTTGCCTTCCATTTGCTTCCTTACTCAATTCCCATCGCTTTTCTGCCTTCATTATTCAATCGATTCACGTTCCATTCCGGTTCCCACGTGAGCTTGATGGTCACATCACTAACACCATCAAGTTTGCCCAGGCGTTCTCGAATCGGTTGTCCGATGAATTCAAACTTCGGCCGCCCCCTGTGCGGCATCGTCATGAGGACCTCGACCGCTCCATTCCGAACGCGCACGTCGTAGATGTAACCCATGTCAACGACATTAGCATCGACCGTATAGAGCATCACATCCTGAACTTCGCGGAGCGCTTGCCATACAGCCGATTTAAGAGGAGCGGTGTCCGATGTTTCGCCTTGTCTGGCCAGCGAACCTTCACTCTTTGCATCTGTACCCGGCAGAGCTCCGCTGCTGACCTCGATTGGGTGCTTCAGCTAATCATACAACGACTCCGCCCCATCAACTCCGCCATCAGGAAAGGGCGCGGTCAGGTATGCGTTCCGTTGGATGAGAGCGGCACCTTTCTTGAACTGCGGTCCGTTTCGGGCGGCCCATCGGCTCCAGAGCTGGCCGTGGCCTGAGTAATGAAGAGTGGGTGATCCTGCGTGGTAGAGACCGTCAAAGTTCTCAGCACGATGCTCGATGAAAAGGGCGAGGAACGCTTCACGGCTCTCCTTATTGTAGAAGCCGATGCCCCAGAGGTCGTTGGCCGATTCCGCAGGCACTCCACCTTCGTGCAGCTTTCCGTCGGCATCCATCCAGAGCATCTCATCGAAGGTGTAGCCCGAGAACACCCATTCGTCGTCGCGCAAATAATCGATCTCGAAATCCTTGACCACATCCATGCGGCCATCTTTGATAAACCACGGAAGGCCGGCATAGAACGAATAAGTCACATCAATGTGCATCCGGCTTGGAGTAAACAGCGGATGCACCGGACAATGCGGAAAACCCCAACGCCGAACTTTGACCAGGAGCGGACCTCGTACTACTTCGAAATCCGGACAAGTTTCCCAGTTCGTGACTCGGAACTTCTGAAACCGATTTGATGAGAGATAGTCGTGTGCCCAATCGATATTTGGCGGCTCGCCATGTCCCGGCCCTCCGGCGTAGAGTTCGAGCCCCAGCCGGCTTCCATAGGTGAGCCGTTCCAACTGGCCCATCTGTCGCGAGAGCCGTGCACTGAAATGTTCATTGGAAATATCCAGCCCAAAGCCTTCGCCGTCCACGCGCAGGTCGGAGGGGTATGCAGGAAGCTCTGCCAGTGCGTTGCCATAGAAGATGAGGAAGTGGCGACATTCATTAGCTTCCAAACTCGCCTGAATAACCAACTGGCAGGTTCTTATGCCCTCATGAAAGACATCTCCGTAAACCTGACTTGTCATTTCCTGAAGAATCCCGGAATCAGACACCACAGCCACCCTGACTTCCCTCCTCAAGTCAGTCACATGCTCTTCAAGAAAGGCTACCTTTATGTCCAGTGGCATTCGGTGCCGCGCCATACCGGCAGTCTCCCGTACTGCGATCACCTTGCAGAACTGCCAACCGTTCGCCCATTGCACCCAGGGCGCCGGCAGGTCTGAAACCGCAACAAAGTCGTCTACTTCAGAAACCGGCGCATCAACAGAATCCTGCCGCTGCCTTTCAAACTTCAATGTCTGCCGCATCGAGTCGGCGAAGGACAATGCCTTATCGAGCCTGCCGTCTTCGAGCGCGCTCTGGAGCAGTTCCATCTTCTCTTCAAGGCTGTCCGTTCGGTGTTCGTATTCTGTTTCTTTCATCTGTTTACTTGCGGCAAGGAAAAAACTTCACGGCATCGATGTCTGTGGCAGAGCCTTTCGTCGCCTTCATTAGTAAACGACCGGCGTTGGGAAACCAACAGGCCTGACCTCACCAACGTCACATTAAATTAGAAATTTTCAAGACGACTTCGAACGGGAAAACCGGTACCATCACCCTTATGAAACCAAATGAGGAAATGGTAAAAAATCTTCTGCAGTCCATTTCATCTCCACAACCTTCAAAACGGATGAAGGCCAAGCAGTTGATACTTGCACTCGGAGAAGAAATCCTGGGCATTCTTGATGAGTTTTCTTACCACAATGAGAGTGGCATCAGCAGAAGCGCTGCCAGGGCATTTAATTGGATTCATGAACAGAACATCATCGAGCTCTGGCGGGATTACCGTGTCTCAACCCAAAGACAGAATGTTGAGTTCGGCGCCCTGCTGATCGCACAGGCCGAGTACCCGTCTCTCGACACAGAGATGATTTCACGTGAGCTTGACTTGATGGCTGCGGAGTTGAAAAGGCGGGTTGCCGATATTTCAAATCCCGTCGAAAGTATCCATGCTCTCAACGAACATTTTTTCAGTGAGCTCGGATTCTGCGGCAACACCGAAGATTACTACGATCCTCAAAACAGCTTCCTTCCTGACATCCTGGAGCGCCGCACTGGTATCCCGATTACTCTGAGCCTGGTCTACCTGGCTATCGCTGAACGTGCGGGCCTGAAGCTCCATGGCATCGGTATGCCCGGGCATTTTATGGTCAGGCTTGCCGAGGATCCCGATTTCTTCATCGATGTCTTTCACGGCGGACAATTCCTGACCTGGCAGGACTGTGCGGACATGATGCGCACCTTCAGGATTGAATTCAGCCCGCGGCATCTGTCCCCGATTTCACCGAAGGACCTTTACATTCGCATGCTGCGCAATCTGGTTGCTGTCTATCACCGAATCGAGATGCCGATAAAGGCGAAGTTTGCCCTGGAGCAGGTCTTCGCGCTTGAAAATACGTCCCCCGTTGAGAGATACATGCACGCCTCCATCTGCGCCGAGCTGGGCGAAAGCGATGCGGCCATCGAAGACCTGCGAATCCTGCAATCTTTACCCGAGCATGCCCGGCAGATCCCTCGGCATCAGTTGCTGCAGCTCGCCACGCGATTGATCGCAGGAAACAACTGAGAACGAATCAAAGTTCGCTGCCCGCGCCAATCGCTCACCGCCTCACGTAAATGCCCAATTCCTGGAGGGCACGAATTGAATTGCGATCGGTGGGCGCTTCTTTCAATGCCAGCACGGTGGGGCTGAGCTGGCGCTCGACGAATGGCGCTATCTCCGGCAGCCGCTTGACCACCTGTACCAATTCTTCGGAAGGGAGCTCGAGGATGAAGTACTGCTTGATGGTGACGTTGTAGACCTTGCCGGCCCAGCCTTCGATGCTGAACCGGATGTTCTGTGGCAGCCCGCTGATGGAGTTTTCGGTCAGACCTTCGAGCATTTCTTCAAGGGTCAGGCCGAGTGCGGCTGCGGTGGAGATGCTGTCTTCTTCGATTCGGTAATGAAGGATCTGATCCACCTTGAAGAGATTTGCGAGGCGGTGAACCAGCAGGTGGGCCTGCGGCGCGGTGGCGCCGGGGAAGAGGACAACCTCGTAATCAGGATTAATGATGACCTTTTGCTCGTTCGTGGGGTCGGATTGCCAGTCCGTCCCGTACAACATGGATGTTACCTGTGTCGTGCGTATACAGGAAGGGGCGTCGCCGTCATATGCGATATCCACTGCGCCAATGCGCAGCGGCTCCGATTGCAGCCACTTGAGAAAATCCTCGACCAGATGTCTGAGGCTGACGGGCGTGGTGTGAATGGCCTGATAAGTGATGCTGCTGAGCTCCTGTTCGCCGCTGGCGATCTGGAGTATGTAATCGATGATGGCCAGCCGGGCCGCCTGCTCTGCCGGATACCACTCGCCAGGCTTCAAGTGCCGGCACCATTTGCCGAAGAGCCTGCGGTGGCGATGCGCTTCAGAGCCCTGATCGTCTTTGATAAACTCAGGAAGCAAATCACGCGTCTGGTTTTCGATGGGCTCCTGCAGCCATTGGATGGCCTTGACGGTCGGCGTGAGCGTCCCATCAGAAACACGACGAACCAGCTCCTGGTCCCTCGCAATGGCGACCAGCGTATCGAGGTAGCCATCCTCATCAGAAAGCAGCAGAGACTTTACCGTTTCCTCCGCGCCGTGTTTGCGGAATCCACCAGTCTGAGTCATGCGGAGTGATTCCCGCTGAACACGATTCAGAATGTGGACGTAATCGAAAAGAGTTTTGAATCCGTTGCTCGCGATCCTTAACCCCTGCGGAGCTTCAACGCTGTCGCCTCTGATGAGCTCGGTTGCGACTTCGAGAAATATGACGAGGTATTCCGAACGGACATTGATTCCAAGATGATTCAGACTGAGCGAACCGATCGTTCCGAGCAGGCAGTCCTCGAGCTCGTTGCGCCACTGGCCGGCTATCTCTTCAGTGAACGGCTCGACTTCGCTGCGAATGACAGTGAGCGGAAGGAGACCACAGTGTTCATTGATTGCGAGGTCCACCATGCGGCGCAGTTCCGATGACTCGATTGCGTCGAGCCTCTTCCGGATATTGCCATGACCGCACAATTGATCGGCCAGGCCGGGCGCATCCTCGCCGGTTTCGATCTCAACGCCGAGCTCGCCGAGATGGCTGGAGGTATCCTCCATCTCGTGGGAAAGCAAAAAGCTGCGGATGCTCAGCAACTGTTCCGGATGTCGCACATCGTCGTGTAAAAGCTCCCTGAGTGCGTCCGCTACCTCTGATGGGATGAAGGCGTTTGCCACAGGGCTGCCGCGCTTTTCCTCGGGCCGGTATTCGATGAATCCCCTGCCAACAAGGCTTTCGAGGAGCTCGACAAGGCCGTTGGTGCTTGCATCGCCCTCCTGCTTCTGAAGATTATCGAGGACATCGTTGGAAGCCTTGAGAAGGATCTCCATCAGCCTCCGTTCGGCCGCGGGCAAAGCCTGAAAGCGTCCCAGCAGTACCGGGCCGGAAGTCATGGCGCGCCGAATGCGCGAGATGAGATCCGATTTGGACGTACTGCTTCGATACGCGTCCGTCCAGTACATCTCGAGCTTTTGGAGGCTTTCGATGCGCTGTTTGTTGAGGAACTCTATGATGGTCATTCCGCTGCTGCCGTCTCCTCGATGAGGATTTCCGATACGTCCTTTATCGAATAGCTGTAGCCCTGTTCGGTTAGAAAAAGCTGGCGGTTGGCGGAGTAATCCTGTTCGCAGGAATCCCGCGTGACCAGTGTATAGAAATGCGCAGGCATCTCGTTGGATTTGGGCCGTAGAATTCTGCCGAGGCGCTGAGCCTCTTCCTGCCGCGAGCCAAAAGTTCCCGAGATCTGGATGAGCACGTTCGCGTCGGGCAGGTCGACGGAAAAGTTGCCGACTTTGGAAACGATCAGGTGCTTGTTGGTACCGCTGCGGAAATCTTCGTAGAGCGTTTCGCGCTCGGCCTGTTTGGTCTGGCCCGTGATGAGGGGATAGCCGAGCATTCTGGCGAGCTGCTCGAGCTGGTTGATGTACTGGCCGATGATAAGCACCAGGTCATCTGGATGCTTTTCGAGCAGTTCTTTGACGACGGGGTATTTCGCTTCACTCTCGGCAGCGAATCGAAATTTTTCGCGCTTGCCCGCGACCGCGTACTGCATTCGAAACTCCGGCGGAAACGGGATGCGGATCTCGGTGCAGGTGGCCGCGGCAATCCATCCCTGGTGTTCAAGATCCTTCCAGGGGACGTCGTATCGCTTTGGGCCGATGAGGCTGAAGACATCGTCCTCACGGCCATCTTCACGGACGAGGGTGGCGGTCAGCCCCAGGCGTTTTCGCGTCTGCAGTTCTGCGGTTACCCGGAAGACGGGTGCGGGCAGGAGATGCACTTCGTCGTAAAGGACGAGGCCGAATCCCTGCTTTAGAAATTCTTCGAAGTGCGGAAAAATCTGCGTCTTGGGTTTGCGATAGGTGACGATGTTATAGGTGGCAAGAGTGACAGGCTTCATCTCCTTTACTTCGCCGGAATACTCGCCAATGTCGTCTTTCGTAAGCGTGGTCTTGTCAAGAAGCTCCCGCTTCCACTGGCGCGCCGAAGTAATGTTAGTGACAAGGAT
>JASLXP010001123.1 GCA_030740295.1 Planctomycetota bacterium
GTTCCCCGCTCACGATCTCACGCTCCGGCATGGTTATCTCGGCCAGGCCGCGGACTTCGCACACCGGGCCGAGAATGCTGGTCAGGATGTTGAGCGGGTAGACGCCGACGTCCAGCATGGGCCCGGCGCCTTCGGAATAAAAGGCGATCGGATTAGGATGCCACGCCTCGATACGACCCCAGAACATCTCGGCGCTAACGGCCACTATGTCCCCCACGAGGCCGTCGCGCACGGCCTTCCACAGGGTCTGCTGCGCCTCGCCAAGGATGACGAAAGGCGAGCAACTGAGGACGAGCCCTTTCTCCCTGGCCAGCTCAACGACTTCCCGGCCGGAGTCACGATCTGTCGCCAGTGGCTTTTCAGAGTGGACATGTTTGCCGGCAAGGAGCGCCTGCTTCGTTACCCCGGCATGCGCAGTGTGAATCGTGAGGTTTATGACGATTTCGATCCGGTCGTCCGCGAGCAGGTCTTCGAGTGAGGAGAAAGGGTCCCCACCATATTCGGCGCAGAACGCTTCCGTCTTTTCCGGCAGCGCATCGAAGGCTCCGATGATCTTCAAAACGTCCGGTTTCTCCCGAATGCATCTTGCGTATCCGTTGGAAATGTTTCCACAACCGACGATGGCTACGCCCGCAGGTGCTGTTTCTGGCATTGTCATTGTTGCCTCATCTGTAAGTTGGAATGGTCTTTCATTTTCATATTACGCCTCCTCATCTCGGACCAGGACTTTCGAATCCGTGTCCCATCTCCACAACGGCTTGTCCCCTGTCAGGTGCGCTCCGCCGATCCAGCGATCTATACCGTTGATGGCCACGTTGTCTACCTTGCCGCTCAGCACGCTCCGTCCCTGGTCTGTGATGAAGACACTCTGTTTCAAATAGTCGGCCCTTCCAGAATCTCCCTGATCCGAATGCCCAAACTCCATTTCAATTGGAGGTGAGACGCCCCTGGCGAGCCGATTCAGATGCATGAAGAACGAAAGATCGCCGAAGAAAACGCGCTGTTCCATATCGGTGTCATGGCCGAAAAGGTCCACTGGCCGTTGGCTGAAGCCGGGAGCGAGAGCTTCAAGAATCTGCTGCTCGGTCCGTGAAAGGCCATTCTTTACCGATGGGAACTGTTCCAGGTGGCGCGTCAGAGCCCCATCGAGGAACGGCAGCGCAGAGGTGTCTTCCTTGAGGAATTCCTGAATCGTCATTGGGTCAGGTGAGGTGAATGCCTCCCATGCTCTCCGACCCAAATGAAGCTGGTCTCGCGTAACCGCCTGCTGTGTACCCCAGAGCGACAACAGTTGGTTGGGGGCGAGTTGTCCCAGGCCGAGGAACTTCTCGATACCTGGGAAATCGCCGATGCAGATCAGGCTCAAACTGGCCGACCCGGTCCCGTGCCGTGCGAACCAATCCAGCAGTTGGATGAGTTGGAGCTGATCGTAAAGGTCGTGCTCGAACCAGAGGATGATTTCATCTTCCAGGTGCGATTGTTCAAGGGCCCGGTCTCTTCTTCTGAAGTCTTCAAGAGCGTCCGGCGATTCCCATCCGAGGCTCTGGACGAATTGGGCCCGAACTTCCGACATCTCATTCAACGACTTGCCCGCAGGCACAGGGCCGTCATGCAAGACATCGCGCCATGGCAGATACGTTCCCGGCAGATTTGCCGCCTTCATCGTACCGGTTACCGAATCTCCGTTTGTAATGTGAAGCATTTGCAGTTCCGGTCAGGCATCGGCTCGCGGATGTACATCAAACTCCTCCTCTGCGCTCAGCCCTGTCAATGGATCACTCACAGTTACGGACCATTTTCCCGGCACTGCATTGACAGGCAGACGTTTCTCAAAACCAGCAATCCCGCCCCGCACGATGATTGGGCCTCCAAGCCGATGATGGACGCTTCCGCTGGAGTCGGTCACGGTGGCTTCGACCATAAACGTGCCGAGCGCTTTCGAGCCTTCACCGGATTCGAGTGAAACGTCGTAATGCAGCGTGTCTCCGGGTCTGAGATTCTGCTGACCGAGGCAGACCACACATCGTTCGGGCCGAGAGGCGAAGAAACCGAAAAGTGTGCCGTGGTAGCCGTCGAGTGAGACATCGAAGACTACTTCATCGTCCCTGGGGGAGAATTCGATGAACGAACCATCTGTCAGGTTGGCGGCGAAAACGGGCACAAATGGCAATTCGCTGAGCGTGATGCGGCCCGACCGATGATCGGGGCAGAGGTTCGCGACCGGCACGAGGCAGGTGTTGTCGGCCAGACGCAATCCGGCATCCAGGTCCCCGCAGTCCGTCTGCCACCGGGGTGTGAGGCCGATGCCGCGCAGCAGACGGGAGATCGTTTGCTCGAGGCGTTCACGGATGCCCAGCCGCTCACTCTCCAGGGCATCCGCATAGCTGGTCTGCAAGCTGGAGGTGAAGCAAAGGACAGAACCTTCGCCGAATTGGAATCGCTCATAGCCGAGGCCGGGAACGATGACGCCGGTTTCTCCTGTGGAACCGCTGGTCAGTCGCTGGTAATAATCAGTCTCCTGCCCCGACTCATCGCGTCTCGGTTCGCAGTCGAGCACAAGGGCACCGCCCTTCTCGACGAAGCTTTCGAGCTCCTCCATGGTCTGGCGCATGAGGAAGTTGCAGTCACAGATGATGATGGCGCCGTAATCCATTGGCGCTTCGCAGAGGAGCTGTTCATCCACCTGGTCGAGGTCGCTGAAGGTGCGATGAAACAGCTCGAAGGCCAGCATCCGGCGATTCTCATTCGGGTATAGCTTGTCGATGGGAAAGGCATAACGCCGGTAGTAACCGTAGCCCTCATGATCCGGGGGAAGGTAATGCGGCTGCGGCTCCATGACCCATTGGCACCACGGATTGACGAAGGCCATCCGCGCCCTGGGACGTCTGGTCTGGGCAAGAAGCGGAAAGAAGGGCCGTACCTTGTTCACCTCGAAGCCGAATTCGCGCAGGCGCTTGTCGCTGATGCCAAAGCATTCGAAGCCGAACGACAGGATAAACGTGTCGAGGCGTGTGACGCCCGCAGCAAGGAGCGCATAGAACTGGCCGACCGACCAGTAAGGCGGCATCCAACGGTTGGGCACGTCATGCTCCCAGATTTCCATGAAGACGCCCCAGTGAATGTCGTAGTGAGCGGCCAGCCCGCGAATCCAGGCGGCGATCCAGTGCGTCTGGCTATGCGGCACCTGGTTACGTCCCCTGTAGTTCAGGTACGACCACGGATAGCAGGCCATGTAGATCTCGTCGCCAAACTCAGCCCAGCGGTGGATGCCGTTGAACATGAAGTTGCTCGAAAACAGCCGGTCGATAGCCACGTTGTGAAGACGCGTGCCGGGAGCGGTTTCCCCTTTGATTTTCCGGATCGCGGCGAAGGCGCGAGTCGAATAATCCTCAAGCCACTGGAACAGGTGCCAGCGACGAGAAGTCTGGTCGCCATTGATTTCTTCCCAAGTCGGTATCTCTTCGTTGTAGGTTTCGTGGTAGAGACGTTTGCAGATCGCGCAGCGGCAGATGTTGGATGGGTAGAGATGGGGCTCGTCGATGATCTCCGTTGAAATCAGGCCCGCACGTGATGCCTGCAGCCGGAGCGCCGGGGCCAGCTTGTCCCGAACGGCAGCTTCGTAATCCGGATGATGTACGCATGGCTCGGTCGGATCGTAGCTCTTGCTGGCGCCGTGCGTGGCCAGGACGATCATCGAGGCGTCAAAATCCGTCCACAGGTTTTGCCTTCGCGAAGCGACCACGGCATCCATCCAGCGCAGTCTCCGCAGTTCCCGTGGCTGCTCCAGCCGGGGAAGCGATTCATCATAAAGGTCGCGGGCATGGCTCATGCCGCCGTAGCTCAGGGCATCCAGCCCGAAGGATTCGAGACAGGTACGAATTCGCTCGACCAGTTCTTCGTCACCGGCCGTGTCCCCGCGGAAATGGCCGACCAGTTGGAGGCTGCCGTCAGGATCGGGCGGGTCAACGAACTTGAGTAAGAAACGGAATTCCTCTTTGTGTGCGTCGTCTGCCACTTCAACGACGGCCCTGTAATCACCTTCCTGGAGGGCCGGCACCTTCCAGACCAGGTCCTGCTGCCCTGATGGCTGGCCGGTTGATTCTCCGACCTGCTCACCACGTTCATCGGTGACGCGGAGAGTGGCGCCAGCGCCCCCCTGCGGATCGACCTGCGCTTGCCAATCCTGCCCTTCCTGAATCGTGCAGGACCATCCTGGAACAGTCACCTTTGTTTTTCGCTGGTCAGGAAAACGAAGCCAGAACCGGCGAAGGTCAACGGCATTGCCTTTCCAGTTCGACCAGACCGGCGGCGCGGCCATGGCAAATGTCCCGCTCGGCCGCGTGAGTGGCGGGTCATTCATCTCTGCAGTGAGCACAACTTCGTAGAGACCCGAATTCAGCCCAGGCATCGGGTCTTCAAGCTTGAAGACTTCCTGCTGCTCACGTTCTCCCAACTCTCTGATTTCTTCGTGGACCAACTCGTCCGCCACCGCGTCCCCGCCGGACATCAAGCGCGCTTCGTCCACACCATAGACCGCGCAGCGCACCAGACCGCCTTCAACTTCTTCGTCCCGCCTGGCGGTCAACTGAATGACGTGTTCAACGGGCTCATCCAGCCTTAAGCCTGTCTCCATTCTCAGTGACTCGAAGCGAAGCGGTGTTTTGGTGCCCATCAGCCAGGAGAGCGCCTGGCGCATCAGGTCGGCATAGAACGGATGACCATAGAAGCCACTCGTATCGAGCCCGTCACAACAGAGCCCGCCGGCTTCAGCAACCGTCAGCATCAATTGCCGGCCGCCGAACTTTTCGCTCGCCAGAAGGACGGGCTTGCCATTCGCCGACAGGATGATCTGCGTATCCTCTGCCGGCTCGACAGTGTTGACTTTGGTGACGGAACCAAATGATTCAGGAAGCCCGCACTGGATGCCGTGTCCGGAAGCTGTCACCACTTCACCCTTGCACTCGGCCGGCTCACCGGCGGGGACATGCGCGGGCAGACAATCGTCAAGGTCGTGCCACAGACGATAGCTCCGCCCCAGCCCGCAGAAACCGCCGCAGACGAGTACCGGCAACCCTCGCTCGAAAGCAGATCGCATATGCTGGATATCTCGTTCCGTGCACGATTCGAGGTCCGTCCCAGCCAGTATCATGCAGTCGTATTGCCCATAGCCCGCGTAGCCCTCGCTGAGCGCCGACACTCGCTGCGTCAACGGCTCGAACAGAGGCAGCCACGGTATGCCGCTGTAATGAGGCCGAATGCGTGTCTTATAGGGCAGCCCGCGAGCCACGGCCTCGAACTGATAAGGATTGTAAATGTAAGGCCGAACAAGAAGGATTTCGCGAATGCCTGCTGGGTCCATCGTTCAGTTCTTTTGTGGACTGTCGCTCGTGGGAAACCTGGCCTACCCGGTCAAATACTCGTGGATGGCGTCAGCCGCCTGTTTGCCCTGTCCCATGGCGCTGATAACGGTGGCGGCGCCTGAGACGATGTCGCCTGCTGCAAAAACGCCGTCCTTGGATGTTGCCATGGTCTCCTCATTTACTTCAACGGTTCCCCACTTGGAGACATCCAGCCCTTCCGTGGTCTGGGGGATGAGCGGGTTGGGGCGGTTGCCGATGGCGATAACCATGGTGTCCGCCTCGATCACGAATTCACTGCCTTCGATGGGCACTGGCCTCCGCCGTCCGGATTCGTCGGGCTCTCCGAGTTCCATCCGGATGCACTTCATGCCTGTGGCCCGGTTGTTTTCATCCGAGAGGATCCGGACAGGGTTCGTGAGCAGATTCATAGCGACGCCTTCCTCTTCCGCGTGGTGTATCTCCTCGTCCCGGGCTGGCATTTCGGCTCGGCTGCGGCGATAGACGATGGTTGACCTGGTTTCGAGGCGAAGAGCGGTTCGTGCCGAGTCCATGGCCACGTTGCCCCCGCCAACGGTGATCACGTGATCTGCCCGGATCGGAGATGTGGCATGGTGTGGGAAATCGTAAGCCTTCATCAAGTTGACGCGGGTGAGAAACTCGTTGGCAGAGAACACGCCGATGGCGTTCTCGCCAGGAATGCCCAGGAACATGGGCAGCCCGGCGCCTGTGGCGATGAAGACCGCGTCGTATTCTTCCAGCAACTGGTCCACGGTCTCCGTCTTGCCAATGACGTAGTCAGTACGGATCTCGACGCCAAGCTTCTTCAGTCCGTTGACTTCGTATTGCACGATCTCTTTGGGCAGGCGGAACTGCGGGATGCCGTAGACAAGCACGCCGCCCGGTTGATGCAGTGCTTCGAACATAATGATCTTGTGCCCGCGGCAGGCAAGGTCGCTGGCAGCGGTGATACCCGCGGGACCTGCACCGATAACGGCGACTTTTTTTCCGGTGGGCGAAGTTACATCGGGGTCCGGCTCGCCGTGATCGCGGGCATAGTCTGCGGCGAAGCGCTCCAGGCGGCCGATGGCGACGGGCTCGAACTTCTTTCCCAGCACGCATTCTGCTTCGCACTGAGTTTCCTGTGGGCAAACGCGGCCGCATACCGCGGGAAGAGCTGTGTCCTCTTTCAATTTCATCGCGGCCTCGATGAAACGGCCATCTGCGATCAGGCCGACGAATCCCGGAATGTTGATGCGGACCGGACATCCCTCGACGCACTTGGGCTTCTTGCACGTGAGGCAGCGGGCCGCCTCGGCGATAGCCATCTCATCGGTATAGCCCTTGGGCACTTCTTCAAAGTTGCGGGCGCGCGTTCGGGGATCCTGTTCCGGCATGGGTTGCCGCGGCTCCCCCACTTTCTTCTTCTTCTTTCCGTTCTTCGCGTTCTTGGTCTCTTCCTTCAGCATGCTTCTCAGTTCCCGTAAGTGGGCCTTATGTTCGCAAAATCACAGCGGTCCTCGCTGCATACCCCCCTTGCTGCGGAGCCGCCGGCCTGAGCTTCCAGCGGCTCGGGCGGACCGCCGTGTGAAAGCGCTTCCACTTCGACATTGGCGTAAGCGCTTCTCCGCGAGGACAGCTCGTCCCAATCGACTTCATGGCCGTTAAAGATTGGTCCGTCGATGCAGGCAAATCGCGTTTCGCCTTCAACGGTGCAGCGGCACGCGCCGCACATGCCAGTGCCATCAACCATGATCGGATTGAGGGCTACATACGTGGGCACGCGGGACGCTCGTGTCACCTCGACGGCACTTCTCATCATGAAGGTGCATCCAATAGCCACGAAGACATCGGGCGGGTCACTGCCGCCGTCAGTGCTGGTGAGCAACTGTCCGAATACGTCTTGAACGCCCCCGTGAGTACCCCGGCTGCCGTCTTTGGTGGCGAAGAGGATTTCATCGGAGACCTCAGCAAGCTTGTCCTCCCAATAGATGAGGTAGTAGCTGCATGCCTCGACGACAGTGATGACGCGATTGCCGGCCGCTTTCATGGCTCTGGCAATGGGATAGACGGCCCCGACGCCGTAACACCCCGCGCCCATCACCACCGTGCCGAATTTTTCTATGTTCACAGGCATGCCAAGGGGGCCGGTCACGTGCGCGATCATGCCGCCTTCCTTCAGCAAAGCGACTTCCCTGCTCGAACGGCCGACCTCCTCGACGATCATCGTGATGGTGCCGGTCTCTTCATTCCAGTCCGCCAGTGTGTAGGGAACGCGTTCCGATTCTTCGCTGACCATGACGATGACGAATTGGCCGGGCTTGGCAAAACGGGCGACCTGAGGGGCTTCGACCTCGAGGAGATGGAAGTTGGGCACGATCTCTTTCTTTTCGATGATCCGGAAACCTTCTTCCTCGGTCTCGCTGCGCTTGCGAACTGCTTTGGTTGGAAGCCCAAGCATCTCGACCTCCTGCGCCGAGTCCGCGATGCAGTGGCCACGGAAGTGTCCCGGCAGTTCCTTCAGGTTGTCTCTCGGGCTCCCGTTCCACGGCGAGGGCGGGCGGTCATCGACGATTTCTGAGGTAACATCGTTTATCGTTTCGTAGTCGAACTCTTCTGAGCCCATTGCCCTGGCAATGTCCCGGACAATTCGCCATTCCGGCCTGGCCTCTCCGACCGTCTCTGAGCAGCATGGCACAGACCTGACGTTGCCTGAAGCATCTCTGAAAGTGCCTTCGGATTCTGAAAGGATGGCCGCAGGAAGGACGATGTCCGCGTTTCGTGAAACGTCTGAGGGCCGCCAGTCGACGGCGATGAGGCATTCGAGACGCTCAATCGATTCCTGATCCAGGAAGTCGCCCGCCACGATTGCGGCCTTGACTGAGCCGTCACGGAGACGTTCGCCCAGCGATGGATCTCCGGAGCCGCCCAGCGGAACAAAGAGCACATCCGCGCTGAGTTCTTCCACGGCCAGCTTCTGGTAAAGGTAGCGGGTCTCACGGGTATCACATTCGCTGGCGATCACCACAACCTGGCCTTTGTCGAAGGCGGAGAGCCTTTCTGCTGCGGCTTTCAACGCGTCGTCCCACTCCATCGGAATGCTTTCACCATTCGTTCTGACGTACGGCCGCCGGAGCCGGATCGGAGCGTTGTGCATTTGCGCGAATACAAAGCGTCCAAGGGCACACAACCGCGATTCCCGGTCAAAAGCCCACATTCGAGTCGATGTGACTTTCCCGTCCGTGGTATGAACCCACATGGAACACCCTTCCGGACAGAGCGTGCAAGTCGAAAGGGTGATCTTGTCTGGTTGCCCGTGCCAGCGCCCGGTACGGTCCGAGAGTGTGCCGGTTGGACAGATGTCAATGCAGGCACCGCAGAAGGTGCAGCCGGAACCGACGTAGCTCTTGTCGAAATTGGTACCGGGCCGGGCCCAGCGTCCTCGATTGACAAGGCTGAGGGCCGGCTTCCCATGAATTTTTTCGCAGATCCGCCAGCATTTAGCACAGAGGACGCAGAGGTTGTAGTCACGATCCATGAACGGATCGGAACGCTCGAGGTTATATCCGTAATAGATGGTCGGAAGGTCCAACTCCGAGGTCGGACACATCTCGAAGCTCATATCGCGGATGGAGCATCCGGAACGGTTGGAACAGAACCCGCATCGAGTCGTTCTGCCGGCCTTGGTGGGGTTGGGGCGATGATTCTCGCAGTCGGTCCTGTGTGGACAGACAAGACACCCCTTAGGATGGCCGGAGAGCATCAGTTCGAGGGTACGCTGGCGAAGAGACTGTAGCGCTTCAGTCTGAGTGTGGACGACCATTCCCGGGGCGGCGGGTGTAGTGCAAGAGGTTGGGAGACCGGGCAAGCCTTCAATATCAACAATGCACAGCCTGCATGCCCCATACGGCGCAAGGTCTTCGTGCGCGCAAACCGTGGGTATCTCTATCCCGGCCTTCCTGGCCACATCGAGAACCATCGTTCCCTCGTCGGCTTCGATTTCGATCCCGTCAATAGTAAGGCTTATCTGTGGCATGGAATCCCTTTCCAATGCTGCGTCTACTCAGTCCACCAGCACGGCGTCGAAATGACAGACATCACGGCATGAACCGCACTGAATGCAAACTAACTGATCAATCTTGTGGGGCGTCTTCTTCTCTCCGGAGATGCCCTCAACGGGGCATGACATCGAGCAAGCTCGGCAACCGGTGCACGTTTCCGCATTAATCGTGAAAGTGACCATCGACCGGCAAACACCTGCAGGGCATTTTTTCTCTTCAACGTGCGCCCGATATTCGTCACCAAAAAACCGGAGCGTGGAAAGCACTGGATTGGGCGCGGTCTGTCCGAGCCCGCACAAGGATGCACGGCGCATCGTGTCCCCAATTTTATTGAGTTGTTCGATCTGGGCGGCGTTGCCTCTTCCTTCGGTAATCTCGGTCAGGATATTTAACACGTGTTGAGTGCCCATACGGCAAGGGACGCATTTACCGCAGGACTCATTCTCGGTAAAGGTCACGAAGTATCTTGACACGTCCACCATGCAGGACTGCTCATCCATCACGACCATTCCACCTGACCCCATAATCGAGCCGGCCTCTCGGAGGTGTTCGTAGTCGACAGGCAGGTCGAGAAGTTCCGCAGGGATGCATCCGCCTGACGGCCCGCCGGTTTGAACCGCTTTGAACTGTCTGTCGTCAGGGATCCCACCCCCGATGTCTTCGATGATGGTCCTGAGACTGATACCCATTGGCACTTCGATAAGGCCGGCGTTATTGATTTTGCCTGTCAATGCAAAGGTCTTGGTGCCCCGGCTCTGCTCTGTACCGTAAGTGCTGTACCAGTCCGGGCCGCGTTCCATGATGGCTGAGACTGAAGCCAGAGTCTCGACATTGTTGATACACGTGGGCTTGTGAAACAGACCGGACACTGCCGGAAATGGCGGCTTCGGCATGGGCATTCCCCGTCTGCCCTCGACGCTGGCCATCAGGGCCGTCTCTTCGCCGCAAACGAATGCCCCCGCCCCTCTTTTGATTTTGATGTCGAAGCTGAACCCGGAACCCAAAATATCTTCCCCCAGCAGTCCCTTCTCTCGCATCTGAGCGATGGCCGTCTGGAGGCGTTCGATGGCGAGAGGATATTCATCCCGGCAGTACACATAGCCGAATCGCGAGCCGATGGCGTACCCGGCGACGAGCATTCCCTCGAGGACCGACTGCGGGTCGCTTTCCAGAACTGACCGATCCATGAAGGCGCCGGGATCACCTTCGTCTGCGTTGCAGATGACGTATTTGTCTTCTCCTGCGGCCTCACTGGCAAGACCCCACTTCCTGCCGGTGGGGAAGCCAGCCCCCCCTCGTCCTCTGAGACCCGATGACACCATTTCTTCAATGACCTCATCCGGCTCAATGCTCAACGACCTGATCAGGCCGCTGTAACCGCCTCTTGCGATGTAGTGGTCGATATTTGTGGGATCGATGATGCCGCAGTTTCGAAGGACGATCTTTACCTGGTGCCGAACGAAAGGCAGTTCTGCGAATGTGGGAAGCCCGTTGTGCGGACCATCGGACATGATGGCGAGGGCCTTTCTGGACGATGGCTCACCGTCTATCAGGTGAGATTTAACGATGCGGGGGACACTCCGAGCATCCACTTTCTGGTAGAGCACGCTCCTGCCGTCCAGCCCTTTGATCTCCACCAGCACTTCGGCGTGACAGAGGCCAAGGCAGCCGACTTCTGAAAGCATGACCTTCTCGTGGAGGCCATGTTTTTCCAGCTCGGTACTGAAGGCCTCCAGCACACTGAGCGCGCCCGCTGCCCGTCCACAGGTCGCGGAGCCGACGAGAATTCTGGCCTGGTTTTCACAGGAGAATCGCTGCCACTCGACGGCCGCGGCTTCTTGCAGTTTTTCAAATGCCTTCATCAATTTTCTCAATCAGCTTCTCGGTTTTTCTTACGTTCATTCGGCCGTGAACGTCATCGTCTACAACCACCAGTGGGGCCAGGGCACAGGAGCCAAAACAGGCAACTCGCTCGAGGCTGTACATCTGGTCTTCCGATGTTTCGCCGGGAGCGATCCCAAGCTTCCTCATGACTGCTTCCTGGATCTGTCCGCTGCCCCGCACATGACACGCAGTTCCGCGGCAGACCCGAACGTGGTGTTCGCCGAGGGGAGCGAAGCGGAATTGTGAGTAGAAAGTCGCCACGCCGAAGACATCGTTCTCTGAAAGATCGAGGTACTCAGCGATTTCCTCAATAGCTTTTTGCGAGATAAATCCGATGCAGTCCTGCGCATCCTGAATGATTGGAATCAGGTTTTCACGCCGAGGTTCGTATTGCTCGAGGACACTCGAAATATCGTCTTGAATCGCGGTCGCTGCCATGAATTTTTGCTCCGATACTATGCCGTTGATGTTGATTCTGCAGAGGTAAGGCTTTTGCTGGAAAAGGGTGAATGGCAATGAATGCTCTTTTTGCGCACAATCTGCATATCATGCAAAAGTTTAGCCAAATCCATTTCGATGGAACCGCTCTTTTGCCCATGTCATGCAGATGATGCGGTCCAGCTTGGATGCCTCGATCACCCATTCCCAGCCGGTAAAGCTTGATTTTCAGGCGGGTGACGCTGACAAGCTTCCCGCATCCGTCCGTTTTAGTCCTTGCCATGCTCTGCAAGCCTGTCCTTGTTCGAAAAAAGTCCTACTTCTGGCACGTAGAGGTCTCTTTTACGGATCCATCGTCAGAGCTTTCGGATGCACATTTCCATCTTCGGAAATAAGAGGACGGGTGTTCCAGGGGCTTGATTCCAGCACATGAGCTATGTAGGGTCCGTAAACATGAATAAGAACAAATCGTCAGCCGACTCTGATCGTTTCTTTGAAATCCGCTTTGAATCGATTGGCGGGCTTGGTGCCCATGCTGCCGGCCAGGTCCTGGCAGCGGCTGCCGTGCTGCGGATGGACATGAATGGCGCACATTTCTCATCGTATGGCTCGGAAAAGAAGGGCTCAGTCGTTCGTTCCTTCGTCCGACTTGGTCCGGCCAACAAACCTATTCGGACAAGCGCTCCAGTCGAATCACCACACGTGATCGTTGTTTTCCACAGCGCACTTATCGATCATCCGGCGACGATTGCAGGCCTCCAGGCTGAAGGAACACTGATATACAATTCCGCTGACCCAGAGCCACCAGCATCCCTGGCTCAACTCCCAGCAACCGCGCGAGTCATCCGTTTGGACGCGCTGCGCATTGCCGTTGAAGAAAAGTCAAGGCCCAATGCTGTTCTGCTCGGCACGCTTTCAGCGGCTTTCCCATTCCTCGAATTCGATGTCCTGCTTGAGGCCCTGTCCGATGAGTTTGCCTCCAAACATCCTGAGGCCGTGGCATCCAACGAGCGGGCCTTCCGCCGCGGCGCGGAGGAATTCGAAATCATGGAGAACGTCGGACAGGCTGAAGGAGACCTGCCGATCATGCGGCCCGGCCCTGTCTGGGGCTATGAGACCGCTCCCCTCGGTGGAGTTCTGCCAACGCCCGGCAATACCGTGTGGAACGACCTGACCGTCTCTCGGGCGGGATGGTTGCCGGTTCTGGACAAGGAAGGATGCATCCGGTGTGGCATATGCGACATGGTCTGTCCCGATCTATGCCTCGTGTGGTCCACGGACCCCGAGGGCTCTGTCCATCTTGACGGCGTCGATTATCGCTACTGCAAAGGGTGTCTCCGGTGTGTCGAGACGTGCCCCACGGGTGCCATGACCCGCGAAATCGAGACCCCGGGCCTCGCCGACGATAAGCGTGTCCCGCTCTTTCCTGGATTTTTTGAGCAGAACGGAGAAGCGAATGACTAGTTTTGTTTCTACAGAATCGGTGAAGCAGACGGCGAATCGCAGCTCGGCACAGGGCCAACGTCTGGACTTCCGAAGCGGTAATGAGGCCGCAGCTCTGGCCGCTCGTGACATCGGCTTCCACCTGATGGGATACTACCCGATAACCCCCTCCACTGAAGTCGCTGAGAGTCTTTCGAAGATGGCCGCGAATGGTGAACACGAGACGGTCATGGTGCCGGGAGATGGTGAGCACGGAGCCGCCGGCATCTGTTACGGCGCGGCTCTCGGCGGGGGGCGAGTGCTGAACGCGACTTCTTCGCAAGGGCTGCTCTTCTCTCTGGAGCAGCTTCCCGTTCAATCCGGGACCCGAGCGCCCATGGTGCTGAACGTCGCCACCCGAGCTATCTCGGGTCCACTCGATATTCGGTGTGACCACAGCGACATCTACTTTGTGTTGAATGCCGGCTGGATCATGCTGCTGGCCAGGGATCCGCAGGCCGTCTACGACTTGAACTTTGCCGCGGTTCGAATCGGCGAGCATCCGGATGTCCGGCTGCCCGTTCTTGTTGCTTATGACGGCTTTTTTACTAGCCATCAGAAACGCCGTATTGAAGTCTTCGAGGATCTGGAGCCAGTCAAAGAATTCCTCGGGCATCCCGAAACGCCATACACGGCTCTCGATCCGCGTAAGCCCGTGACTTTCGGGCCCTACATGAACGATCCGGACCTCATCAACAACAAAATGCAGCAGCATCTGGCCATGGAGGCTGCACGCCGAGTCGTCCCTGAGGTCCTGTCAGAGCTGGCAACGCTGACCGGACGTCGGCATCCGACCATGGATGCCTATCGAATGGAGGACGCGGAATATGCCCTGGTTCTGCTCAACTCCGCGGCAGAAACAGCAAAAGAAGTTACCGATCGGCTGCGCGACAAAGGTCAGAAAGTCGGCGTCCTTTCACCTAACGTCTTGCGTCCCTTCCCAGGCAATGAATTCCGGAAAATACTCCGTGGAGTCCGTGCCGTCGTGGTCGGGGATCGGGGGGACTCATATGGTGCAGATGGCGGCAACCTTTCCCTCGAAGTTCGTGCTGCCCTCCAGCAGGATCCGGAAAACACGACCACCATTCTGAGCCGCATCTATGGCTTGGGCGGACGTGATTTTTACGATGATGATGCGGAGGCGTTTTTCGAAGAAGCCCGGAACGCCCGGGAAGCGCCCCTGTTCGCCTACTACGGGGCCTATGCCGGAGACCCGGAAGAATCTCCGCCCGAAGGTCTTCCACCAGTGGAATCCGAGGAAGTTTCCCGTGGCATGGCGAAGGTGACCCAGAATCCGGAAACCGGCCGTCTGGATGTCGAGCTCGAGCCCATGTGGAAAATGGCAACCACGCCCAGCCGCGTAGCGCCCGGACATGGCGGGTGCCCCGGCTGCGGGGTCTTTCCGCTTCTGCGGCAGGTATACAGCGTGCTCGAAGGCGACGTCGTCGTGTTATTTCAGACAGGCTGTGCAATGGTGGTGACCACGGGCTACCCGAAAACAGCGCACCGGATTACTTACATCCATAACCTGTTCCAGAACGGAGCGGCGACGCTTTCCGGTCTGGTGGAGATGTACCACGAGCGGATGCGCAGGGGCGAGCTGCCCGGCTCACCGGACATCACCTTCGTGATGGTGACAGGCGATGGCGGCATGGATATCGGCATGGGGCCCGCCCTGGGAACGGCCCACCGCAACCACCGCATGATGATTCTGGAATACGACAACCAGGGCTACATGAACACCGGGGCGCAGCTCTCTTACTCGACGCCGATGGGCCACCGCACCTCCACCAGCGAAGTGGGTAGCGTGCTTCCCGGCAAGGTTTTTCATCACAAAGATTCCGCACAGATTTTTGCTTCCTGCCACGTGCCGTATGTTTTCACGGCCAGTGAAGGCTACGCAGAAGACCTTATGCGGAAGGTTGCCAAAGCCCAGTGGTACGCCAAAGGAGAAGGGCTGACCTACGGGAAAATCCTCTCGTTCTGCCCGCTCAATTGGCGAACCACAGACGACGCCGGGCAGGTTGTCCTTCAGGCCGCGGTGGACAGTTGCTTCTTCCCTCTTTACGAAGTGGAAAAAGGACACACGACCCTTTCCTACAACCCGGATGCCCTCGATCGGCGCAAGACAATCGCTGATTGGCTCAAGATCATGGGCAAGACCAAACACCTCGCCAAACCCGGCAACTCCGATTACATCGACTCCGTCCAGGCGGAAGTGGATCGCAGGTGGCGCCGGATCCTGGCAATGCATGAAAATGAGGATCTGTAGAGGATGCCCAAAATACTCGAGAAACGACAACTCACGCCCATCACTCAACTGTTCCGCATCGACGCGCCGATGATCGCGGCGGCCGCACAGCCGGGACAATTCATTATCATCAGAGTGCGCGATGGCGGAGAGCGAATTCCTCTCACCATCGCTGACTATGACCGGGACGCCGGAACCGTGACCATCGTGGTCCAGGAGGTAGGTGCCACCACCCGCCAACTGGGCGCGCACGAACCCGGCGAGGAAATCCTGGACATGGTCGGCCCCCTCGGAGAGCCTGCAGACATCCCGTCCGGCGGCCACGTGATCGGCATCGGGGGCGGGTTCGGCGCTGCCGCTCTGTTGTGCCTCATGAGAGAGCTGACGAATCGGGGGGACAACACAACAGTCATCCTCGGTGCCAGGAATCAGGAGCTCCTGATTCTTGTGGACGAGTTGCGCGCCGCATGCCGCAATCTTGAGCTCTGTACCGATGACGGTTCTGTCGGTTTCAAAGGATTCGTGACTCAGCGGCTTGAGCAGTTGATCGAAGGCGACGGTCCGGGAAAGCCCGACCATGTCATCGCTATCGGCCCCCCCGTCATGATGCGGGCCGTGGCTGAGCTCACTCGCCCCCATGAGATTGACACCCACGTGTCCATGGACCCGTTGATGGTCGATGGAACTGGAATGTGTGGTGGATGCCGCGTCTCCGTTGGCGGAGAAGTCAAGTTTGCCTGCGTAGACGGGCCGATTTTTGACGGGCACGCGGTGGACTTCAACGAGGCCGTACGGCGCTCCAAGATGTACGTCAAGGAAGAAGAGATTGCCGCCTGCAGAGCAAAAGAAGGAGGATACGTCTAATGCCGGTGAAACGCGTCGACAAGACCCATATGCCCGAGCGCGAAGCTCAGCAACGGGCGCGAGACTTCCTGGAAGTGAACGATGGCTACGCACTGTCCCATGCCGCATTCGAGGCCGAACGCTGTATCCGATGCCAGGAAGCGGACTGCGTCGATGGCTGCCCTGTGGGCGTTCCGATACCGGAATTCATGCACGCCATTGCTATGGGAGACATGCGAGGAGCGGCGAAGATCCTGCGATCCGCCAACCCGCTCCCGGCAATCTGCGGCCGCGTCTGCCCCCAGGAAGACCAGTGCGAATTGGTCTGTCATCTGGCCAAGCGCTTTGAACCCGTTGCCATCGGACATCTCGAACGCTTCGTAGCAGACTGGGAACGGGCCCAGCCCGATGATGAGCCGCCGACTCAGCCATGGCGGCCCGAAAAGATTGCAGTCATAGGTTCCGGACCCGCCGGCCTGGTCTGCGCCGGCGAACTGGCACGATTGGGTTACCCCGTGACTATTTATGAAGGTCTGCACGCGCCTGGCGGAGTCCTGCGCTACGGCATCCCGGAATTCCGCCTGCCCAAGGACATTCTCGACTGGGAAATTGACCTGCTCAAGAAACTCGGCGTGGAGATTGTCTGTAACGTCATTATCGGGAAGACCATCAAACTCGATGAGCTCTTTGACGATCTGGGCTTTACCGCGCTCTTCATCGGGACCGGTGCGGGTCTGCCCATGTTCCTCGGCATACCCGGCGAGAATCTGAATGGCGTTTACTCCGCCAACGAGTTCCTGACTCGCATCAATCTCATGCGAGCCTTCCAGTTTCCGCAGGTGGAAACACCATTAAAGGTCGGCAAACGGGTCGCTGTCATCGGTGCCGGCAACACGGCCATGGATGCCGTCCGCTCAGCTCTCCGAATGGGCGCTGAAGAGGGGCTTATCGTTTACCGCCGCAGCGATAAGGAAATGACGGCCCGTGTGGAGGAGTACCATCATGCCATCGAGGAAGGAGTCCAGTTTCATTGGCTGACCAACCCGATTGAAGTCCTCGGCGATGAAGACGGATGGGTCACAGGACTCAAGTGCCTGAAGATGGAATTGGGCGAGCCGGACGAATCCGGCCGGGCGCGGCCTATTCCGATTGAAGGCTCAGAGTTTGTGCTGCCGATGGATAACGTGGTTCTCTCGATTGGAACCACACCGAATCCGCTCCTCGTGAAAACCACGCCCGGCCTTGAGACGAACCGCAAAGGGGGCCTCATCGTTGACGACGGCAGAGGGGAGACTTCACGCCGGCGAGTCTATGCCGGCGGAGATGCAGTGACTGGTGCAGCTACCGTAATCCTGGCCGCGGGTGCAGGAAAGGATGCCGCGGCAGCGATCCACAATGACCTGTCCGGCGAAGATCCTCCGAGTAATGAGGAGAACATTTTGGGGCAGGCATCCCAGTCTGCGAATTAGATGAAACGCCGATTTCGGAACAAGAACGGATCGAGTCCTCGGTTGCAGTCAGGAAGGCTGGCCCCACCAGTTGATTGCGTTCGCCAGGCCCCATCAGTAGAGCGGGAGGATCCGCGGCATCACCTCATCACCTGCACGTCTGAACAGGAAGTCACCATGAGCGAGACACAACAGCACTCAATTGAAGTCGACGGAACGAAACATCGTTGCCCGTGCGCCGAAACGATTGGGATCAGGAATCAGACCAACGGCAGAATACCGGTCCTCTCGTGCGAAGGAGTCTGCATCCACGGAGAGATCTCCCGTCTCGCCGCGAACATCGTGGCCGAAGAAGAACCCTACGCACGCGCCGGCCACGGCGCCCTTTACTCCATGCCTGAATCACCGATGGCGCAGTGGATCAAGACCGCTGACCAAGTCGTTCTGATCGAAGGATGCTTCCTGCGCTGCCACGGCAGGATTATCCAGAACCTGGTCGACGAAGATAAGCTGGTGCAATTTGATGCGGTGTCCGTCTACAAGAAGTACACCGACGTCACTGACATGGACAAGGTCCCGGAGGAGGAACGAAAAGGCGCAGCCCAAAAAGTAGCCGACCATGTCCTCGGGGTACTGGGGCAGGCGTGAATGGTGCTGACTTCAGCTAGAACGGCGCCATAAGAAACTTCGCATTCGTTAACGTCAGTATCAGATCAGTAACTAACCTCTTGGCCACGTCCGGGGCCTGCCCCCGTGGAGGCGAAGAAATGGTGCTTGAGCGTCAGGCGCCGTGGCATATGCGAAATCTCTTATGACATCGTGTTTAGAACGGCGCCAATTCGCCTGTCGCCGCCAACTCGATAAGAACTGGCCCGTTGTGTTCCATGGCCTCCTGGAGAACGCTGTCCAGCGACTCTACGGATTCAATCCGGTAGCCTGGAATACCATACGCTTTGGCCAGCATCATGAAGTCGGGGTTCTTCAAATCGGCGCCAAGAGTCTTCCCGCCTGACAACTTCTGCTGTCCCGGCCGAATGGAAGAATACCCGCCATCGTTTGTCACAATGATCTTGACGTCGAGGCCCAGTTGCGCGGCCGTTGCCAGTTCTGTTCCCGTCATTGCGAATCCGCCGTCCCCGCACACGGCCACCACCGCTCGGTCGGGAAAGGCGATCTTGGCGCCGAGAGCAGGAGGCAACCCATATCCCAGGTTGACGTAGACAGCGGAATAGAGAAATGACCGAGGCTGATTGATCGGGAACCGGGCCTGCATCCGATAGCCCAGCGTGTGAACGTCCGCAACGGTAATCGCATCCCCTGGCAGGTTCCTGCTCAAAGCCGAAATCAGAGGATGGGAAGGTTCGGATCGCTGCCTGTCCCTGGCGGCACCGGCCTGCCCCAGCCATTTCTTGCGCTGCAGGCCCGCGCGGGAGGTCATTTCTTCGAGCAGGCCACTTATCAAAATGCCTGCGTCCCCAAAGTAGACGGCCTCCGTGGGATACTCCTCAGGCACATCACGATCATCCGTGGCCAGGCAATAGAGAGGCGCGGGAATCTTCACGCCCCACTCCCGCGTATCGAAGTATGTAAACCGGCACCCAATGGCGAGCACGCAGTCAGAATCCTCAATCATCTCCACGGCACAATCGCCCCGCATGCATCCGATGGAAAGGGGATGATCCTCCGGCAGCAATCCGCGGGCGAGCAGGCTCGTGCTGACAGGCGCCTGCCAGGTTTCGGACAACTCTCGCAAAGAGTCCTGAGCCTTTGCAAAAAGTACCCCGGAACCAGCCAGAATGACCGGTGACTCCGCGGCGTGGAGTCGTCTTGCGAGATCGGCAAGGCCGGAGGTCTCTGAAGACTGCGGCTCCCTCGAGACTCGCTGGCAAGGCTCAACAGAAGTCTCTTCTGCGAGGGCGTCCGGCGGAAATTCCAGATGAACCGGTCCCGGTCGTCCTCGAATTAATTCCTGGAATGCTCGTTCAACGAGGCCGGGGATTTCATCCGCGGTACGGGCCTGGCCATGCCATTTGGTTATCGGGTCGAAAAAACGATCGTGGTGCAGCCCGTGAAACACGCGACTGGGGTGTTTTGTTGCATGGGCTCGTTTCGTCCCTCCCGTTATCAGCAGGAGCGGGGTCGAAGCGGAATAGGCTTCGGCGACGCCGGTGGCAGCATTCGTGGCACCCGGCCCGGGAACGGTGAGGCAGACTCCCGGCCGACCCGAAGCACGTGCGTAGCCTTCGGCCATCATCGACCCGCTCTGTTCATTGCGAAAGAGGATGTGCCGAATCTCGTCCTGCTTCCCGATCAGAGCGGCATAGATGTGATCGGTCTGAATGCCCGGTATGCCAAAGACAGTATCGACCTGCTGCGCAAGCAGGCATTCGATAAGCAATTCTCCGCCAGTCATGAGTCTATGACCTCAGAAAGAATGGAAACTCAGGCTTGCTTCTAAAGCGGCTTTTCCTGCGGTCAAACGGTCAACCTGGATTATTCGTAACTGTCTGCCCATTTAGCTCCTCCGCCGGCCTCGCAAGCTCGGTCAGGCAGATCACCCAGGTGTTAAGGTTTCAGTGTTGAGGAAAGAAGTTCGACAAGATACAGCAGCGATGTGTGGGGCAGGCGTCCCGCCGTCTGATCTACTTGCGACCCAGCCCGACCGGAAGATTATCTTTGCGCACCTCCTCAGTCTCTGGTTTCTTTGGCGGACCCTGCCCCATTGAGCTTTTCTCGAGAGAATACAAAGAAGATGCAAAGGTCATTTCCAATTGTCGTGGCATTCACATTGGCTGTAATGTCGCGCGGCGCGGCAGAGGAGCGGAAGCTCGTGCTTGGGACGGATGACCTCACAGGCGCTGAGGTGACAATCGTTCTCGGAAAGAAGCATCCCTTCGTGTCGTGGAGCAGCGATGAGGCCCTGAGCTTTCGGAAGGCCCTCAAGGATTCGGATCCCGCGTCGCGGGGAACGCGTTACGGTTGGAACCACCGGACCAATGGCCCGCTGGTCAAGGCAAAGCAGGGCGACCCGATTGCCTGCGGCAAACTCTGGCTGGTCAATGAGGACCGTTCTGCGGCAAAGAAAACCTGTGAGTATCTCCTGAAAAAAGCACGGGCTTTCAATCCGAAGAGTTTCGTCGAACTGGGCTGTTGGAAAGCGCCCGGAGAGCTGCAAAAGGATGCCATAGCGTACGACCTCGTAGCCGGAAGCGGTTTGTTCAAGACGAACGAGGATGCCGAAGCGCCAGGAACAGGTCACCATAGCGGCGAACGATGCCGTGGAAGAGCCCACGGTTGACGGGAGATAGAGCGTGAGCGGCGCGTCCGATTCCCTTCGACGTGTGCAAAGGTCTTCCACTTCTTCGTCACAGACCCATACCCGCTGGTGGACAAAAGCCAAAAGCTGCGCGGGCCGCTGATGGACTTTCCATTTGAGTTCAAAGGCTTCCTGATCAAGCCGGCAAAAGGCGGCGCTCCGTCCGGCGAAATTCTCGTGGATGATCTCAGCGTCGATACTCAGGTGAGTCCGTCGGAAACGCTGCAGGCCTTCGTCTTCGCCAACGATCAGGCGCAAAACTTTGCTAAGACCGAAAAGCTCCACGCCCGCTTTGAAAACTCCGCGCTCTTTGGCGACGCCGCGTTCAACTGTACCTGGACAATCAATGATACGAATGGCGAGACACTCCATTCCGAAAGGAGGAAGTTCGACATCCCACGTGGAAAGGGCCTCATCGATTCGCTGGATATGGCCCCGCTGCGGCAGAAACTCTCGCCGGCTCGCGGGCCGCTCGCAGTGAACGTAACGTTGGTCGACGCGGCGGATCCCGCACGTCGCGCTTCACACACCATCTGGCTGAAGAAGCCGGACTCCAGCGTCCTCTGCTTTAATTTCGAGAATGAGCGCGCCTACTACCCACAGGGAAAATTCGGCCCCTCCAACACACGCAGCCCGGCGAACGCGCACGACGGCAAGTTTGCTCTGCATCTGAGAGCCGAGCCGGCCGGGAAAGATGGCAAGGGCGGGCGCTCCG
>JASLXP010001124.1 GCA_030740295.1 Planctomycetota bacterium
TCGCACTCCAGTCGTAGCAGTTCGCGGGCCGGGCCAGCACCCGGGCCGAAAAGCCGCTGGCACATTTCGTCCAAGGTCGCATCCACATCCAGATCCGGATTCCACAGCACGCGCCGCCAGACATACGACGTGGGAGCGTTGGACACTGATATCTTTCCACAGAATATTGAGAGGGTCGAGCCACGCAGGCAGTCGCGGTTGCGGGAATAGAAATCCTGCACCAGGTGCGGATACTCCACCGGCCCGTATGTCCAGTCGCTTGGGCTGGAAGCGGAGCCTTCCGTCACGACCGGCACGCCCCACTCCCGGATTCGTTTCTCGAATCCGCGACCCAGGGATGGGTGCATCTCCACGCCCAGTGACCACCAGTTAGCTGGCCACACCGCATCCACCCGCAAGTTATCGGAAAACTTCACGTCGTCCGGAGGCGGCAAGTTCGCGCTCCGAAAGACCACCGTCTTGTCG
Organism: Planctomycetota bacterium; assembly: GCA_030740295.1. Next base: position 466 of record JASLXP010001124.1, read on the forward strand.
GGCCAGCGCCTCTTGACCGCCTCACATAATCGATGCATAAACAGGCCGAAGACCTGAATATGCACACGCTCTTCGACTATTTCGAAGGCTCGACGATCGCCATGCTCTGCGGCCAAGGCTTTCTTGAGTTCAGCGTCGTCGCGATATCGGGACGCAGTCTTCGTACAGACCGGGCAGCGACATGGCATGCCGGGACTGTTTGGGAAATAGACGGTGCAGCTTTTCCCTGTGATGATTTTATGCTGCCAAACCAGTAGAGGATCCGAATCCCAGTGCTTTGACAATCGATCCAGGTAAGCATCGAGAGTTGCCTGCGCGCTATAGCAGACCCATCGTTTGCTCCGCGTTCCATCCCCTTTGAGTGCCCCTAAGCCGCCCCACATCCCCGCATGTCCCTGAATGAGTCCTGTATCGTAGTCGAGATTGCGGCCGTGCCGGATCAGAGCTAGATCGGCCGTATACCGCCTATCGGGTGCCAATCCGGCCTTGTCCTTATCTCGAACGACGCCCTGCGGAAAGGGGAGCGGCATCTGGTCACCCCTGTTGTGTCCTTCGCTGTGGAGAGCGAACATGCCGGAGTGGTCAATGTAGTGGTTCCTCAGACCAAAGACCGGCTGGTCACGATAATGCGAAGGAGGAATAATCAGAGAGGCATCGCGCGGGATCGAGCGGCCACCATACTCCGCCCGCCAGTACCAGCGTACGCCGGCGAAGCGTTCCAGGAAATCAGCCACGGCCCAGGTCGTTGCATTGTCCGCTTTACCGCCGCCAACCAGAAACACACGATTCGGTGCCGTCTTGACGACAAAGCCCTCAGGCGGAAGTTTCGCCGTGTCGATCCCGGCTTTGCGCGCCGCCTCGCAGTCGCCAATCACAATGGCCGGCTGAATTGCGGCTGGAAGTTCCTTGACCAGCTCGAGAGTGGCGCCGGTTCTGATGCGGACCACATCTATCAGCTCATCAATCAGGCGCCTCAACGCCGGCGGTGTCCCGAAATTCTTCTTGCCTTCCGGAGGGACCTCCTTAAGGGCCTTCGCATCGGCCACATAGACCACCGCCCGTTCCTTGCCATTGCGTACGACCTCGACCGGCGCGTGTTTTGACGCCTTCAGCCAGGTCACGGGCGTCAGATCGCGCGGTTTAAGACTTGGTACATCAGGCTCTCCTTCAACCAGCGCCGGAAACGCCAGAACGGAAGCCACGGACGATATGACAATGAACCGTCTCATGGGTTGTCTCTACTCCAAATTCAGCATTTCATCGCCGGTTCACCCAACAGGAATTTAACTGTGCATATCGTACACGAAGCGGAGAAGGTATGAACCGAAGGCTGGCTTCGCCCGCAATAGCTCCCTGGGGTCGCCGGCGTCTCGCCGGCATAGCGACCCAAGGTCGCTCCCATATGCCAGCGGGACGCTGGCGCACCCAGGATTCCTCCACACCGCGCCCCCCTGTGCGCAACTCCGGTCGCCCCCATAATCCCAGTTGCTCGAAAAATCCGCGGTATGAAACAGGGACGGAACATGTGCTCTGTTCGCCCGCCACGTACGCTATTCCCGGGCATTCGGATTCTGCAGCGGCGCGGTGCGTACGGCGCGGAACTTGAAGTCACGGTTTCGGTCAGTTCTCACCACGGCGGTGTTCATGCGGTCCGAGGCACGTGCGCGCACCAGGTCGATACCGCGGCCGGCCATGTCGAAATAGTGGATCCTGAAACCCGATCCAACTGCATCGGCCTTCGGCCAGTCCACCGGGGGCGTCAGCGTCCCGCGACCGTGCGTGCCCTTGAATCTGCTTCCCGTCGCATTGCCTACGGTCACCACGCGCTCGCACTGTTGTTCCCAGCTCTTGAAGGACTCCCACTCAAACGGCCCGATCGCCCGAATGCCCCAGTAGGATGGGCCGACTTCCTCGGCGACCGGATAGCGGGGGCCGCGGACCGCCTTCTCAAGCTCCAGCTCGCTCATCGGCCGCAGCCCTGCCCAGGAGGCGTAGGCAACAGAATCCGCCCAGGAGATCATGCGCATTCCGGATCCATCCCGTGCGCCACCGTTCCGGTATGCAAACAGGTAGTCCGGGGCCCTGCCTATACGCAGAACTCGGAACCCATGCTTTACCCTGGTGGTGATAGGCCCACGCGCCTCGGCCTGTGCCGGTGTCATGGTGCTCAGGAACTGGGCGTAGCGCCCGGGAGTGACGTGCTGTCTCATGCAGTAGAATGCCCGAAACCCATTCGGAAACGAGGCCGGAATTTCGCCGCCGTCCTCCGGGGATGCGCCGTTAGCCCACAGTCTTCCTTCTTCTCGGCCCGTGGGGATCGCGCCCGGCCCGGTCACCCGATACGGCGAGACGCCACTGCCGTCCGCCTTGCTGAGGTGAAACGCGTTGACCTCCGGGCCACCGGTTCCCAGGTAGTAGGGGCCTTCGGCCACGTAAACCATTTCGACCCCGAACGACCGGAACTCAACATCCGTGCCCTCAAAGCGACCAAATCGAACAATGTTGTGGAAGTCTTCCGGCACACTCGGAGTGTCCTCTGGTGAAGGCGCGCGGAACTCGGCCCCCGACAGGGCCTTTGCAAGGACATCGTGTTTCGACAGCGTGATATCCCAGAGCAGTGTAACCGCACGCGTATTTGCAGCGCCGCCACCATTCCCGGCCCGTCGCAGGAATACGCCGGTGAATCCGTCCGGGCCGTCTGGTACCAGGAACTCCAGCGGCGTGTTGCGTTCCTTATTCAGGAAGATGTCGGGCCGGCTTTCGATCCCCTCAATCCGTTTGTCCTGTGGTTTGCCAAGGTAGTGAGCAAGCGAGCCGCCGTCCCCCGCACCCTCGGGATTGTTCTCGTGCCCGTAACCGTCCGGGTTCAGAACACGGTCCGCGGCAAGTCGCACATGCTGCCAGGGCGCAGTCTTGTTGGCCCGGACCTTGAAGAACACCCATGCGGCGGTGTGTGTGTTGTCGTTCCGCGAAGCGCTGTCCCACGAGACATCAAACTGGATTGCGTGGGTTCTGGCGTCGCGCGGCAGAATCTTGATGTTTGTTATCCGCACCTGCGGATCGAAGTAATTTGCACCAAAGCCGACCTGGCCGGGCAGTAGCATGCCAAAGGCGAGCATGCACAGCCGACCGATGCGAACACGAATGGAGTTTTCTAACTTCATGGTCTGCCCTGCACATCAAGTACGAGATCTTTCATCAGATGGCCGTTCTTCGGGTGCAGAAACAGCACAAACAAGTTAGCCAGTAATTGGACATCACCTGTGTTCGCTTTGCACTGCACGAACAGCGTGTTTTGCCCTTTCCGCAGGCGGGTCGGGCCTTTACTCGTCTTCGCGTTCGGCCTGGTGTCATGCACGACTTTGCCGTTCAGCCAGATGCGCCCGAAGAAGGGCCGGGTGGGCGCCGGCAAACCGCGGTTCGCTCGCCAGAAGATCCGATTGTCTACCCAGGTCGCTGCCCGGCTCTCGCTCACCATGCTGAGCGTTGCCTCGCGATTGGTGGGCGCATACACGCGTGTGGCTGCCAGGACAATGGTGTTCGCCTTGGGCAACGGATCGAGGAGGCTGACCCAGAGACTGCCGCCGTGGACTACTTCCTTCCAACGTTTCGGCGGCCCCTTCGCCGTGAACAGGCCGGGTGGCGGATCCGGGAAAGAGTCCTTCTTCTTGTTCTGCGGATCCGCAACGATTTCGCCGAGTCCGCCGAGCCCTTCAAGGTTGCTGTTTTCATCATCCAATATACCGCCCCCGCTCATCTTCGGGCCTTTCGTGTCAGGGATCTGATACTGGCCAACCCACCATCGTGATTGAACTCGGAATTCGGTGACAGTCTCCGCTGTCTGTGCGGCGCCGTTTGCGGTGACAACCTGATAGGGCAGGGCGCGGTAGCCGAAGTCGCTGACCGGTTGGGGGGGGAAGACGAAAGTCGCCTTCGCCGTGGCGTGTGGGCCAATTTCAAAGCGCTGTTCCGGTTCCTTGATCTTGATATCGGCCGGTGGTTTCCAACGGATTGTCAGTGCATGTGCACGTCCGGTCATATTGGCAACAGCGACATGGATCTGGCCTCCGGTCACAGACCTGACAACCGGCGGCTTTGCGGCCAGCGGGTTGTCCAATGGCACGTTGACGGTTGCTTCTGAAAGCACGTTGCCGTCCGTTGAAAGCACCTGAAACGGCAACCGCTGGGTACGGCGGGCCGTGCGTAGAACACTCTCGGTGAGAACCATCGTGAGCTGGAACGGCGTCTCGGCGCCGGCCGCTGCCGTGAGCGTCCGGGCCGCCGCGCCACCTGGGAAACAGCCGTCGGGCATGGCGGAGCCTACCGTAACCTTCAGCGCCTTGTCGCTCCTGTTTAGAAAACTCCCGCTGAGCACAACAATATTGATGTCGTGCTCTCTCAGATCGGGCAACGGGTCAAGTTTCAGGGCGAACTGCTTCCCGGCGCCCGTTGTCGCCGTGTTTGCCACGACTGCGCCGGGGGCGGTACGCACACCGCGCCAGCCCTCATAGTGCCAGCCGGGTAGCCTGGCGCTCTGCCTGGTGAGACTATCGTTGCCGGAGGACTCGTTCCGATGGGAAACCGCCGCGGCCCCTCCAATTCCACCGCCGCGCAGTGCTGTTCCTGTGCCTTGCTCTGCGGGCCAGTCTTTCGGCAGGACCGGTTCACCGAGGCCGTGCGTACCCGCAAATCCCTTTGCGACCGGCTCGACCGACACGACGCGGTCAAAAGGCGTGCCCCCGGCGAGATCCCTGATTTTCCAAAACGATTGCACCATCTCATTTGGAACCGGTTTTTCGGGACCGCGACGCGCCTTTTCGTATTCCAGCTCTGTCATCGGCCGCAGCCCGGCCCAGGCGGCGAATCCGGCGCCTTGCCACCAGGTCAGGCCCTCCCCGCCGATCCGTCCGATCGTACGGACCGGCCAGTTCCCCCTTTGATATTGGTGTTCGGTGGACCGGACCTTTGACTGCAAGCTCAGGAAGGCGGCAAACTGCCCTTGCTTGATGCCCCATTTCATACAATAAAAGGCCCGGTAGCCTTTGGGATATGCCGCCGGGAGCTCGCCTGCGTCGGAGCCGTCAGGTTGTGCGCCGGTAGCCCATAACCTGTCCTTCTGCGGGCCGGTTGGTATAGCTCCTGAAGCGGACACCAGATATGGCAAGGTGTTCTGGCTGCCGTCGGTATATTTGAAAAAACGGTTCGCCTCACTACCGCCTGAACCGAGATAGAACGCCCCTCCGGGAACGTAGACCATTTCGATGCCGAAGGGCTGTAGGGAAGGTTTCAGGGGGAGAGCTTCGCACAGAACCGTGACGCCCCGAATCTTGACGGCACCCTTCCCGGCTTCGGAGCGTTGAATGAAAAGACCAGTGAAGCCATCCTTGCCATCTGGCACGATCAAATCGACAGGCGTTCCTTCACCGCGACGATATCCCCTGGGGTTGAGCACACGATCCGCAACCAGCTTGACGTGTTGCCAGTCCCCCATGCTTTTGGAGCGCGTTTTGAAATAGATCCAGGCGGCGTCGTGGTTCTTTGCATCGCGCCAGGAGTCGTCCCAAGCGATATCGAACGTAAGTGTGGCCGTCTTTACGTCGCGGGCACTGTTCTTAACGTTTTCGATGCGCACCGCCTTGTTGAACAGGCGCGAGGCGTGCACGCTGGGGGCAGACGCCGCTACCGGCGGACGGCCGGCCGCGGCCGAGCGTACGCAGCGGAATCCGTATCGGGGTGATAAGACTCGGTTCTGTCCACCGAGTTCCCTGCCGCCGCGAGCCGAAACCTGAAGGCTACGGCTACCCGTAGTGAGTCCCCCACCTCGCGTGACCGTGGCTGGATCATACCCTACGTCCAGATGTTCCCAGGGCTCCGGAGGAGCATTTCCACCGCCGTGCCCGCCCGCAAACTGCCGTCCCCGGGCATGTCCCAGGCGCACGAAGCCCTCAACGAGGTTGCCGCTTAGTTCCATGATACCCCAGTAGGAAGCGCCAGCGGCGACCCGGTCGCTCTCGGGTGTCGCGAAGATCCCGGCGCGCAGTGGCCGGTTGATCTCATTCGCCGCGGACCCGAACGGCTTGTTGCTCTGCCATATCGTTCCGAGCCAAGCCGCATTGCCGCGCTTGGCATTGGGATCGCTCGGTCCCACCCATTCGACCCGCTCGTTGGGTTTGTATGCGTTTACGACCTCGTACCCGTCAGGCGGCCCCTCCTTGCTGTTAGTCCCCAAGATCTCGGCTGTGCCCCAGGCGAATTCGCCAGGCACCGGCTTGAGCGGGCCACGGCAGACCTTCTCAAACTCGAGCTCGGACATTGGCCGCAGTCCAGCCCATGCCGCGAAATTCATGCCTAGTGTCCAACTGAAACCGCCGCAGGGCATGTGGGGGGCGTCAGCGACATAGACGGCAGCCGCTCCCGACCCCTGACGCCTGATTCCCTGACCCACGCTACCGTCACCCAGCCGCTTTCTGATGTTCTCGCTTAACGTGTTGAGGAACATCGCCATATCGCCGCGCGTGATTTCGTGCTTCATGCAGTAGGATGCAGCATACCCCTTGGGATACCGGGCGGGGAGTGCGAACGAGACCCCGGTGGAAAAGTCGTCGTAGGTACCTATGCAATCGTTGTTGCCCATGCCAGTGCGGCTCCTACCGCCGACCCGCAGTTCCCCTTCGCTCTTTATCCGGATCGGTTTCGCTGTATTGGATGCCGTGAGCTGCCCGGCGATGAATTTCGGCTCCGTGGTTCCGTCACCGGCCCAGAACGCGCCTTCCGGCACATAGACCATGTGGATGGCACATACCCGGATCTGCACATTGCCGGCTTGACGCTTCGTGGCATCAGCCGCCTCCTTCTCGGCAAAGGCCTCTTCAAACAGCCCGCCAAGACCGTCGCCATCATCCTGTTCGATTTCAGGCACTTTCTTCTTCGGGCTCTTCCGCGCAGGGCGAGCGCCCGTGACGAGCATATTCTCTAAGCTTTTCACACCGTCCGCCCCAGCCAGCCACCGTAGCTTCACCCCGTTCCACTTGTTCTGCCCGCTGCCCGGTGCATTACGGTAGATAAACACCCCGACGGCCTGCTTCCCATCGTCGGTCATCCCGGGATCCACGCTCGCGCCCGCCGGGACCTGGTGGTCTCCAGCCTCAGTTGACAACGTGGCATGCTCCCAGTGCCTGACACCGGGCTTCTTGAATTTGACGAAGATCCAGGCCGCGTCCCAGTTCTCGAGCTTGAGCGTGTCCTTGCCGCCGTGGGCGGCTGCCGGGACCTCCCAGGCGGCGCGCCAGGAGTGGCCCCATGCCAGATCGAAGCTCACGATACCCGTGCCTTTGGCGCCGGCTTCTCCGCAGCTCACGTTCGTAATCCGGATCGGATCGGCCTTGCCCGTGCCCTTGAACCGCGCCGCCGCATGTTGGTCGGCGCACAGGCTGCATACATCGATCAGAAAGCAGAAAGCTATCAGTACCAGAAGCACTTCGTGGCAAACACGTATCGAACCTGAACTCGGGATCATCTGACCCTTCTTCTTTCCGAGATTGTTCATCGTTCATCAACGATACAACGGCAGAACCTACCAGTGCAATATGTAGATGGCTACTTCCAGAGTTGTTAGTGCAGCGACATTCTCGGCAACAAATGCACTGTCTGCCGGAGTGGGCCGCTTCCGCGTGAACGGCTCTGCGTAAGCGACTCCTTCGTCATCGTCTTCTTCGGCGAGGATGATTTGGGCGTGGCTCATATAAATGGATTGGTGGTCCGCCAGAGTGGTGATCGTCTTGGGCTCCACAGAAGGTGATGGTCGAGAACATCGTAAACTGTTTCTCCGTGGCTACCGGGTCGTCCGTATCTGACAAGACCACTATGCTTCGGCGCGACAGGCTGAGGTAGGGCGCAAGCCAGGTTGTGTCGCGAACGGATTCTTCATCATTGGGATGCAGTCCACGACGACGTTACAGATCTTTGCACGGCCAAGATGCTCAACGAGCTGAGCGGTGATCGATTTCGATGAGATGACTTTGGCAGATTGCTCTTCCGATGCCTTGGACCATCTCGGCGGTACGCGGAGCGACTCGAAGCGATGAGATTCTCATTGACCTTGAGCTGCTTGAACAACGATGTGAAATCCGAACATGATCATCATCGTAAAGCAGAAAGGGCACCCCAAGATGATTGGCAAGCGTCGTTCCCAGGACTACGGACTGCGGATCACTGGTGGGCACCCAAAGGAGTCGTTCAGCAGATTTCCAATTGTCGCCGACGAGCTGTGCTGTCGGCGAAGCCGGGTCATTGCCTACGACAACCTGGCCGGGCAGATGATCGATGCCGCGCCGGACCTTCGCGTCTTCATCTTTCGTTTAGGGACCAGTTGACCGGTTGGTGGCAGTTGTCATGGCTCCTTTGACTGGTTTATCATTGCCAATCAAGGGCTACTAGCCAACCTGAACTCGCAGACGAAGATTTCGTGGACCATTTTCGCAAATCCCAGAAACCTATGGCTGTCAAAGCCGGGAAAGCTTTCCTCCAAGCAATGGCAGAGAGCCCGGAGACCCAAGAAGCCTGGGAACGTGCGAGCAAACGGTTGAAGGAGTTCGACAGGATTCTGAAGGAGATAAGAAGCAGTCCGGAGTATCGGAAAGCCAACTCTCTGGAACTGAGGCTTTGGGATGAGTTCCATGCGGCAATTCGCGAAGGGATGCGTAAGGCGAATAACCAACTGGAGATGAGAAATCTGCCATCGCAGTCGGGCCTGGAGGATTGGCTAAAGCTCGCCGAGATGGTCGATATTCCTGCGGAGACAGTCGGGAAACTGACCCTCAGAGAGATCGTGAGTTACGCAAAAAAGTGGGCGGAGTGGAAAATCCAGGCAGAAATGATTTCTGGTGCCAACCAAAGTGCTGACCAATCAGCAAAGACCGAAAAACAAGTGGCCTCACAAGAAAGGCGAGTATCCAGGAAAGTCGAGCGACGGCGACAACACATCCTGGAGTACTTGAGAAGTTACTTTGTTGCGTTGATCAATGGCACCATCCATGAGGAGTACCCTGAGCTGGCAAATCGAAAGCTCAGCTACGCTGAACTTGGCCGACACTTCAATTGTGATCGCAGCACGATAAAGAGAGACTGCGATGAGAATTCAACTCTCATGGAGTGGTTCGAGAAGTGCCGGGACCATGGTAAGCCGGTTGTTCGCGGCCGGAAGCGAAGAAAACCCAAACATCAAGTATCGGATCGGGACGACTGATTTCGTTGCGTTGCATTTGCAACAGGATTCTGCAACGACAGATCGATTCTTAAACGATCCCAATTGTCCGTGAAATAACGAGATGCAGCTCGAACATCTCCCGAAATACACAATTCTCTGCAACGCCCGTCCCAGGTTATGCAGAGAAAAAATCCAAAAACTCACGATCTGATTCGTACCGTCAGCGAGCGAGTGAAGGACTCGCCGTCCTACTGGTTTTCCGTTCTACAGACCGGGATTGATCTGTCCGACTTCGAGTTGGCCGCCGAAGCCCAGCGAGAACTGAGACGGCTGGGCGTGGAAGTCAAGTTCCGGAAAACCAACCTATCCAGACAGCAGGAGGCGAAGAATGAGTAGCCTCCGGACGGGAGTTCCACACCCCTCGGCCCTGCGTGCACCAACAATCGCTCGCATATCCCACCAGGCCAAAGAGCAGGTTCGAGCCGCAACTGACATAGTGACTTTGATAAGTTCCTATGTTGAACTCAAAGCAGCAGGCTCGGAACTCAAGGGCTGCTGTCCTCTTCATGAGGAAAGCAATCCAAGTTTTACCGTCTCTCCATCGAGACAGGTATTCCACTGTTTTGGGTGCCATGCCGGCGGCGACTGTTTCGCATTTGTAATGAGGAATCTGCGTGTCGATTTTGTTGACGCCGTGGGGATCCTCGCAGAGCAGGCCGGTATCGATCTTGACCAGGCTTGTCCTCTTTCGATTTCCTCAGACGCCTGTTCGCATCAAGCACCCGCGCAAGCTCGGCCCCAAGAACCCCTGGTACCGATTCCTGACACCATTCGCCTCCAGGAGTTTGTCGGTGAAGCACAACAGTCCTTATGGAATCTCCCAGACCTACAGGCCAGGTGGCTCACGAATCGAAATATCACCCTTGCAGCAGTTAAGGCATGGGGAGTCGGGTTTCTCGAAGGCCCGATATCGTGGCCTGTTATCGGACGGAGCCTCGAAGCGCGAAATGTCTGGGTCTTGCCGATATCCGACTCGGGAGGGTCGATACGCGCGGCCAAACTCCACATCGAAGACGAAGAATTCAGAAAACAGCATGGCAGCAAGAGCCGCTGGGCATGCTTCGGATTACCTCATCCCGATAACAATGGGCAACGAAGACACGCCTACCAAACTCTCTGGCCGCCTCCGGAGTGGTGGTTCGAGGAGCAGGATGAGCGTGCAGCCATCATGGAATTCCAGGGCGGCGTATCCAGAGCCGAAGCAGAACGAGAATCTGGATGGCAAAAGACCTGCCTCTATCTCTTGCCCGGCGAATTGAAAGCCTTGCGGTGGATATCAGCCGGAGAAGCGGCGACTTCCATCACACGAGGCGAATCCATGCGGGCAGAAGACTGGACACCAAAACAAATCGCGCGCCTGAGAGCCCACCGATTGGTCATCGTTCATGACAATGACGAAGCGGGAAGAATATTCAGAGACGAAACCGTCAAGGCGCTCTCAGGACACATCGAAGATTTACGTACGTTCACACACGGATAGGAGAAGACATGAGTCGAACGGACTCCAATGAACTGAATGACGAAACTTTCAATGCCGAACGCGAGCGCATGAAGAATGAAGCTCAGGCCTACGATTCCACCGGCGAAGTGTGGGCAAGACCTTCACCACTTCTTGAATACGACTTGCCAGTTTTCCCCGTCGAAGTCTTGCCGTTATGGCTGAAGAGCTTCGTTGAAGCGGTAGCTGCCTCGACCCAGACACCGGTCGACATGGCCGCCATGCTAAGTCTGGCCGCTTTGTCAACGAGTTGTGCCAACAAAGTGAAAGTAAAAGGAAACGGTAGCCACGAGGAGCCGGTCAACATTTGGACGGCGATTGCACTCCCTCCCGCAAGCAGAAAGAGCGCGGTCTTTGCTCAGATTCAGTCAGTGATTCACGACTACCAGACTCAGTTGGCTAGAGAGGCGCAGCCGGAGATTGCGATAGCCAACGAGCAGCGGCTCAACAAAGAGAAAAGACTCGAAGAAATCAGAAAACAGGCCGCGAAAGCAGCGAACGTCGATAAGGCAGTCGAACTGGAGAAGGAAGCTTGCGACCTCGCAGTGTCACTGGCAGGCATGCCACTGCCTTCCATGCCCCAATTCATCACAAACGACGCCACACCGGAGAGCCTTGCCAGTCTGATGCAGGCCAACCATGGGCGCATTGCACTGACCAGTCCTGAAGGGGGAGAAGTCTTTGGAATGATGAACGGCAGATACTCGAGCAATGGCCAGCCGAATATCGACAACTATCTGAAATCTCACGCCGGCGAGCCGATTGACGTCAGCCGCCAGTTGTTTCGGCGGAACATCCGGTATCCAGCGTTGACTATTGGAATAACTATCCAGCCGGTCGATCTGCAACGGTTGATGGGCAATGAATATTTCAAAGGTCGGGGCCTGATTGCACGCTTTCTCTACAGCATGCCCAAGAGCATCGTTGGGCACCGAGTGTATGAAGCACCAGAGATTCCGACGGAACTCACCACCGCTTACCGCAATCTCCTCACCGAACTCCTGGAGATTCCCTTCGGCAATGATGACCACAGCGACATTTCCCCGCACTTTCTGAGACTTTCAAACGAAGCGATTACTCGAGACAGAGAATTTTACGACTGGCTTGAGCCCCAGTTAAAGGAGTCCGGCGAGCTCGGCGACATAACAGATTGGGCAGGCAAGTTACATGGCGCCTCGTTGAGAATCGCCGGCCTTCTCCACATGGCAAAACATGTTTATGAAACCTCTCCATGGGAAAAACTCATTGATGCGGAGACCGTTTCCAACGCAGTGAAAGTTGGTCGTTACCTCATCCCGCACGCCCAGGCCGCCTACGCCGAGATGGGTGCAGACAAGACCCTCGACGATGCCAGATACGTCTTGGCCAAAATCAAATCCAAAGTGCTCAAGCAGTTCACCAAACGAGACCTGCTTCGCGTCGCGAGAAGGTTCAACAAAGCCAGCGAAGCAGAACCCGCGCTGAAACTGCTGCAGGAAAAAAACTACATCCGACAGGTCAGAGCTCCGAATTCAAACAGCAATTCGCGGCTGATCTATGAAGGCAATCCACTATTTCTGTACGAGTCATGAACAAGTCGAGACTTTTCTTATTCACAAGCCTGAATATGCCCGGAGTTCTTTCGGGCGGAAAGGAGAGAACATGTTTGAAAATCCCAGAACGAATTTGAAGAAACGGAAAAGCACACCTGCCATGCGGCGGGCATGGAGGCTCATCGAATTGGCCCAAATACTCCGGGAGGAAAACGGGCATTTATGGATCGAGAGAAGACAGAACCTTCTGGATGCCGACCATTTCGAGGAAATGGCACATGCTCTCGTCAAGCGTATCCAAGCCGGACGCAGGATCGCAGGAGGACTCGATGAATTCGAGACCGACCATTTCGATGTCTGGCCGATCGGTGAACGGATCGTCTGAGCAATCCTCAAACATATACGCACTTGAACCACGCCCTTCAGACAAGAAAGGAAAAATTTATGATGAATACGGCATTGATTGAAAAGACCAGCACAGACGATAGTTCAGGCTTCCTGGTCGACGAATTGGCCCAGTTGCCTGATAAGGCCATCCTCGACGAAAAGCACTTGGCCGGCCTGCTCAAGAAGCACCCTCGAACCATCCAACGCATGGTCGAGCGGGGCGAACTGCCGCCACCAGCAGACTTCGCCAACCACAAAGTTTGGCTGGTGATCCACATCCTGACACACCTCGAAAACGCCCTGGCCGAAGCGGCAAAAGAGGCCGAAAGAGAAGCCGCTCGAATCTCCAAGTTTTCACCTTGATTAATGTGTTTCATCTCGTAAGTCATCACACCCAAATTGAAACTTTGATTTGAAAGGATTCATTTTATGGCACGCGTCTACCAGACGTTCGATAAGCACGGTAAAGCCCATCCCAAGTGGCGATTCATGTACACGGATTGGCAGGGAAAGCGGAAATCCCAAACCGGCTACCCCTCAAAGAAACAGACCGAACGTCTCGCAGCCAAGGTCGAGCGAGAGCACGAAGAGATTAGGAAAGGGTATCGCCCGCCACCCAAGTCCTACGCACGGCACCACCGAACACCATTCGAGGAGATCAAGAAGAAGTACCTCGCCTGGGGCGAAACCCAGGGAAGTAAAGGTGGGCATGGCTGGTCGCCTCAGCACCACAGAACAAAAGGCAGGCAACTCGACTGGTGGGCAGACACCTTGAACCTGCAAACGCTCGCCGACGTCGAGGACATCCTCTCGCCCGTCGAAGAAGCTCTACAATCGCTGAAGAACGACGGCCGAGCCAACAAGACCGTCAAGAGCTACGGCGAATCCATCAAGAGCTTCTGCATCTGGTGCGTGAAGCGAGGCTTCATTGAAGTCGATCCTCTCAAGGACCTCGCCCCCTTCGACATTACGCCCGAAGAACCACGCCGGCCCTTCGACCTCGAGGAAATTGGCAAACTCCTCAGAGTTGTGCCCGACCATCGATGCCTCGTCTACGAAGTCGCTTTGTGCACGGGCTTGAGAGTCAACGAGCTACGAAACCTTTCAGAAGAGGTTCTGGACGTTGAGCGAGGCGGTCTACACCTTCGCCCAGAATGGACGAAGAACCGAAAGCCAGGATTCCAACCATTGCCCATGCGCCTCATCGAGGTCCTGAAAGAATCCACCCCAGAACACCTCGCCAGACAGCTCTACGAGAACAAATGCGGAAATCGCCGTTTCAAGGTTCCAGAATCCCCACTCCTCTACCTGTCAGCCGATCCAAGTACGACAATGGAGCGAGACCGTAAAAGAGCCGGCATCGAAAAGAAAACCACTGACGGCAAGATCGACTTCCACGCCCTACGCACAACCTTCGGCACGCTCCTCAACATGGTCGGCGCAACCGAGAAAGAAATCCAGCACCTCATGCGTCACCGCCCAAGAACAATAACATTTGATCGCTACGTCAAGACCAGCGAAGATCGCCTTCAAGAACTCATCGAGACAATCGCCGTCGCTATCCGAACAGCCAAGGACACCCAAAACGGCAAAATATCTGCAAAACAGAAAATGGCCGTCGGTGCAACTATTTGTGATACAAATGCTAACGGCCAGAACTGCACAGGCTGGAAGCCTATCCTACGAAAATTACCCGGGAGGCAGACGCCGCCCGGAATCTCCAGAACAGAATCA
>JASLXP010001125.1 GCA_030740295.1 Planctomycetota bacterium
AAAACTGCCAACTTTGGAGGATAGTCCATGGCCGCTACTCTTCTCGAACCCACACCGACATCTGAAACTCTACCTCTTCGCGGATCCATGCCTCGAACCCACCTGCTGGCGACGGATGCCGCAAATCGCGATTTTCGGGTATTCATCGAGCAGGCTGAGCTGCACGGCAGGTACACTCCCCCTGAAGGTCTTCCATTCATCCTGCAGGATGCGCACGCGTTTGCTCACGTCCATCCGCGTTTGACCCCGGTGATACGTGATGGCGAGCTCATCGTCGGCGCAAGGATTCGAGACACGAGCAGCGAGGCCGGACGCGGTTGGATTCCCGATGGATCAGACCATTACATTGAAAGGTTCGCGCAAAACGCACCGGCCGACCGTCCCGATATCCGGGCCATGGCGCAGCGGGGGCTCATCTCGCCGCAGGGATCGTTGAATCACAAGGTCGTTGATTACGCCGGCTTCGTCCGTACCGGCTCCGCGGCTCTCGCCCGGCGCGCACGGAAATTGGCCGCAGCCAGGGATGGCGATGAACGCGACTTCGCCACCGCCTTTGCCATGGGACACGACGCGATGATCGAACACGCGAGCACCTATGCAGACGCCTGCCGGAAGCGTGCGAAGTCGGCCGGCCCTGAATACACCGATGAACTTCTGGAAATTGCCCGCATCTGCGAGAAAGTGCCGGCTCAACCCGCTGAGACTTTCCACGAAGCGCTTCAGGGCCTCTGGTTCGCATACATGGTCGCGGGAGATGCCACCGGCCGTCCGGATGTGTATCTCAATGACTTCTATCAGTCCGATCTTGCCGCTGGTCGAATCACCCGTGAGAGAGCCCAGGAGCTCATCGAGTGTCTGATGATCAAGATTCACGGTGATACGATGGAAGGTCTCATCAATGTCAGCTCGGTCCAGACCATGACCCTCGGCGGAGTTCACCCGGACGGGTCGGACGCGACCAATGATCTCACTCGCCTTTTCCTCTCAGCAATTCACAACGTGAGGCTGCTGCGGCCCACGGTCTACATTCGTTGCCATGAGAACACCCCGGAAGATGTTCTCACTCAGGCAATCGACATGCTCGGAGATGGGCTGACCGAGCCGAATTTCTACGGGGACCGTCCCATCATCGAAGGCCTGACCCGCGTCGGCATTCCCCTGGAGGAAGCCAGAAATTTCGCACTCAGTGGATGCACCGAAGTGGTATCGCCCGGCCTCGGAAACTGGGGCGCGCCCAATGGCTGGATCAATCTCGCTCTCATCGTCGATGAAGCCCTCCGCGATTTCGCCCGTGAAGGCGGTGGAGACAGCGAAGCCATGTGGAACGCGATCGAGCGGCACATCGATAATGTGGCTGAAGCGTGCCGAATCAACAACATCTGGTGCGACGAAAAGTGCCAGGAACGCGACACCCGATTCACCGCGTCGCTCCTGATGCCCGTCTGCCTGGAGAGATGCCGGGACATTAATCACGGCGGCGCAGCGACCCACCTCGGCCAATGGGAAGGGATGGGCCTGCCCAATGCTGCGGAAATGATCTTCGCGGCCACGAAGCTCGCGGTTGAAGCAGATGAATCTCTCGCTTCACTTTTTGCCCGCCTCGACGCCGGTGACGCTGATATTTTCCGCCAACTCAGGAATCTTCCCAAATTCGGCAACGACCATCCGGAAGTGGATCAGGTCGGCAATCGCCTGGTGACGATGATGTCGGGCTCGCTCGAGCGACGAAAAACGCCCATTCGCTCCGCTCTCGTGCTCGGACATCTGGCTGGCGGGGAGAACATGCACATCGCCTATGGCCTGGTCATGGGGCCGACCCTCGACGGCCGCGCCAGGGGAGACACCCTCGCAGACTCACTTGCCGGCTCCCAGGGCAGGACGACCGCGGGACCGACAGCGGTCATTCAGTCGCTCTGCAAGCTAGACCATTCAAGGATGGCAGCGGGCAACGTCTCCACGCTCCGTCTGAATCCCAGTGATTTCGCAACGCCCGCAGGAAAGAAGAACGTGGTGGCCCTCATTCGTGCCTTCGTCGCCATGGGCGGCAGCCAGCTCCAACTCAACATGATCGATGCAGAGACACTCCGGGCCGCGCAGGCAGACCCCGACAGTTACCGCGGCCTCCTGGTACGGGTGGCCGGATACAGCTCCGACTTCACCCAGATGGGTAAGTGTCTGCAAGACGAAATCATCGCACGAACCGAAGGGCTGGACGTAATGAGTAATGAGTAATGAGTAAGGTGCCGGGGCTTGGATTCTTGTCCCAAGTTTGCACAATTGGAATTAAAGGCGAGCCGCGAGGAAGAAACGTGAGCCTCCGCGGGACAAACCGCGGCCACCGTTAACATTGTTCCTTGGGTCGTCCATCCAGGCGATCGAGGAACTCATCCAGCCATTCTTCCTCCCCGTTGTGTACCGCGAATTTTGTCTGAACGTGTTCGTCTGAGTGGCAATCGGAACCACCGGTAGAGAACAGTTTCTTCTCCTCGCAGTAACTGCGATAGACCTGAGTGAAGTCCTCAGGAACTGAAGGATGGGCGCATTCGACGCCATCCAGAAGACACTCGTCGACCAGGTGGTCCATGCGATTTCGATCTCCCTGGGCAAAGTAGCCGTGGGGGTGAGCGATTGCGACGAGGGCGCCCGATTCCTTCACCGCAGGGATGACCTTCTCGACCGCAGGATACGGTGGAGCGGCAACGGCGGCCCCAGCCCGGCTTCGGACTGTTGAATACTCCGTGAGACTTGAAATGAAGCCCCGCTCCAGCCAGTAGTCGCGCTGCACACCATTCTTCACGTGCGTGCATCCCTGGACTTCGAGCGTCTGCGGCGGCCGATAGGATTGCAGCAGTTCCATACGCCGCTCATCAGAATAATCGAAGCCAAGAGCGCACATTCCTTTCGATATGGCCGAGCCGTATTCACGCTGCCAGTCATGATAGACATCCAGAACTTCCTGAAGGCCCGGCGATATCAGATCAGAGAATCCGTAGCAGAGGAGGTCCACCGCACCGATAGAGGTGTTTACTGACAATTCGGCCGCAGGAATGACTCGAACATCAGTGAAGTTTCGTGCTGCCTGCCGCACGTCATCCTGCGAATCAAGAACGTGATGTTCCGTGATGGCCATGCATCGGACCCCAAGCTCGCGGGCCCGCTCAAAATAGCTCTCGACGCGCGCTGTGGCATCGTAGCTCCAGAATGTATGGAGATGCAGGTCGTATACGGCTGTTGCCTCGTCCGTCATATGTCATTCCTCGATTGTTTGCGCGGTAGTAAAGGAGTTCTGGGAAATAAGACCGCTCTAAACTGCGGTCAGTTTCCCGACTCAGAAAGCCGGACCTCCCAGGGCTGAAACTGTTCAGACAGGTTCCTGATTCCAGAAATTCTGGACAGCCTGGCAAAGCCTGGGTAGTTCCTTTCCTTGGGCAGACTGTTCACAAAGACTGAGAATCCTCCGCGTCCTGGAGAAAACCTCGCGGCGTGGAATGGATAAGTCTTGCTGACGGTCATGGTTTTTCGGTCACCAAGGAGGACGCGAAGTTTCTGCGAGGTGTCTTTAATCAAAGTGCTGGCTTTCTCAGAGCCCTTCCAATGTACGAGAATCCCTTTCACACCGGATGCAATCGCACCGTAGAAGACACACTGGAGTTGCTTGTCCGGCAAGACTGGCAGCGCAGCGACGACTCCCTTTCCCCGCGCGGCGGACACAATGGCGCATTCTTCAAAGTAGTGGACGAGCGTTTCTGCCGGCGCATCGCTCTCTCCAGACAATCCACCCAGGAGGTCTGCCCCTCTGGCACTGGATGTTGGATCTACATCCACATGCTGGAAAAGGAGGACTGGATGATAGGGATCTTCCTTTCGCAGGAATCGATACGTATCAACCGCACTCGCAAGCTCTTCTCCTGTCTTCGCCTCCATCGACCACGCAAGAAGATGTGGGGAATCTCTCAGTTGTGAGAGTCGCTGCTGGAGTCTCTTGCCGCTCGCTTCTCTGTCCTTTTCTTTGATGGAAACACCGAGACCAGCAATGACTTTCAGGCCGTGTTTTCCAGCGAGTTTCAACGACTCAGATGTCGCATCCGCACAGTGAACGATGTTCGCTGCCGATTTCGCGATTTCCTCAAATGCATTCTCTTCCTTCGGGACGTGATGAAAGCCCAGAGGAAAGAATGGTTGGCCATTCACGTGAATACGGCCATCTCGATCCAGCCATACTTCATTAGCAGAGGGAGAAAGAATCTGAATCTCATCCTGAGCCAGGGCCGCCTGGCCAAAGACTGGAGGTGTATGAATCGTCACTCGAAGTTTGAACGAGCCGGCCGGAGTGTCCTTGAGTTTCATTCTTAAGATCGGTCGACGATCTTTCATGACTCGCATTCCCGTGGTTCGATACTCCTTTAATCGATACGGGAATTCACGCCGGCCTATGGCAAGCCGGACCGAATAGCCTTTGGGCCCTCCAACAGAATTCTTCGGCTCGGCCAGCAATCCTTCGACCTCTATTTCGTCCGTCTTCTGCGTGGCAAAAAGGCAGTTTCGGAAGGACGGAAAGATCAGTCTGGCGGTCAGTCGCGGCGCACGATAGGCCGGGTATTCAAGAGTATGGTAGGGCCTTTGAAACTCACTCTTTGGCCTCAGTTGAAATCGCACGAAAACGTTCGAAGGGATCTTTCCACACTTAAGCAACAGCGATTCACTCAGTTCGTTGCCAGGATCGAGCGCGACCGGCTTTTCGGTCGTTGCGATGATCTTCTCCTGGTTCTCCAGGCGATGGACTACCTCGATCACAATGGTGGCATCGATTGATTTAGAGGAATGAGCCTGAATACGAAGTGTGAACTCATTCTCTTTCTGAAGGGGCATACCTCTGCTGTCGCCACCGGGCTGGAAGATCCTGAAAAGTGAAGACGTGATTCCTTTGATCACTCCGGCTGCCTTGAATGCGTCGACTTTTTCTATGTGAGCTTTACCCCACGGCACAGTAAGCCGGAGCCTCTTCGTCTCCATCTCGGGGAAGGTGATAACCGCGGGGCTGGCACGGCCGGGAAAGAAGTCCGTGACCTTCTGCCAGCCATCTTTATTTTCAGCCGGTTTTTCGATGACGATCTGCCGCGGCCGGAAGATCCCTTCGCCCACATGCACATTCAAGACATTTATCGTGATCGCTTCTTCTGATTCCAGCATCCATTGGCGTTCATTCAGAGGGGTGAGAGTTGTACGAATCGATTCGTACAGGATGGATTCGATTTCCTTCTCGATTTCCTTGTCAATTTCGTCGAGCTCTTCAGAGATCAGAGAGACAGACAGAGACAAGAACAGTGCAAGCAGCTTAATCATGGAAATGAGTTCGTTCGGATTTGTTTTCGCGGCTGCACAACTTCGGTTTGAAAGAAGCAATTTGGGATTGACCAACTCATCGGGTTACCATGGCGACCCTGATAAAGGGGGCAAGATCTTCGTGCACATTGATTCGCACAAGTCAAAACTGATTTCCCATTCAGTGTGCCTCTGCGCTTTTCTGTCTTGTACTTTGATTCGGAGAAATGATTATGTCCAAAGTATTCTTGCCGGAGATGAGCTTTGCCGAAGTCGAGGACATCCTCGATCGGGTTGAATTGGCGATCATTCCCACTGGCAGCAATGAGGGGCACGGGCCGCACCTGCCATTAAAGGTCGACGCGGCCACGGCGACCTTTGTATCGTGCGGGGCCGCAGAACGCCTCCACCCGCAGGTGCTGGTGGCGCCGGCCCTGGCGGTGGGGCACTCTCCCCAGCATCTGGAATTCCCCGGCAGCATGACCTTGCGGGTAGAGACGCAGATCCGAGTGTTGACGGATTACTGCCATTCGCTGATGGGCTATGGCATAAAGCGCTTTGCCATCGTGAACGGACACGGAAACAACGTTGCAGTCAACGCCCAGGCCGCGCGGCGGATCACCGAGGAGCTCGGCTTGCTCGTGGCGTCATTTTCCTACTGGGACGTGATCGACAAAGAAAAGATCGCCGCAATCAACGAAGGGCGCCACTATCCGGGGCATGCGGACGAGTTCGAGACATCAATGATTCTGCATATCTGTCCAGAGCATGCGCGCATGGACCGAATGCACGAAATCGAGGACAAGTACGGCCTGTTTGGGCCGGGACCGGAACTCGGGCCGGGTGAGCAATACCTGGCGACGACCACATTTAAACAGACGGGACTCCGTGCGCGGCTGCTCTGCGATGTGGCGGCAGAGAACTACAAGCTGGCAAGTGCGGAAAAAGGAGCGCAGTTTGCCCAATTGGCGATCGAGGGCACGGCCGCATATCTGAAAGATTTCATTGAGAACACGGAAGCCGGCTGAGCCTGCAGGTGAGGGCGACCCTGGAGGCCGATGGCTGCACAACGTGTGGCGTGTCTGACTCTGTTTCTGACCGCCACTCGATGCCTCAGAACTTCACACCCAGCTTGATGCTGTTCTGCGGCGCCTCATCCACCTGCTTCCAGGCTTCGAGTGCTTCATCAAACGGCACGATCGGATCGACGATGTCGTCGGTCTGGAAGCGGCCGTCGCAGAGCATACGCCACGAAGTTTCTTCGAGACGCTGCCAGCTCCAGCGTGGATGCTCACGGTTGGGGTCGCTGCAGCCGCGGGCAAAAATCAGATTCGGCCGATTGAAGTGGGCCTCGCGACCGAAATCGATCCCGCCTGTGCATGCCTTGGGATAGGCGACCGCAACCACGTTACCTCCAAACGCGACCCCGCGGATGGCATGGTGCATCGCATGGTAATTACCGCTGACTTCCAGACAGACATCGGCGCCCTTTTTTTCAGTAAAAGCTCTCACCTCTCTGCCCGCGTCGCACTGGCTCGAATCCAACGCCTCATCTGCGCCGAGCTTGAGCGCGAGCTCGCGCCGCCGCGGGATCGGATCGAACGCGATCACTCGCTCAGCGCCCTGTTGCTTCGCACATTGCACGATCATCAAACCGATCGCTCCCATGCCGAAGACCGCGACGTTATCCCCCAGGCGGACCTGGCCGTCCCGCACCGCGGTCACCGCAAAGCAGAGCGGGTCAAAGCAGACCGATGCCTGCCAGGACATCGAATCCGGCAGCACCATTATGCCGGCTTCATTGAACGTGCAGATCTCTTTCAGGCTGCCGTGTGAATTTACCCGGTCGCCAACTTTGATCGTGGCCACATCTGATCCGACTTCGGTCACCTCACCCACAATCTGATTGCCGAGCCCTTGCGGGAAACGGCTCGCCTCTTCCACCTCAACGAACATGCCCCACTCGCGATCAAAGGTCGAATCCTTGAACGGGCTCATCCCCCTGTACTCGATCATTTCCGTGCCATGCTTGAACGCGCCGAACTCCGCTTTCACCCTGACCTGGTTGGGCTGTAAATCGGGAATTTCGTATTCTTGATACTCGGGTGTCCGAACGGCAGTCGCCAATAGCTGTCTGGGCATGTTAGTCTCCTTGGCAGTAGGTCAAATTTGCATAGAGTAGAAGAACGGAAGGTGGAACGTTTGTTAATGCAATGTGGGGGTGTAATCCTTCGGCATCCCTCTCCGAACGAATCAAGTGCAGCAAGACGAGTCCCTGAAGAGCGTCATGGCGCCAGAGTGCAGCCTTACCAAAACAGCCCACATAATTGAAACAAGTTCAGACAAATTACCCGGCATCGTACATCGAACAGCAACCATGAGCATCCAGCATCCAGCATCCAGCATCCAGCATCGCACGCCCCTTACTCATTATTCATTACTCATTACGCTCTCCTGTCTCCTGGCGGCCCTGCCCCGCACCCACTCCCAGGAGCTTGACAGCCTCGAAGCCGGCCGAGGCACTCTCGCATTCATTCGCCTCGCTGAGCAGGTCACCGCCAGCGTGTACGAAGATTTTCAGGGACGGGTTTCCCCTGACGGACATTTGCTTGTCTTTGTCTCCGAGCGCTCCGCCAATCTCGATATCTGGCTGCGTTCGCTCGACCCAAACAACACCATCCCCGACCGGCAACTCACCTCCGCCACCGCGGCGGATACGATGCCGAGTTGGAGCCCGGACGGCAAGAGTATCGTCTACGTTTCAAACAGCGAAGACACCAGGGGCGACATCTGGATTCTGAATCTCAAGGGCACAAAGCCCATTAAGCTCACAGATCGCCGCACGGCAGACAGCGGCCCGAGATGGTCCCCAGACGGCCGCACCCTCGTCTTTGCATCCCAGTCCCCCGGCACCCCCGAACGACTCTACACCTTCGACCTCAAAGCCAAAAAGCCCAGACTGCTCACGACCATGCAGGCCCGCAATCCGGCAATCTCACCGGACGGCAAATGGGTTGTCTTTGATTCCACCGAAAACGATCCCACCGGCAACCTCTGGCTCGTCTCTATCGAAGGCGGCATCCCGACTCAGCTCACCTCCGGCCCCACATACGACATCACGCCGACATTCAGCGCAGGCGGCGCAAATATCCTCTTCACCCGTTTCATCGATGACACCAATGCGGACGGCCGCCTTGACACATCCGACAACCCAAGCATCTGGAGCCTTCCATACTCAGACTCTCCAGCACACCGATCCTCCCTTCCTCCTGTTCAACTCACCAGCAGCGAACATTACTCCGTCTTTCCCGAATCACAGGGCAAGCTTGTTTACTACACGTCAAACGAACGAAACGGGCTCAACATCTGGAAGCTCCCACAGGAGGGCCTGCTGCTCACGGACAAAGACCCGGAAACGCAATACCTGATCGCCCAGCGGCTCGAGGAAAACCAGCCACCCAACCGGCACCTTGCTCTCCTCGCCTGGCGTCGCTTTCTGCGTGATGCAGCACTTCAGCGTCCTGCCGAAGGACAGGCGGGCACGCCGGACCTCACGCCCTTTACTGTCGAAGCCCGCTTTCGCATGGCCGGCGTTTATCGTCATCTCAACAACCACACAGAATCCGACACGACACTTAAGAGCCTGCTCGACGATTACAAGGCAAATCCGCCGGTCGGCAATTCGCGCAAATTCATCGGCTTTGCCGAACTTGAGCTCGAGCGAAACCGATTCGAGCAATCCGTTGTAAGCACCAGTAAAGACTCAGAGCTCAGAGGAAAGCTCCAGCAGTCGATCGACGCGATCGGGAAGATTCGGAAAAAGTACCCCAAAGAAGACGCCATTGGCGCCGCGGCGGCCATCCTACGCGGCCAGCTCTGGCTGCACCTGCGCGGCGATATTCGGGCGCAGAACAAAGCATTGGCCGCATTCGACGAGGTCAAGCGCGACTTTCCCGATCTCGAGGATCAATGCGCTGAAGCTCTCTACCGTCGTGCCTCTATCTACGAAAAGCTCGGAGAGAGCCAGCAGCTTGTTAACGCCTATCTCAAGGTCCTCAACGATTACCCCTTCTCAAAAGAATGGTGCACCAAGGCATCCGAACAAATCATCAGAAAGGTCGCTGCCACCGATGGCACTGCGCACGAGCGCATCCAGAAACTGCGTGACCTGATCGCAAAACACGCGGACCTCCCCGTCCTGCCCGCCATGGCCCAGCTTCGAATCGGCGACACGTTCTATGACATGACCGAGACCGCCAAAGCCAAGCAGGCATTCAAGGTTGTTGTCGAAGAATACTCGCATGAGACCAGGCTTATGGCCCGCGCATCGTTCGCCCTGGCCCGCATCTATTACGAAGAAGAGAATTATGAGAAGACTCTCGAAACTTACACGCAGATTCAAGAGGAGTTTCGCACTGGCAACGAGATGTTCTACCGGCTTGCAAGACAGCGATTCATCCAGCGCAAACTTGAAAAGGCGGAACGGGACCTTCGGGTCTTTGGGGAGCCCAAAGTCGCCCTCAAGACCTACCTGCAACTGGTGGAATTCGATGACCAGATTGTCGAGGCCCATCGCGGTGTCGTCGCTGTCTCCGAACTGCTCGACCGTATCCACCAGGCACGCGCCTCCAAACAGGGACGCTCCCTGAAGCATGCAAGCCTGCAGGCTCGATTTCCAAACCTACTGCAAACCCTCGCAAAATATCAGCAGCGCATGGGCAAGGAGCAGGACGCTGCCTCCAGCGAATACAAATACGTGGCCGCTTACGTCGTCGGACTCATTTACACCTACTTCGATCCCGTCGCCTATCTCAACACCGCTATTTCATACCTGCAGCAATCAGCGACCCTGAATTCACAGATGAGTTTTACCCATCAGACGCTGGGCTTCTGCTACGAGCAGAAGGCATACAAGGGTAAAGGCGGAATGCGCCTCAAAGAGCCGTTAAAGGAATGGTTATATCGCGCACTCGAAGAATACCTCATCGCACTTTCGCTTAATGTCGAGTCATTCAACGAGCAGGCCGAGATCGCACTGCTCGTAAATATCGGCAACGGCTTCATGCAGCTCGATGACGCCCGCCAGGCGTTTCTGTATTACTCGAAAGCATGGCCGCATCAGGAGAAGTATGCCGAGGACAAGAAGAGTCCTTTCGATAACGATGAACGTTCGCTCGCATTCCTTGAACGCTTCGGTCAGGCCGCGTTCAAGGCCGACGATCTCGATGCATCCATCCGCAGCCTCAAGCGTGCAGAGGCCCTGGCTCGCAGACCCCTCGAGAGTGACCTGAAGGAAGACCAGCGGAGGCAGCGCCTTTCCATCCTCTCGCGCATCCTGGATCGACTGGCCCTCGCACATCAGACCGAAGGCCAGCATGCGGAAGCGGCAGAGAAATTTATCGAAGTGAGCCGAATGAATGCCGAGCTCGGCAACGACTCCAACCGCTTGAAGGCCGCACGAAATGCAGCACTGAATATCTACCGAACCAGCCGGGCCTCTAAAAATCAAGACGAAGAGTCCCTCGTCCTTGCCCTTCAGAATCTCGAAGACGGCCTCGGCAATCTCGATACTTACGCCAAACAGAAACAGGGCGCCCAAGGAGGCGGTCTGATCAACATCCAGCAGGATGTCGCGCTCTCGGAAGATGTTCAGGCTGCCAGGGGGTTCGACCGCACTGGAGAGGAGCGCCTCCTTTATACATACATAGGCAAGATTTATCGGGAGTCGCTCGATTACACCAAGGCTATCGACGCCTACCAGCGCAAGCTCAAGCTCTACCCCAGCAATACCGAGCCCCGTAACCTGACCGCCCGCGCCGTCATTCAAAATCAGCTCGGCTACTTTCAGTACAAGCTTGGGCAATCAGCAGATGCTATCAAGAGCTTCGCTGAATCCCTGCGAATCGCTGAACAGTTGCAGAGCTGGCCTGGAGTGGTTCTCAACGCGACCAACCTGGGCCGAATGGCCTGTGAACGGCTGGCTGATGGGAATCTCCAGACCGCTGAGCTGAGCGGTGCCATAAAAGCCATGCTGAATGCCCTTGATGTGATTCGGCGTGAGAAGCTCGAAACCCACTACCAGTTTCGCATCCATCTGTGCAACCAGCTTGGCGTTCTCTACCACCGCCAGGCGCAGAAAGCTTCATCATCAGGGGGC
>JASLXP010001126.1 GCA_030740295.1 Planctomycetota bacterium
TTTGTGCAGGTCAGGCCTCGGTCATTTCCGGGACGGATGGTGGCGGGGCCGATGTTGGTGTAGACGCGTTTGCGGATGGGATCGATCTTCAGGACGCGCGCGTAACTGCGATCGGCCGGCCGGTCAAAGCGAATGAAAGTCCTGCCATCTGGATTTTCCGCGGGTCCTCCAGTAATCATGAACGAGGTCTTGTGATCTCGATTGCCGACTTCGAAATAAGTTGAGTTGCGGCCCATCAATTCTGGCATCGGTGGCTGGACCTGGATCTCTCTTTTCAAGTAGTCCACACTGGTGATCCTGGTACGAAATTCGGTATGGATCTCCGTCCAACCACAAACTTCCGCTAACTTTTGCGCCCTCTCTTCGACCAGATCGCAGACCCCCGCAACCTTGTATTCAGTCAGACCGTGCATGGCCCGGGCATGTGCGGCTCCCATCCTGCAACCAACGACCACTGATGTTAGAGACGCTGATCTGTCAGGCATGGAAGAGTTTCCGGAACATCTGGATTGGAGAGTCACGTCTTCATTTGGGCTTTGCTGAAGACCCCTGGCTCAAAGGAACAGGTGGGCTGCATCCCCTCAGCAGTTCCGTGATACTGTTGAATAATTGGTTCCGGTTGTCCAGGGTCACTTCAATCACCTGGGTGTCTTCCCGGTTTCGGATCTGATCGAGGATCGGATTACTTCTCCTCTGGATCACGCCGAGGACAGCCAATGGCGCATCGAGTGCCGCAATGACAGCGTCCTGGAAATTCTTTGAGAACAGTTCCATCCGGCCGATCTCATCGACGACGATCAGGCCCTCGGAATCGATGGCAGCCTCGAGGGCCGGTACCCCTGTCTGCTCGAAGGCCCCGACATTCACACCGTACTTGCCCACTCGATATGGGCTGTCCGACCGGACATGGGCGAGCACATCTTCCTGTCCGTCCAGTCCCCTTATCGTGAAGCCGACTCGGTGTCCTTTCTCCTGGATTTCCTCCGTGAAGAAGCCGCCGGCAAGAGGAAACTCCCCGGAGTCGATAACGGCCCGTATCAGAGTACTTTTTCCGATGCCCGGCCGTCCGGTAAGTAATAAATTCGTATGCATATTCTCAGCTTCGCATCGGAATCTGGAATCTGGAATCAATCAGTGGGATGGAGACTTACTTACGTGAGTATACAACTTAGTTCGGGGCGTTTGGGTCGGGTGAACCATGGCCCGGCAGTCCTGAGTATGCATCGACGGTTTGTGGTGCTTGGAGATTGATCGCGAAGAGCGCGTCGTTTTCGTGTCGCTGGCCATCCGGGCCACGGGGAAAACTCAGCAAGTTTCTTTTCAGACCAAACTGCTGAAGCCAGACCTGCTGTTGTGCATGGTCAGTATGAAAGCGTGGTGATACCCTGTCGAATTCCATTGTTGGTCCAACACTTCTGGATCCCAAGCCTTCAACACCATGGCCATATCCCGCCTCCTCAGTTTTATTGCCGCCTTTGCCGCATCCGGCCACGTAATGCTGTCGGCGGAGACTTCGAAACCGCGGGCGACCGTTCGATCTGAGGGCATGACAATAAAACCCATAACGGACGGCCCTGACAAGGGCATGCAGAGAGCGATGCAGAGCTTCCGCTTCCTGCTTGGCCAGAGCACGTACGAGGTGCGCTACACCGTGAGGCTCAATCCGGACCAACCGGACAAGGCTCTCCCTTCAGAGGGGTACGTGGGAATGCCGAGACCGTGCAGCAGCAACTGGTATCACAGCGGGTTCATTTTCGTACGTCTGAATGGGAAAGACATCGGAACCACCAGGCTGCATCGTGCTTACGTTAGCGAGACGGGGAAGCGCGCACTTGCTGACATAGTTTGGGATGCGGAAACTGCACGGGTCAGGATTCGTTTTGCCGGCCAGGCCGGAGACAACAAGCTGCTCGCTGAAATAGCCATCGAGCCGAAGGCGGCCATCGAACGATTTGAGATTTACCTCCGCTGCTACCCGAGCTTCTTCACCGCCTGGCACAAGCGGAAGGGCGACCGTAAGGTCACTACGCCTTCAACGACGCTGAACCAGGGCCAGGTCATCGGTCTTGATGTGAAAGACAATTCCTACGCGGTCTATTACGACACCATCTTTGATGTCGCCAAAGGAGAGGGCCTGGGCCCGTGCGCTGCGATGTTCAGTCCTGATACGGTGGCCAAGGCCGAATTCAAAGTGGGAAGCTATGCGGTTAACACGAATCTTGTCTGCGATCCGGGCTCGCGCTCGGTTCGCCTCGCATTCTGGGAGTTCCCCAAAGTCTCCAACAGCGACGTGCTGGTGTCGTTTCGTAAAGACGCCGCGAAATGGGCAGAGGAGCTGAAGGCTTACGACTTCACTCCCTCAGAGGTGGAGAGCTTCGACACGAAGGCGGAACTGGCAGAGCTGGCCCGGCTTTCGCGTCCCTCTGAAGTCCGGAAGAATCTGGGATCGAAAATTGACAGGTTCAGGAAACAGATCGAAAAGCTGGGCTCGCGGGACGAGAAAATGGGGATCCTCCAGCAAGCACAGCTACTTAACGTAATCTCCGACTATCGCGAATTTCTGTGGGAGCTGAAGCTCGCCGCGCTGGTTGCTGAGTGACTGGATTTATACGAGATCGAAAGCTGCATCAGGAGAAGGAAGATGAAACGGAACGGTTTACTGAAACTGGTCAGTGTGTGCGTATTGGCCGCGCCTGCCGCGTCGGCTGAGAGCGAGCGCTACGAGTATCACCGGAAGTTTTTTGAGCCATCCGAAGACGTGGTGACGCCACACATCCCCTGGGCGAAGCCATATGCCCGCGGGACCGTGCGAGCGCTCTTCATCACCCATCGAAACGCCATGCGCGAGGTGATCGAAATCGCTCAACGGTTGTCCATGGACTACAAAGTCTTTGCGGCCGAGACCGACAAACAACTTGGCCTGGCGGATCAGGACAAATGGTGGAAGTTGACGATGAAGGGCACCACCACGACGGAACTAGCCGAACGCCTCCGAAATAATCTGAAGGGAGACTACGACGTCATCGTCATTGCCGGTGTGAATTGGGACATCCTTCCTCTCGACATTCAGTTTGCCATCCTGAAGAAGGTCAAAGAGGGGGCCGGTCTCGCCGGTTTTGTGCGATCGGGCACAAAACCGTACCTCGAAAGGGTACTGCGCCGGAAAGACAAGGCAGGCGAC
>JASLXP010001127.1 GCA_030740295.1 Planctomycetota bacterium
AGAAGGTTGCCGCTCATGAACCGGTAGAGGTAGAACTTGCAGAGCGATTGGTCACGGAGCATGAAGAAGAAACGGAAGCCCGGCTCGGATCCATTCCAGCCGATGGGCTGAATCCAGAGGGCGATGGTGCCCTCTTCCAGCCGGATGTTGCCTTCACTGTCGTAGTCGACCCAGTACCGTTCTTTCCCCTCCTCCCCGAGCAGAGCGGCCCTGCCTCGCCGGCCTGTGACAAACTTCATCTTCCTCGGAGCTTTCAGAGGACGACGCTCTCCCTGCGCTGCGGCGGCATGAACTGCTCCATCCATGGGAGCGTAGAAAAGCACATCTTTGCTGACGGCAACGGCGACCGGCAAAGGAGCCTGAAACGACTCAGCACAGCGGAACCCCATGTATCGCCGTTGCGCGCTGGCGAGCAGCGGCTGCCGTGAAGTCACCCGCGCATCCCATTCAGTGAGGCACCACGCTCCGCCTCTCACCACGCAACGGGAAGGAGTCCCTTCGCTCAGCGGGTTCCGCTCTGGCGACTTCAGATAGAACCGTTCGTCCCAGACGTCCTGCACCCATTCCCTGACGTTCCCCGCCATATCGTGCACGCCGTAAGGGCTGCGGTCTTTGGATTTCGATTCCACCGGCAGTGGTTGACCGGGGCCGGCTTCACGGGTGTTGGTGTTCCTGGGAGACCACTTGCCGCCCCAGGGGTAGCGTCGCTGGTCGGCGCCTCTGGCAGCTTTCTCCCACTCGGCTTCGGTTGGCAGTCGACGCCTCATGTGCCTTGCGTAGGCCCAGGCGCCTTGCCGCGAGACTGCAACCACGGGCAAGCGTCTGTCCTTTTCTTTCACCTCGCAGAGGCCGGTGCTCGAAACGTAAGTGATCCGGCAAACCGGATTACCTATGTCGCAATAAGAATAGACCTGTCTCAGGTTTCCTTTGGCCTTCTGGTTGAGAAACTTCACGTATTGGGCGTTCGTCACTTCGTGCCGGTCGATCCAGTAGGCATCGAGATAGACCTTGTGCGGGGGAGATTCCGCTACCCGGCCGTGCGCGTCGTCATCATCCGCGCCCATGACAAATTCACCCGCGGGTATAAGCATCTGCGGCATGGAGTCGTACCTGGCCGTCTTGACCGTTCCTTCCGCATCGATACGGCTGGCGACAAGAAAAGCACTGCAACACAACACGGAAGACACAAAGCATTTCATCCCTGTTCCCTTCACGGTTGCTCCTCTCTTCGAGTCTCGATCATCACGGCTGCCGGGCGCCCTTCGTAAGGCGGAACTGTAATGACGATCCCGTTTCCGACCCTTTGGGGAGATTCGAGCGGAAGCTCGCCATCAAGAGTCATCAGAGCCGCGCTCTTGCCTGGACTGACTCCGGCCGCTTTCAGATCGAGTTGCAGTTGCAGCGGTTCACGGTTGTCTTTTCGCCGATCCAATAGCGTGACCACCAGGCGACCGCGGTCGGCCCGGCGAAAAAGCCTGGCCTCAACGTCTTCGGGCAGCGGGCCGAGGCCAATGTTGTCCAGGAAATCGCCGTGGTTCATTTCCGGACGGCAGGCGCGCCGGAGCCGGACCATCTTCCTCTGCCACTCGCTGGCCATTTCCGGGGGGCGATTCGACATGAAAAACTCAAACCGGTTACCGATCAAAAAGACCCGTTCAATGGGGTCTTTCGTGTCCACTTTTTCGTCCGGGTAAAATTGCTGCACCCCGCGGGTGCTGTTGCAGAGGCCGGAGAAGAGGGGGTATTCCGGGAGGGTGTAGCGCACCACCTCGGGATGAGAAAAAGGCCGGTGCCACATCAGGCCGAGGGCGTGGCTCGTGTAGGGCAGGAGGCGGTCGGATGAATACTCCTGCATGAGGGTGAAGTCGTCCGGAGCATCGGCTCTCAGGCGCTTGTAGAAATTGATGATGCTCTGGCCTTCGGCAACGGGTCGCGCGTGTCCATGGTCGAAAGCAAAGCACGGGCTGCCTCTCGAAACGGGACAGCTATCGAGATACCAGACATCGGCGCCGTATTCTTTTGCCCACTTCTCCGTGACCCACCAGGCATAGAAGTCCGTCCATTTTTTCGATGCGGGGCAGGTGTTCCAGTAGCCGTCCAGGTAGCCAGGAATAGTGCTGCTCCACGTTGAATAGTTCCCTCTATGGCTCATCAGGCTTTGCTGGACCCAGTTGTCCTTCATGAAGTCGAGGGCCGGACGCGGGATGTCCCTGGGGATTTTCTGCGCCAGCCGCGGCTGCCGCACGAATGTTCCGAGGAGAGGGTCGCCGGTATTGAAATTCAAGTAGAAGCCGATGTGCCCGCCTTTCTCGTGGAGGTCAGCGATGGCTTGGGTGAGGTCCTTTTCCGTGCCCATGTAGGGATTTGGGAAAGCGAAGGCATGGTACGAAAGCTCGCCGCCGGTCATCTCGCTCCAGAGCTGGACGTACTTGATCCCGATGGCCTTGGCGTTTTCGATGATGCGCGGGAAGTCTGCGAATTCGTAATTCGGCCCGCCGCTCATCACGTACCCGTCCGCCTCCTTGAGCCAATCCGGCGGCTTACGTATTTTGAAGCTTTTGCGGAACCAGGAGCGGTAGAGGTCGGCGGCCCTGTGCCAGTCGCCACGGTGGATGGCCAGCCCGCACGGTCCCGGTTTCCAGGTCTGGCCGGGCCAGCAGAGGGCCCAGCGCTGGATGGCCAGGTGCAGGCGCCGACCCTGCGGATCGCTCTGCGCCAGCAGTTCCGTCTGCGGCAGAGGATCGACATCGCCGACCTTGAGATACAGGCCGCCCTCGCTTCCGTAAAAGTCGAACCAGCCCATCGTCGCGTAGCTGATGTAGGAGACCTTCCTCCGGCTTCCCAGGTTCTTTCCGGGCTCGGGAATCTTCTGCCCCATCAACGTCGGCAGAATAACGTGCGGTGCCTCTCCGCAAAGGTCTTCGGGAAGATCCGAGAAATCCGGATAGCGTACCCGATGGACAACGAGCGACCGGCTGGGCCGGTGGGTAAGCGGATTTTTCAGCTTGAGATTCCATTCGGTCTCCACGCCCTTGGGCGGCACAGTGACAGACAGCTCGAGTGAAATGGAACCGGAGATCGTGTGAAGGATTTCAAGAGTCTGGCCCCGAGCATCCTCGCGTCTCTCAACCGCGGAGAGAGTCTCATAATCGGGCACTATCGTTTCAACGTCCTCCTCGCGAAAGAACCGCGGGTTGCGGATATAACGCACCGCGTCCAGTTCGATGATAGGAACGCCGCTCTTGCCGAACGCTACTTCCAGCCCGGACGATCTGTTTTTTGCTGAAAGCAGGCGTCCAGTGCTTCTGTCGAAGGTAAGAGAGACTTCTTCGTTCCCAATGGTCACCGGAGAAGGCTTGGACGAGAGCAGCGGTCGAATCGCTGTTGCCGGGATGGTAACGGCGGGGGACACGTAAAGAAGCTCCGTGCCGGCCTGGACGTTGACTTTGAACCAGGCACTCGCATTGGGTGACCATGCACCCGGCGCGATGCCCGAAAGGACGCAGGATTTCTCGGGCCCGAGCTTCTGACCCGGCTGAAAATCGAATTGCCCGGCCGGAGTGCGCACGGTCATCGCCGCCCTGATCTCGACGGGGAGCTTCGGGCCGGACCTGGCAGCCAGGTCTGCCTTCACGTCGTTGCCGCTCCGATGAAGCTGCGCCGGGCCTGCCCCTGCCGAGACTCCGGAGAACCGTAACCGGCCAAATCCTTCCGGCTCATGGAAGCCACGCTGAAGCACGGCCCACGTGTTGTATTGCTGATGAATCCGGTCATTGCGCGTCAGGTTGAAGCGCCATGCCGCGCCCGGTTTCGGAGGCCCCTGGAATCCGAATATTTTGAAAGGCACGCGGACTTCTGCGAACCAACTCTGATCTTTCCTGGTTGTTCGCGCCTCCCAAGCCCCGTCCCATGATCTGTCCATGCCGCGGCCGTCGTAGCGCACGCCCGTTATGTTCACCGCCAGGTGGTAGTAGGGCCCCGGATTGACCGGCTGGAGATATAACTCGACCGACTCATCGCCATAAACAGGCCCGTCATGGCCCTTCGCCTTTGGCTTTGGCAGAAGCCGCTTTCGTGCGCCCAACTGGCACTCGACGCCCAGCAGGAGTGCATCGTCTGTATAAAGAAATCGGAACGTCGTCTTCTGAGCCGCAGCCGTCTGCGATCCAAGCCGGTGCATCTCTGACGCAACCACGGCAAAGTCCCACGCCCGGTCATCGTGCGAGCCATCGAGTCTTATGGGACCATTTGCCGGACATGCTGCGATCATGGGGCCGGGTGAGATGGTCAACTCCTCAGCTCCACCAGTGGCCAGCGCTACGAGAGCGGTCACGGCACACGTCAGTGACAGTGAGAGTAGCCGCATACGGACCTCGGAGGAGAGAGGGAACGATGAATCAGGAGTGTGCATTTTCTGCAAAGCCGTTGCTTTATTTTCCAATGCAAATGACTGAACCGCTACGTAAATCATGTCGCCAGCCAGCGAGATACAGGAATAGACAGAGGCATCCGTCTGGTTTCTGTTGCACAGGGCGATGGGCAAAGGTCTCTCGTAGATCGAAAAGTCCGGTAGGGTCGAAAGCTGTGCTTAATCAATGTGCTCCTACTCGAAAGATACCTGGGAGCCAGAGAATGTTCGGCTTTTGCGGCCTGGCTGCCGTCTGTATTGGAGTCGTCGCAGTGAAGCACAAAATGCACCTGGTGACGAGCAGCTTGAAAAGTATCTGCTTGTTCATTCTCCTTTCTCCTTGCTGACGGTCTCGTCGCGGTCAGATGTAAACTCCGCGAACGGTCGCACAAGCGCATCACTGGCGGCCTTCATTCGCTTCTTGAGCTCGGATAGCTTCTCGGGATTCCCAGGCGGCATCGAGGTCATGGATTTGATCGAGTGATCTGAATCTGCAGCCGCATGAACAGGACTTCCTTTATTCCGGTACTGTGAATCTGGAAGATGGTATTGGACTGTCGAGTGATTTATGGTGTGGCGATGCTCCACATGCCGTGCTTCCAGCCGCTCCGCAACCACTATGATGTTTCTGGTGTGTGTTGACGGTCGTAACCTGCTTGACCCCGAATGTATGCGAGGCCCGGACTGTGAACGCGGCACTGCCACCAACTGCAGGAGATTGATATGGCTGCCGGCGACACCCAACAACTGACGTTCAGCGAGCGGCCAGACCCAGTTACTGGCAGGATTTGGACGGGACTGACGGACGGCCCGGGTTTCTGCTATCCGCTGTATTTCTTTGGTGACTCGGTCACGAACGACGGCCAAGCCCTGGTGTATTATCGCTGGCATGCCGATCAGGTCCAGAACTGGAAGCTTGATCTGCACACGGGCCTGGCGACGCAGTTGACTGCCGCAAGCACCCCAAACTGCCAGTGGCGTTTCTGGGATCAGGATCCGCCGGCGACAGGGGTGCGCGATCAGCTTAGCACCTTGAATCCCGTGACGCAGGAGTTGCTCTACTTCGACGGTAACGACCTGCGCGCCGTGCAT
>JASLXP010001128.1 GCA_030740295.1 Planctomycetota bacterium
TGGGCATCTGCGCGACGACTCAAGACCCGGCCCGAATCAGAGCGGCCTGGCGGTTTATCCGGTTTGTGGGAAGCGATGAAGCCGAGCGCGAAATCGTTCGCACCTATATCGAGAATGGTTACGGCAGCTTCATCAATCCGAAAAAGCTGAAACGTCACGGTTACGAGGAGTATCTTCCTTCCGTGCCAGAGCAGTGGGCCGAGACGCTCAGTTACTCGATGGAGAACTGCGCGCCCGCACCTTACGGAAAGAGCTGCCAGGCATACATTCTGCGAGCCAGCCAGCCGCTGCAGGCGGCCATAGCGGAAAACATTGCACGAATGCCGGACAGACAGAAACGACTCGAGCGTCTCCAAACGCTTTACGATCGGGCAGTCGCCGAAGCCAATGAAAAGATGCTCGGGCATGTCCCGGAAGAGGAGATGCGTTACCGGCGAAAGGTCGCCCTGGCCATCGTCGTGGTGATGCTGCTCGCATTTGGGTTTTTGACCGTTTACGTGTGGCGCATTTTCACGCCGGAGCATCCTGTCGATGTCAAGAAGAATCTCAGTAGGAACGCCCTTGCTTATGCACTTTTGTTTCCGGCTGTCCTGACCATTCTGGTTTTCAATTACTACCCGCTGTTCCGCGGTGCGGTTATGGCGTTCCAGGACTACAGCGTTCTCGGCGGTTCGAGCTACGTGGGGATGGACAACTTCGCCTCGGTCCTCTTCGACAAAGTTTTCTGGGTCTCGCTGCTCCGGACGGCGGAATACGTTTTCTGGTCAATGGTGCTGGTGTTTATCCCGCCCATTCTGCTGGCCGTGGTGCTGAGCGAGATACCGCACGGCAGGGTTCTGTTTCGTGTCATCTACTACCTGCCGGCCGTGTTGTCCGGGCTGGTAGTCATGCTGATGTGGAAGGTGTTTTTCGATCCATCAGAGTCAGGCACTTTCAACCAGGTGCTCACGGTTCTCGGCATCGGCCCTCAGAAATGGCTGCACTCGCCTTCGCTGGCCATGATGTCCATCATCATGCCTCTCGGCTGGGCCGGCATCGGCCCGGGATGCCTCATTTATCTCGCGGCGCTGAAGACCGTGCCTGAAGATCTTTACGAAGCGGCTGCGCTGGATGGTGCAGGGTTCTTTCGCCGCATTATTCATGTCACCTTCCCAACAGTCCGGCCGCTCATTCTGATTCAGTTGATCTTCGTCCTCATCGGCTCATTCCAGTCCGCGGACAACGTTCTGGTGATGACCGGTGGAGGACCCGACTACGCGACGCACGTGATCGGCCTGGAGATTTTCTACAGCGCCTACGTCTACCTACGCTTCGGCGCCGCCATCGCCATCGCCTGGATTCTGGGTTTCCTGTTGGTCGGTCTGACTATGCTGCAAATGAAAAGGATTTCGAAATTGAGTTACACGGCCGCAACGTAGGAGGGGCGTCCGTTTTGCAGACGGGCGAGATGCCCAACCTACGATTCGAGCTGCGGCATCAACGATCAACCATTAACCATTCTTCCAATGCCCATCATTCTTCAGACCGAACAGAAGCACTGGACATCCCGAATTATTCACGGGGTGATGTATGCAATTCTGTGCCTGGGCGCTGCCACGATGGTGTATCCGTTTCTGTTAATGGTGTCCGGCTCACTGAAGAGTCGAGTCGATGCGAATGACTTCGATATTATTCCTCGCTACTTCTTCGATCTCGAACAGCTCTATCGAAAACAACAGGAATCCAAATACAGCGAAAATCTGCAGTCGTATATTCAGACGACCCACGATGATGCCCTGAATTTCAAGACCATCAGAAGACCCGCCCCATTTAAGCAGGCCCTGCTTTCAGATTGGAGGCTATTTCTCGACCAGGCAGACATGCCGGTCTCCTGGTTTCTCACAGGATATGGCCCCACGCTGGATGGCAAAATTATCCAGAAGAATGAACGGTCATTTCGAGACTTCATCAAGCAGAAGTGCGACAACGATCTGGCGCAGTTCAGGCTGGAATTCAATGAGCCCATCGAGAACTGGTTCTTTCTGAAGTTCCAGCCCGAGCGCCTTGCCGACCGAAAGTATCAACTCAGCCAGACGCCCCTGATGTCCGCGTTCTATGGGTTTAAGAATTCGTTGCCAGTTGAGGATAGGATCTACGTATCTTGCGACGGAGCGTATGCGCGATTTGTGAAACTGAATTCCAGGCGAACAGCCAAAGCTCTTGTGCGACAAAGCACCAGCACAGAGTGGCAAGGATTTGTCAGGACGGCCCTGCACCCGCAGTTCATTCAGATTCAGGCAGAGGCAATGCCGCGTTGGAGTGCATTCCTCAAAACGAAATATGGCCAGGTCGAAAACCTGAACAAGCTCTACAGAAGTGATTTCGATGACTTCACCGGAGTTCCATTTCCGGCGGATAAAGTGCACGCATCCGCGGCTTTGACGGATTACATTCTTTTTCTTTCGGATCCTGACATATTACCTGCAGGGCACATCTACCTTGATACTCCAGAGCTTCGTTGGCGCGAGTTTCTTGCAGACAGATACAGAACAGTTTCGGACCTCAATGACGCGCACGGCAGGACATACACTTCGATAGCTGAAGTTCCCATGCCGCAACGAGAACTCGATGACGCTTTCTGTGCAGAGAACTCAGGTGGTCTTCGCATGCGCTATGCGACCAGGAATTTCCACATGGTCCTGGAGTACATCCTGCTGTACGGGCGCGGATTATGGAACACTGTTGTTTACTGCATTCTGGCCATTGTGCTGGCCCTCGTTGTGAATCCGCTTGCCGCCTATGCATTGTCGCGCTTCGACCTGCCAAGTGAGTACAAAATCCTCCTGTTCCTGATCGCTACGATGGCTTTTCCGGGCGTCGTCACGATGATCCCTAATTTTCTTCTCCTGCGCGATTTGGGGATGCTGAATACTTTTGCCGCTCTTCTGCTGCCCGGGATGGCAAACGGCTACTCCATTTTCCTTCTCAAGGGGTTCTTCGACAGCCTTCCCAGAGAGCTCTTTGAAGCAGCCGATATCGACGGCGCGAACGAGTGGCAGAAATTCTGGATTATCACGATGAATCTCTCCAAGCCGATCCTCGCTGTCATTGCACTCGGAGCGTTCAACGGCGCCTACACTAATTTCATGTATGCGTTCATCCTGTGCCAGGACAGGGAAATGTGGACGATGATGGTGTGGCTCTATCAGCTTCAACAGTTCTCTGCGCAGAGCGTGGTTTTTGCTTCGCTGCTGATCGCTGCTATCCCGACGCTGCTTGTTTTTGTGCTCTGTCAGAATGTGATCATTCGTGGCATTGTCGTGCCGACGGAGAAGTGAGGTGGCCACGCGGGTGGCCCGCGCTTCCGTTACTTTTTCGGTGGCACTGAGAGCCGATAAGGAACATTTGCATCCACTTGAGTCTGGCCGTTCTCGTTTCGAGTGACTGAAACGTGAGTGGTGATCTTCATCGTATCTCCCGGTGCGATCTCATACATGTACACGAGGGCGCGGCCGTCTCCATCTGCGTCGGTGAACGAATCGGCATGTAGATTCAGAGGACTTTTGAACTGGTCACTTCTTTCAGTTGCTGGCCCGACCTGGAGGATTGCTCCAACTGTTTCCTTGCTGATTCCCTTTACTTTCCACATCAGGGAATGACTCTCATTGGTTGCCACGCAGCCGTCATAGAACTTTGGATCGCAGCGGAGAAATGGCGGCAGGAACTGCACGCCGATCTCGCCCTTTGCATGATTCACGCTGGATACCTTTGCCTGGTAAAGGAGAAGACTTCCTTCCACCTGCAGACTGCGACCATCCGGTGAGACACGTTTGATGCTGTAAGCCCTGGAACGAGTCGCGCTGCCGATCACTGCGATGGAACCGACGACCTCGGAGCCTGGCAGTACTGGCTCGGTCAGGTGAATCCACTGCGACTCGCGGTCAACACCTCTCACCGTTCCAACGTATTCGGCGCGTTCCGCCTCCAGCACGAAATCCTTCGACCGGATCAGTTTGCCGCCGGTCATGAAAACCTGCCGCAACGAGCCGTCCTTTCTTCTGGAAACGAAACCGAAGACCCCTTTCAGCGAAAAGTCATCTCCTGCCTTAACCGTATCTGTCGGGACGTCGGCCAACTGAGTATCGGGCTTCTGACCGGCCAGGCCGTGGTAGGCGATGACATCGTGACGGCCGGAGGACAATTCAACTTTGAGCGCATGCCCACTGTAAGCATCCAGGCCGGAAACCGGCAGACGGGTCGCAGAGATTACAGATGGCTGTTTCTCATAGGGCGACATCAAAGTCAGAAAGCCGCTCCTCATTGCGTTCTCGGCTCTCTTCGCAAAGTGGAATCCGGTGATGTTGAAAGGGATATCGCCAACGACTTCCGCACTCGTGAGTGTTCCGCCTTCGGCGCCCCAGACTCTGGCCTGCATGTGGATCTCAGTCTCTTGTGGGTTCTCACGATACTCAGGAGTCCCGTTCAGAAATCTCCAGTCAAGCGTTACCGGCCCGGTGATCGTCGGCATAGTTTGCCTGATTTCAAAAGAAGATCGATTTCACCGGCCTACCAGCGTATTTGGACGACTCCACCGGATACGTGCCAGCAGTGTGTTTCCCTGCCACTTGTCATGGGGCAGCGTCTCACCAACGGTGATCCAGGTCTCATCCTGTGACGCGTGGGTCACGTTGAAATTCCCCATCCGGGCCACGTGTTTTGCGTCATTTACGCCGTCGCCAATCAAAGGAAGAACGACCTGTTCGGTGCTGCGAATCAGGCAACGTTTTTCCAGGTCGACCTGTGCGATATAGATCGGCGCTCGCCAGCGCATGACGTTGACGTTGTCCTCTGCCTTCCTCGTGTATGCCAGGAAGAGGCGTTCGCTGTGAGTGACCCAATGTTGCTGGGTGGTGGACATGACCAGAGGTTTGCCGTCCTCCCAGGCCCATGGCTGCATGTCCTGCCATTCGAGCCCGTCATCCGAATGGGCCACGTAACCTCGACCGTCTTCAGCCCGGATGGTCAGGTAATACTTTCCCTTGAAGAAAGTGAGGCTTGGTTCGAGCAGGCCGCGGCCAACAGCGAGGCGAAGCTCCTTCTCTGTTGCAGCTTTCACTTTTAATCGTTCGCCATCGAATGCACAGAGGACGCTGCCGGCTGCTCGATCTTTTCTGCCACGAGGGCCGAATGACAGAGGGATCAGAATGTCACCGTTCGGCAGGCCCACTCGCTGATCGCAGTTTGAGGTGTAAATGGCCGAGGCGCGGGGATCGTCCCACTCGAGTCTGCGTCGCTCGGACCAGTTTCCCTTGCCGTCGCCTACCACATAGACGGGATACCGCTCCGTTGCTCTCCGGGTGATGCGTCCATCTTTCGTGTAGTAAACGTTGTGACCCATCGCCAGGATAACGCCGGTCTGCTCGTGGAACTCGGGGACAGAATCGCAGACGCCATTCTGCAGGCCGTCTTCAGTTGGGACACGTCCGAATGCCTCGATGGGCCTGGGTTTCTTCCAGGTCTTGCCCATGTCCGTTGAGGTGGTCCAATGCACCTGGTGGAAAATGTCAGAGCCGGTAATTTTCTGGAGCGTCATCACAAACACGGTTTCATCGCCTCTCTTGAATCTGCACGCTCGCGGGTGAAACCAGGTGGGGGCTTTTCCGCTGCGGCCATCCCACAGGATCTCCGCGTTAATGCTCTGGATCAGTAGTGACGATGCTTCGTTCTCGAGATCTATGTTGTCGATGTAAATGCTGGATGCCTTGATGCCGTTGCTCACGAAACCGAGCCAGTTCAGGGCCTTCCAATCATCGTTTCGATTTTTCAGATTGGTGAACCGGACAGGCTCTTTGTCCCGGACAGTAACGGCCAGGTTCCAGTCACCCGTGGATTGCTCGCCCAGCCTGGCTGATATTTCCAGATGGATCCAGGTGTCCACGGGCAATGTCATAAGCTGCCTGGCGTCCGAATGCAGGTTGCCGCTGACAATCTGCAGAGCCGGGCCGACGCGGTAAGGCGAGGCCCGGTCCCGCCACTCGTGATAGAACTTCGCATCCTTGTCGAGGCGGATATCAAAACTGCAGCGGGTAGAGCCGCTCTTATGATGAGGGCTGAAGTAGAAATGCGGATTCCAGTTGCGCTTCAGGCCGGGGACATCAGTCATCTTCAAGGAACGCTCGCCACCCGCGGCCTGCTCGTCAGACACTGCAATGGAGTCTCCCTTATTTTCCGTACGTATGGTTGCGTTCGGAATCGGACGCTGCGCCTTGGGGTCTTCAAAATCCGCTTTCACTTCCAGCGCGGGAGGAGACGGCGGCAGTTCGAATGGCGGATACTCGACGCTGCTCGCGAGTTTGATCCAATCGGCGTCGCCGTAAACACCAGCCCTGGAAAAATCGAACGGCTTGAAGCCTGTCTTTGACGCGGGCGAATCGGCTGCGAGACGAAAGTCATACTTCTCAGCATCGACAAACTTCGGATCTTCGACGACCGAGCCAGCGTCCCTTCCGCTCTTCCGCCATTCATCGAGATTCATACCGGCGAAACTGATCGGCTCGCCGCTCGTTAGCCAGTAGAGATTCTTCTTCAGCTCAACCTTCGCCTGCTTCCAACGCCCGGCGAAAAGCGGTCCGTCCTTCCAATAGACGATGTTGTTTTCGAAGGTGAACGAAAGGTGCTTTTCGACGCGTGTAAACTGGAGCTGGTGATTCCGTGCGAAAGCAAGAATATTGTTTCGGATGACATTCTCTTTACCGTAGTGCTGGTGATAGCCGCCGGATTTGGTGTTGTAGACGAGGTTGTTCTCCATGACGATGCCGGTCGAGCCCTCGTCGTTGTAGAGCCCCCAGCCGCCGTAGCTCCACGAGAAAACATCGTGGATGACGTTGTTGCTCACCGTCGTGCCTTGCGACGGCCCGAGCGTGTAAACCCCACCCATATCGCTCAGCCAGCCCCAGCCAAGATGGTGGATATGGTTGAACTCGACCTTATTGCGCTTGCTCAGGCTCTCCGCATATCCCCACCTCCAGCCCACAGACATGCCGCTGTAATAGAGATCGGCGACTTCATTGTGAGTCACCTGGTTATCGGCGGTCTGGCCGATCCACACACCGACCGCGCATGGGAACACGCGCCCTCCATGCCGGATGATGTTGTTGTCGACGGTGATGTGGCTCGTCTGCTCTGCCTTGTTTCTGTTCAGCCCCATCTCGCCGATACGGACGCCGCCCGCGCCCAGGTCATGGATGTGACAATGCACCGCCCTGCAATCACGACAGCCTTTGCGGAACCAGATTCCGTAGCGCCCCGTATGTGCTACCTCGCAGTTCTCAATTGAGATGTTTCGTGCGCCGTCTATTTGAACGACCGCTTCGATGGATGCTGCGGCCTGCTGTGGCTCGAAGCCCTTCTCAGGGGTCAGCCATTGGGAATGCCGAAAGGACAATCCTTCGAAGCTCAGGTGTTCGACATACTTCTCATTTTCGGCATCCCCTTCGATGATCAGGAAATGCGAAGAGACCGGTGCGAACACTTCGGCTTTGGACATGTCCTCGCCGGCTCTCAGCATGTAATAGATGTTTCCGTCCCGATTCAAGAACCATTCGCCCGGTGTATCGAGCGCGCCGAAGTAATTCTCCAGCACGTAACCCGTGTCTTTGCGGAGAGGATTCCATGACTTCATTCCGCCACCGGAGATCTTCAGGATGCCGGCCTCGGTATCGATGTGGTCGAGAAACTTCCGTGTGTTATCCCACTTGTGATAGGCGAGCATCTGGACGTCTTTCTTTTCCTCGGTCGAGAGCTTCTTCAGCGAGGCAATGTCTTCCGGCCTGACCGTGATAGTCTGCCTGCCGCGTTTGGCCCGCCGCGGATGACCTTTTTCGAGGATCTCCTCCGTTACATGTTTCATGTAGTAGAAGAAGCGGTTCGGCGTGCGGGCACGCATGGCGCGGCGACCGTTCACCCAAAGCTGTTCAAAATACCATTCGCCCGCTGCGACCGCCGGGATGTGTGCTGTCCACATGCCGTTCTTGTGGCGCTTCCAACCGGTGATGGCGCGGCCCCCGGAAATGACCGGAGTCTCACCTTCTGCAGCTTCGAATATGACAGGCGCGTCTTGTGTTCCGGAGTCCTGCAATTCAAACTTGATGGGCTCGACGATGCCGTAGGTGCCGCCTGCGACATTGACATGAGTCGGGCCGTTCAATGCGCCATCCGCCCGCAGCTTTCGCAGTCGGCCTTTCGCTCCGGTCAGAGAAGCGAGCGGGCCGTCCGTCTGATCGTTGTTGGGCTCCGCAAGACTGCCCGACCAGGCATCGTTACCTTTAGGGTTGACAAAGATTGTTTCTGCTTGTGATGGCAAAATAAGTGTCCCGAGAATGAAGAGTGAGATGTGAGATCTGGATGGATTTATCATCTGAGGTCAGGTATCGGTGAATCTGAATTGCGATCCAATTTTGAATGCCGTCACCATTCTATGAGTAACCAAACGGAACGTTCCATTCTCTTTGAGGAAGATTTCTGCGGCCTGCCTGTTGATGTTATTGCGGGCGATTACTCTCCCGCGGGCGAATACCACGTCGTGCCTGCGATGTCCGATACGGGCCGGTGGCGCGAGACCGTTCTGCACCACAGTTACAAACGAATCAGTCTTGGCAACTGGCAGGTGGTCGAGGAAAATGATGGATCTCGTGCGTTGGAGCAGACCATTCAGACAGACCGATGGGACCCGATGCTGGCTGCGGGAGAGCCCGTCTGGCGGGATGTGACGGTGGAGACTTCCATTCGACCGTTGGCTGCCGCCGGGTGGCGTGCGGTGATATTCAGGTATCGCCACAGCCGGCGGTTTTACGCGGCGACATTTGAAGGCGGTGTCGCAAAGATTATTCGGCGGGATAACGATGAGGATACAGTGCTTGCCGAATGTGGGTGTTCAATCGAGTCTGATTCATACACACCGCTCAAGATTGTCTGCGATGGTTCTCGAGTGCAGCTCTTCATCGACGACAATCTGATCTGTGAGTGTGAGGATGCCGATTCGGAACGGCCATCTTACGATTCCGGCTGTATCGCGTTCGCGGCCAATCATGTCACCCGATTCGGGCCGATAATTGTCTCAGCTCGGGAAGATGTCGCCGGGGAGCTCGCTACTGAAACAGCGGTCAGAGAGCACACTCTGTCCAGTCATCGCGAAC
>JASLXP010001129.1 GCA_030740295.1 Planctomycetota bacterium
GCCAGCGGCACAGACTCAACAGACTCGACCTCCGGCGAGGGCTCGTCCGG
This sequence comes from Planctomycetota bacterium, assembly GCA_030740295.1. The sequence goes on from JASLXP010001129.1 coordinate 51, forward strand.
TACATCCCCTTCAGATGAGGCACGACCAGGTCCTCAAGATCCTGCCCCGGACCAGCCTGCGCCTCCGCCGACACCTCCATCCGATGAAGCCCCGGCGCCACCCCCTGTCATCACACTGGCGTTTGGCGAAGAGGGCAGCCCTTTCACGTTTCCGGATCCGCGGACGATTCTTCGGTCGTGATGCGGGCGTTGATCGTTCACACCGCAAACAGGCTGGCCGCCTGCAGCCACGAGTCAACTCCTTAAGGCGTCATTACGTTCCCCGAAGACTTAATCGATATAGCGAGAGCTGGCTGATAAAAGAGGCGGGTTATTCGGCCAACCTTCTCTTGCTATGCAGCTTTGGATCTGGCGAAACATCCACATCGCTCTTCCCGACGATTGGGAGATGCTTCAATACTCTCGCGAGCACGACCAGGGGAAATGCGCGTTTGCCGATCGTTACCAGTTCCGGCTCGAGCTGACCTGGAAGAAGTTTCCCGGGCCGCCGGATTTCGATCGGATGCTCTCAGACTATGGCTCAAAGCTCACCAACGAGAAGGGGCTCAAGAATCTGAAGCAGTTCAAAGTTGGTCGGTGGCAGGGCATTGGTGGCGAGCTTGGTGATCTCTGGACAAGTCGATACGGCGCCTGGATGAAGCGTGAAAGGATTCTGGTTGAAATCGTGTTCATCTGGCCGCAGGTCCGGGAGGCAGATATCGAGAATGAGGTACTTCGTTTCGCGGGAGAAGAATCGTCCAGGCAGGAAGGGCTGCAGCGTTGGAAGACGTTTGGGATGGAACTGTTCGCCAGCGACGAATACGCACTGAGCGAATGCCAGATCGAGCCGGGGGTGGCGAGCATGACGTTCACGGATCCGGCCAACCCGGATCGCCTGGAAAACTTCGAACGTCGCGGCATGGTGGAGGACTGGCTGGAGGCGAGCGTTTCGGAGTGGTTGCGCGTGCAGTTTCCGAAAGATCTACAGGTGCATTTCGAAAACTCTTACCTTGTCGGCGAACGCGAAATCCAGCGAATTGCAGGGACCCATCGCACCAAGAAAATTGGCGGTTTAGGATCGAAGGAACTGCACTTTGAAGGGGCGGCATGGATCTGTCCGGAGGACGGCCGTCTCTACTGTTTTCGCACCAAAAACCCGGCGGATGATCCCAGCCACCGGCGCGCTGGCGAAAGACTCGCATGCTGCAATCATCTTTGGGTGGGCAATGAGTAAGCTTGACAGTTTGCTGACCACCAATAGTGCCTCCTGGCGGGAGATGCTCGAAGCCAGGGCAGTGCAGAACGAAGCTGCCGAAATCGAATCGGAAGAGGACGGTTCGACCATTCTGAATCTGAAAACCAAACGGCCTTCGTTTTTCTTCCCGCCCCTGTCATGGCTGATCCGCTCACCGGATAAACAGAGGGTGTCATTAGACCGTCTCGGCACGGAAGTCTGGCGACTTTGCGATGGCCGGACGGTCGAACAGATAATCGACCTTTTTGCTGAACAGCACGGCTTGACCTTCCACGAAGCGAGAGTCGCGGTCACCAGTTACATGAAATCTCTTGTAGAAAGAGGCGCTCTGGCCATCGTCGTTACGGACGCCTCATGAATGAAAGGTTCGGCGTATGACGCTGCGTGCGGTCTTGCTCGGTTTTCTGGGCGGAGTCCTGATAAACCTCTTCTGCTATTTCAATGATTTCGTTCTGCGCGGCACGTTCCTCGTCGGCAATTATCTCCCCATCTCGGTGTTCGGCGGCCTTCTTCTGTTTGCATTGATTGTTAATCCGTCTATTGCCGTAGGGCTGGAATGGATTCTTGCCAGAAACGGTTTCCCGAGGACCTTCCTCACACGGCCCTGGGCGGGCAAAGAGATGGCGGTCGCAATCACACTTATCCTCGCTGCCTGCTACGTACCCGGCCGCGGTCTGATGCATTACTTCGCCACGTTCCTGATGCTGCCTCATCACCATGAGCGGACGAATCCTTCCTGGCAAAAGGAGCACATTCTCGAACTGGCGCCCAAACAGATGCTTGCGGACATCTCGCACGATGAAGATGCCGCTCTGAATGGATTTGTGCAGGGGCTGGGCAAAGGTGACGAGCACATTAATTTCTTCAGCGACATCCCCTGGTTTGCGTGGTGGGAGACACTTCTGTTCTGGGGCCCATTGTTGTTCACCATTTCACTGGCGTTTATCGCCCTCGCACTGGTGGTGCACAGGCAGTGGTCTGATCACGAGCAGATCGCCTATCCCATTGCCACCTTCGCAAGCGCATTATTTCCGAAGGAAGGTGAAATTCTCAGCCCGGTCTTGAAGAACAAATACTTCTGGGTGGCCACCGGATTTGTGGTCGTATTCCACCTCAATAATTTCGCGGTCAAGTGGTGGCCCGAGAGACTCATCGAAATCCCGCAGCGGTTTGATTTCACCTCCCTCATCTACAGCAACGCGTTGTGGGATGTGTTCCGGAAAATTAGCGACGGCGGCGGCTGGATGCTCTTCCGGCCAACTATATTTTTCACAGCTGTCGGTTTCGCTTATTTCCTTTCGACGGACGTCTCCCTGTCACTGGGTGTCGGGCCATTCATTTACTGTTTCGTTATTGGCACCCTGAAGACTTACGGCATCAATTTCAGCGGCGGTGGATTCATGACCATGAAGGTCGAGACGTTTCTGTACGGGGGCGCTTACTTTGGGGTGTTCCTCGTCCTTCTCTATACGGGCCGGCATTATTACTACTCGGTGATCAAGCATACCTTCGTCATCCCATGCGAAGAGGAGGTGGAGCAGCACGCCATCTGGGCCAGCCGCATTTTTATGATGTGCAGCCTGCTGTTTGTGCTGCAGCTTGTTATACGCGTGGGGCTAGACTGGCGCCTGGCAGTGCTTTACACCATCGGCACGGTGATGCTGTTCACCGTGATCAGCCGGCTGGTTGCCGAGACCGGCACGTTTTTTGTACACGCTTATTTCTTCCCCTGCGTCATCATTTGGGGTTTCCTCGGTTCAAAAGCAATCGCTCCGCAAAATCTCCTGATCATGTTCATGGTCTCGTCGCTTCTGATGATCGATCCCCGCGAGGCCGTGATGCCCTTCCTCGTTCACGGATTGAAGATCGCCGACATGAACAAGGTGAAGATTGGGCGCCTCGCCGCGGTATCCAGCGGGGCCCTTCTGCTCGCGTTCCTCGTCGGCGGGGGGGCGACCCTTTACTGGCAATACGAAAAGGGCTCAGGAACGGTGGGTGACGGCTGGACAAACAGGGCCGTCCCGAAATTCGCCTTTAACTCGGTGGTGAAAGTAAAAGAGACGTTGCGGCTTCAAGGCAACCTGGAGCTCTCCGAAGGGCTCGAAGGCTGGGAGCGCTTCGGCCACGTCTCACCGAACAAGGAGTGCCTGATAGGATTCTTTGTTATGACTGGTCTCGTCCTGCTGTTCGCCGCGGGCCGGCTACACTTCCCAAGGTGGCCGTTGCATCCTGCCATGTTTCTCGTGCTTGGTACCTGGCAAGCCAAAAACCTGGCCGCGCCATTTTTAATTGGCTGGTTCATAAAAAGTGTCGTCACCAAGTACGGTGGCGGCGCCGGATACAACCGTGTTAAACCGGTCATGATTGGTCTAATCGCCGGCGACATGCTCGGGGGCATCATCCCAATGATTGTCGGCGCGATCTATTATTGTTGGACGGGTGAGCCACCGGAATCGTATCGTGTGCTGCCTACTTAGATGAAATAGCAACCAATGCCAGAAGCAGCCCAGATTGACATCAAGGAACAGCCCTTTCTCAGCTTGGGGCGGACCGTGAAGATTACAGTCATCGGCATCCGTTACCGGCTCTTTCGTTCTATCGTGACGGTCGTTGTCATTGCGGTCGCGGTCGCCTTTCTGATGAACATCATCAGCGAAAGCATCATCAAACGGACCATCGCCCTTCGCACCACGGACAGGCTGAAGGAAATGCGCCAGGCCACCTACTGGGCGGCACGGCTGACCATTCCGGAAACCATGGAGCAATCCATCCAGGATCTCGCATCCGCTGAAAAGAGTTCGCCCAGTTATCTGGAGCGTCAGAAGTTCGGAAAGTTCAATGACGCGTCCATGGATCAGCTCAAGGCATACTGTGAGCAGGCCGCCACGTTCATGAATTTCTTTACCGACCTTGACTACGGTCGGCGCCGGGCCCTCGTCCGCTACGCAACAGGTGTTGATATCTTTGCCCGCCTGCAGGACGAAGTCCGATTCACGGAATTCGAGACGACGTTGTCTTCCATGAGATCATTACGGTTTCCAACTCCGATCAGCGATTTCAGAGCATTCCTCAAACAATGGCCGACAAATAAGAACGACTTGCAGAAGGTGATCGAGGCCAAAAAGAAAGCCATCGCCAAAGTAAGCCAGTTCCTGGGTAAACGGCCGGTAAAGGGGATGATGTCGGAGGTCAGTGGAGATTTCGGTGACGTCATCCGAAAGGCGGGTTTCGAGCTCACGGACAATACCCGCGCTGTGCTGGCCGAGCAGGGGCGCCGCATCATCGAGACTGAGCAACTCGAACAGAGCATCAACAATTCTGATGTACGGCGCGACGTGGCCGGCTATCTGGACAAGCTGCCGACAGACATCGATCTGTCCGTCATGTGGCGGCTGCTCGAGCGTACGAAAAGCGCGACGTGGTATGCAGACAAGTTGAAGAAGTACGATCTGCCTTCGAAGGACATACCGGTGGAAAGGCTCGTTGGCACTGCTCGTCTCAAAAAAGAAGAGCGGGCCCTCCAACTCGCGGGAGAGCTCGGCGAAGACGTCGGAGGGGGCATGCTCGGCCTGGGCGAGCGCATGAGCTGGCTGGTCCTCGCATCGATGATGGTCTGTATCGTCGGCATCGCGAACGCCATGCTGATGTCAGTGACCGAGCGTTTTCGGGAGATAGCAACCCTCAAGTGTCTAGGCGCACTGGACGGTTTCATCATGCTGATGTTCGTGCTCGAGGCCTGTTTCCTCGGGGTGGTCGGTGGCTTCGCCGGCGCCATCATCGGTAACATTCTCGGTATAGGACGCATGCTAATTGTCTATGGCAGTATTCTCGTGAATCCGATCCCATTTGATGAATTGTTCGTCGCCATGTCAGCCTCAATGGCCGTCGGCATCGTCCTGGCCGCCGTAGCCTCAGTTTATCCATCTTTCAAGGCTGCTAAATTGGCGCCTATGGAGGCGATGAGGATTGAGTAATACGTAATACGTAATAGACCGCAGGCCTCGGAAATCAGACAGAGACTACAGTCATCAGAACGAGGAACGAGTGATTACCAAGAACCAAGAACAGAGAACCAAAAACATTCCGACCTGAATCCGACCTCAGAACCAAATCGGCCCTCTAGGTCGGCACTTTACGTATTACGCATTACGTATTACGTATTACGCATTACGTATTACGCATTACCCATCACGTCCCCATGCCCGAAGAAACCACCAACCTTAAAGACGCGCCGGATGATGTCGATAGCAGCGGCAATGAAAGACGTCGCGTTATCATCCGCACCATCCATCTGAAGAAGGAGTATCAGATGGGCGAGGTGACTACTCATGCTCTGCGCGGAGTCGAGGTCGAGATTTATTCGGGCGAGTTTATCTCGGTCATGGGGCCGTCTGGCTCTGGCAAGAGCACGTTCTTCAACATGATCGGCGGGCTTGACAGCCCGACCAGCGGTCGAGTGTTTATCGACGAGGTGGATGTCGCGCAGCTCACCGCGGTGGAGCTCGCCTTCCTTCGCTGCCGAAAGATTGGCTACATTTTTCAACAGTACAATCTCATCACATATATGACCGCGCTGGAAAATGTGACAACACCAATGGCCTTCGGCGGTACCGCACCGGACGAAGCCCGTGCGCGGGGCATGGATCTGCTCGATATTGTCGGCCTCAAGGAACGATGGTTTCACCGCCCGATTGAAATGTCCGGGGGCCAGCAGCAGCGTGTGGCCATCGCCCGCGCCATGGCGAACGAGCCTTCGATCCTGTTATGCGATGAGCCGACGGCCAACCTCGACCATCATACCGGCCGCGAGATTTTGAATATTTTGAAACGCCTGAACACCGAAAAAGACGTGACCATCATCTGTGCCACCCACGATCATCGAATGATGGATATGTGCGATCGCCTGATGTGGATTCGCGATGGACAGATCGCTCGTATCGCAAACCGTGAGGACGTGCATATCGAGCTGGCTTCTATTGGTGATGATGATGAATGACGTAATGCGTAATACGTAATGCGTAATACGTAATGTGCCGGCTTGGTGTGCCGGTGTTGTTTGAGCATCGGATTCTTATCCGAATGAGTAATGAGTAATGAGTAATGAGTAATGTGCTGAACTGGTGGGCCGGTGTTGTCGTAACGCCGGACTTTATTTCGAAGGTGCCAAGCTTGCGTAGTGAATCGCAGCCTCAGTCCCCAGCATCCGGCATTTCGCTGTCCAACCGCTTTCTCGATTACACCGGTCGTTCAAGCCGCAACTTACTCATTACTCATTACTCATTACTTATTCTCTCCCTCATCTTCGCCGCCACGCTGCACGCCGAGCCCTCCCAGTTCGTCAAAGACTGCCAGGCTTTGACGAGCGGCTCGCACCGGCTTACTGGAACTCGAGAAAACCAGGAGGCCGCGGCCTATGTGGTCGAGCGACTCAAAGGGCTCGGGATCGTGGAGCACAGTGAAGAGACGAAGGATTCGCCCGACCGGATTTACGTCCAGGACTTTGGCTCTTCCCAGACATTCGTGGGCAGGTGCGAAATCAAATTCGATGACGGCAAGGTCTATAAACTACTGCCTTCACGGCCTGATGGCATCGTCCCACCAGTGACGCCCGTCGACGGGCTTCATGCGCCGTTGGTTTATCTTGGCGACGGCACTCAGACTGATTTCGACCGCGCTTCACCGCGGGGCAGGATTGTCGTCCTCAACTACAACTGTGGCGCGGGATGGTTGCGTGCGTTCCGGCAGGGAGCGGCTGCGGTCATCTTTGCCAGCAATGGCATTGATCGTGCGGACAGCCCTCATCACACGGAAGCCAACGCGAATTTGCCCCGATTTTATTACACGGGCGAGCCGGCTGACCTCCTTGATAAAGGCGCCGGTCGGATATTCAGCAAGGTCATCTGGAATCGCGTGTACGGCCGCAACATATTCGCCTGGATTCAAGGCAAGGATGCAGGCAAAGATTCCATCTTTCATCAGGAGAAGGAAGAGGTCCTGCTCATCGGCGCGAATCTCGACAGCTTCGGAGAAGTCCCCCGCGAATCGCCGGCAGCGCGGGGGGCAGCCAATTGCGCGGCCGTGCTGCACCTTGCAGAGCACTTCCTCGAGAACCGGCCAAGGCGGCACATCCTGCTGGCTTTCTGGGACGGCGATTCACGGGGCCATGCAGGTAGCGTGGCCCTCTATCGGACACTCTACGACAAAAAGAAGGACAACGACGTTTACCTCGACTTGAGAGAGGAATACCAGGCCCGCGAGACTCGCTTCCTCGGCCTGTTGAAGAAGATTGTTGAGTTGGAGAACCCTCTCACAGGCGCCGATATCAGCTCTATCGGCGAAAGCGAAGAGGACGGCTCGAATGCCCGACGCCGCCTGCTGGAGCGGGCGAAGACAAAGGCGAAGGACTTTGTGGATCATTTGAATGTCGAAATGCTGGATCTGCGACTCCTCCGGGAAGAGGTGAAGGAAGACAGCGCAAAAGCAGAGGCGCTCGACAAGGAGGTGAACGACCTTCAGCAGTCGAAGGACGAATGGAATCTCGTCCGCCGATACATCGCTCAGTTGCGCCGCGCTCGCCGGCCAGAGCTCGAGTCAATGATTGCCGGATATGTGAAGACCAATGAAGCCAACAAGGCTATCGCTGCACAACGTCTCAGTGATCCGGCCCTTCTCTTGAAGCGAGTGCAGAACAAAGTGAGCAGAGTCATCGCGGATCTCGAGAAGGACATTGATATCCGACTGGACGAGCTTCTGTACGAAGGCAAAGCACTCAAGCACGACCGGGCTCTTCAACAATTGCTCGCCGAGAAGTGGTTGACGCTGCACATCTCTCTGCTGCTCGGAGATACCACCCCCCGTTACGGGCTCCTCATCGGCGGCGATTCGCAGCTTTACTCCAGCCAGGACAATCCCGGTCTTTACGGAAAGATTCAGAACTCTTTCCTGGACGCCTGGGAAAAGCTGAAGGACACCGAGACCTTCCCTGCTAATTTTGAGGAGAACACCGCCAACGGTACTCTGAACCCGGCGCGGCTTATCTGGGCAGCGCCGTTCCTGATCCACAGCGGCGAGATTGCCGGGCGCAACGGCATCTACAACCTCTGCATCGGCACTTCGCAGGAGGCGATCAGCAGGGAGGGGACTCCGAGCGATACGCTCGAGAATCTGAAAGTCGATGTTATCGAAGGCCAGTCAAAGGAAATCGCCCACCTGCTCTCCGCGGTGGCCAGCCACGAAGGGATCTCCCTCAAGCGCACCATCGTGCCGGATGCGAATTACTGGTATCCGGAAATCAATTCGCTCAACCGCGCGCGCGGCCCCATCGCCATGGGCATGCTGCCGGGATCATCCACACCGGATAAACCGATGCGCGGGGTGATGATTCAGTTCTACCATGTGTATCGCTCTGGTGGGACGAAGCCTCAGTTGTTCAATCCCAACAAGATTTACGCGTTCGACAATTTTTCTCTTCTACGCACCAACCACAACGGTTCTTACGGAGTCGGTCCGACCCATAGATCGGCTTGGCGCACCCGCAGCCTGGCGATCCAGTTTGATGAGAACGGTCTACCCATCGCAGCTTCCGACAACCAGACGCGGGCGAGTATCTTCTCGCGGCTCAATATGTTCATGTGCACCGATGGCGTCTTGGCAATACCGCCCCAACTCGCGCCTCAGGACACGAAGATACTTGATGCGAGGACGAACGGCACGCTTCAGGATAACAAGTCCTTTTCACGCACCCTCGATGGCGTCTGCCACTGGTATGCTGAAAAGAAGGTGAACTTCGTGAAGGTCTTCGGAGTGCAGTCGGTCATCGGTCTGGTCACCGGCAGTGAGAACTTTGAAGAGGCTGGCAAGAACATCGAAGGGGACGGCTACCCAACCAATGAAGCCTGGGAGATGCAGGACTCGCCACAGCGATCATCCGTAGACTTGTGGCGTCTGAATGAGTCACGGCTCAAGGTCATGCGCTCCCGTGAAATCATCAATGGCTCGCTCGAAGAATTGCATGGCAAAGCCGAAGACCTGATGGTTCGGGCCGCCAGCACAGATTCGCTGGTCGAGCGAGAGGCGCTCCTCACCTCGGCTTTCCTGGTCGAACAGCCGGTCTATCACAACACTCGTCGAACGCTCGACGACCTCGTGCACGCCGTGCTCGTACTGCTCGGGCTTTGCGTGCCCTTCGCCTTTGCTCTCGAAAGGCTGCTCATCGGCTCGACTAACATCTATCGACAGATTGGTGGCTTCGTTGGTTTCTTCACGGTCACGTTCCTGCTGCTGTTCTTCTCTCATCCCGCGTTCGCCATTTCAAAGACGCCCATGATCATCTTTCTGGGCTTTTCGGTGGTGGTGCTGTCGTCGCTGGTGATCTTCATCATCATGCGCAAATTCGAGGTCGAGCTGAAAGTGCTCCAGGGAATGACTTCCACTGTGCACGCAGCCGACGTCTCGCGTATCAGCACGGTCATCGCGGCCATGAACATGGGCATCTCCACCATGCGCCGCCGCCCGCTGCGCACCGCGCTGACGGCCACGACGATTTTGCTGCTCACGTTCACCATCCTCTGTTTCGCTTCGTTTGATCGGCAGCTTGGTATCGTCCGCCTCTTTGCTAATGCCTCGCCCGTTTACACGGGCGCGTTTGTGCACGAGGTGAATTGGTCGCCGTTGCCCGAAGGCATCCTCGATCTCATTTACGGGCGCTGGGGCAAGTCTTCTGCAGTCCTGCCGCGCTACTGGTTTGCACCGAAGGAAACGGAAAACCGCCAGCCGATTATCACCAAGCTCGACGGTAAAGACGCGCTCCCATTGCGCGGCATCCTTGGCATGGACGATCTGGAGCTCAAGCACCGGCCCGACTTTGCGGATTTGCTGGGCAATCCTGAAAGCCTCACTGGCAAGGTCTGGATCACAGACGCAGTCGGTGACCAGTTCGGGATCAAGCCCGGCGAAAGCCTGCTGATGAACGGCAGAAAGTTTGAGGTCGGCCCGTATATCGATGCGAACAAATTTGCGTCTCTGCAGGATATGGACGGCAGCAGCATTCTTCCGGTCGACTTCTCTGCCATGGAAGGCGCGATGGGCCAGCAAAGCGAAGATACCCGCGAAGCCCTGGCCTCCGACAGCCAGCAGAACTGGGCATACCTGGCGACGGATACCGTCTGTGTTGTGTCCAACAGCGACGCCCGAACTCTCGGAGCAAGCCTCCACGGAGTGAATCTGTATACGAAAGACGTCCGCTCAGCGACGCAACTCGGCGAGGTCCTCGCCATGACACTCGGCCGGCCTGTGAGTGCCACTCGTACTGAGGGCGTCTACCTGCACGCGTTCGGCAATAAGATGTCGGCCAGCGGTACGGGGGACCTCATTTTCCCAATCATCCTCGGTGGGCTGGTGATTTTCGGTACCATGCTGGGATCGGTCGCTGACCGTGAAAGAGAGATTTACACGTTCAGCGCCCTCGGCCTCGCGCCCCCTCACGTCGCCAGCCTTTTCTTCTCGGAAGCGATGATCTATTCCGTCATCGGAGGTCTCGGTGGTTACCTGTTCGCACAGGCGTCGTTGCAGGTGCTGACGTTCCTTGCCGAGTTTGGGCTGGTCAGGGTGCCGGAGGTCAATTACTCGTCGACCAACGCCATCATTACTCTACTCATTGTCATGGCCACGGTTCTTATCTCTGCCATCTACCCCGCGATGAAAGCATCGAGGAGCGCTAATCCCGGTCTGCTTCGCTCGTGGCGTCTGCCGCAGCCTGACGGAGATACCTTCGATATCGCATTCCCCTTCACCGTTTCTGATTACGACATCACCGGCGTGGTCAGCTTCCTGAAAGAACATTTCGATAATCACGGCGACGCCGGCCTGGGCACGTTCATGGCCCGTAGCGCCAAGCTGGCGGAAAGCGATTCCCACACCATGGGTCTTGAATCAGAAATCGCGCTCGCGCCCTTCGACCTCGGTGTGACGCAAAGCTTCGCCCTGCGCAGCTCACCCAGCGAAATCCCCGGCATCGATGAAGTGAATATCAAATTGACCCGTCTCTCTGGACAGCCGAAAGACTGGCAGCGACTCAACAAAGTCATGCTCGACGACCTGCGTCGCCAGTTCCTCATCTGGCGTTCCCTGCCGGCGGAGACGATGGAGATCTATCGAGAGAGGACGCTGGTGGAAATGGGGAGGAAGAAAGAAGAGTGAATAAGTATAGAGAATGCTGGAATGTTGTTGATTTAAGGTTTTCAAAGGGCGTCGCGGAGTCAGCCCGGTACGCCCCGATGCCGCCATCTGAGTTACGTATTACGCATTACGAATTACGTATTAGTCATCCATGCCTGAAGAACGCGTAGACAAAGAGATTGAAGAATACCGGAGCCTGATGGAAGTCCCGACGGAGTTCATCGACGGCTTTAACTGGATGTCGCTCTTTGGCGCGATATTCATTGCCCTGCTCATGGTTCCGGGCGCGATCTATATGGGGTTGCTGGCCGGACACGGCATCGGGCCGGCTGCACAGTGGGTGACGGTGATCCTGTTTATCGAGGTGGCCCGGCGGGCCCACCGGAATCTCAACAAGTCTGAAATATTTGTGCTTTTCTTTATGGCCGGCGCGGCCATGGGCGTGCCGTTCCAGGGGCTGCTGTGGCATCAGTTTTTCGCGCGCAGCGATGCGGCCACGGCTTACGGGATTGCTGACGGGTTACCGAGCTGGTATGCGCCTGCGCCGGAATCGGAATCGTATGCGATTCGCTCCTTTTTCCATGCTGATTGGCTGCCGGTCATAGCCCTCGTCGTTTTCGGCACATTCTTCAGCCAGCTCAAAAACATAATTCTTGGGTACGGCCTTTACCGGCTGACGAGTGATCTCGAGAAGCTGCCGTTCCCGATGGCGCCGATTGGTGCGATGGGCATCATGGCTCTCGCAGAAGATGTGGATCAGAAGGATTCAGTAGACAGCGAAGAGCGGTGGCGTTGGCGAGTCTTCTCGATCGGGGGAGCGCTGGGGCTTGCGTTCGGAGCGGTCTACCTGCTGCTGCCTGTGGTCACCGGCGCCATTACTGGAAATCCGATCGAGATTTTTCCGATCCCCTTCGTGGACTGGACATACAAGACCGAAGACTACCTGCCCGCGGTTGCGACTGGTATGGCCTGGGATCTTGGAAATCTTCTGACCGGAATGGTGCTGCCATTCTGGGGTATGGTCGGGAGTTTTTTGGGCCTCGTTTTCACTTTCATTCTGAATCCCATCCTCTACTCGCAGGAAGTGCTTACCTCCTGGTCGCCGGGCGACGACACCATCGCCACCATGTTCAAAAACAATGTGGATTTTTATTTCAGCTTCACAATCGGTATTTCCGTTGCCATCGCTATCGCGGGTTTCTGGCAGGTCATCCGAAACCTTCAGAAGAAACGTTCGGAGGCCACCAGGTCCGCATCCGTGGCTTTTGAGACGTCCGTGCCGAAGGGCCGCGGCGACATCAAAACGTGGCTGATCTTTCTCTGTTACTTCATCATCACCTCAGCCTACATCCTCGTTTCCGGTTACCTCATTGAGTGGCATAAGGGCGTGATGATCGTCCTCGTCCTGCTTGGTTTCGTTTACACTCCGCTGATCAGTTATGTGACCGCACGTCTCGAAGGCATGGTCGGGCAGGTGGTCGAGATTCCTTACATCAAAGAGGCCAGCCTGATCCTCAGCGGCTACCGGGGTGTCGATTGCTGGTTCCTTCCGATACCGGTGGCGAGCTTTGGTGAGATGACCGTTTTCTACCGTCAGTGCGAGCTCACCGGCACAAAATTTACCAGCATCTGGAAGACAAAACTGATCCTCTATCCGATCATCCTGACCAGCGGCATTGTCTTCATGAATCTCATCTGGGGCCTGGCGGAAGTTCCCTCGTCGGTGTACCCATTCGCCCAGAAGATGTGGCCTCTCAATGCGGCCAACGCATGCATCATGTACTCGGCGACCCTGGGAGAGTACTCCATTTTTGAAGAGGCATTCCGGTGGTCTTATGTGATAGCCGGCACGATATTCGGTACGGCCCTCTTTGGTGTCATGAGCTCGCTCGGTGCGCCCATTTTCCTCATCTACGGCGTGGTCAGGGGCCTCGGGCAGAGCATGCCGCACATCATCATTCCACAGTTCATCGGAGCGCTCCTGGGCAAGTTTTACTTTCAGAAGAAGCTCGGTCTGAAATGGAAGCAATACGTCCCGGTGGTCTCAGCAGGCTTTGCCTGCGGCATGGGATTGATCACGACTGTAGGAATTGGAATACAGTTTCTGAGCAAAGCGGTCATCCAGTTACCGTTTTAGGGTGAGGGTGGCGGGAGGCCTGATTCTTCGTCGTTGTCTTCGTCTTCCTCTGAGATCAAGGATAAGACGAAGATTGAACTCGAAGATCTGGTATCTCATTTCTGCGGGGCTAAAATCCCGAGCTCTCATTTTTCGAATAACGCATCGAGTCCACCATGACACCCGAACAGGAATACGTACTGCAAATAAAGCGAAGATCCTTCCTCGGACAAAGCTCCAGAGGCATCGGCTACATTGCTCTCGCATCACTCCTCAAGCCGGACCTGCTCTCGGCGGCAGACTCGGACAGGCCCGAGCAGTGGACAGGCGTCATTAAGAAGATGCATCACCCGCGCAAGATCAAGCGCGTGATTCACCTGTGCATGGCGGGCGGAGCATCTCATCTTGAATCATTCGACTACAAGCCAAAGCTTGGAGAGATGAACGGCAAGCCGATGCCGAAGTCTTTCACAGAGGGGCAGCCTATTGCCCAACTCCAGGGCCAGAGAAACAAGCTCAAGTGTCTGGGCCCGACCCATCCGTTCAGCCGCCATGGCAAGAATGGTCAACAGATCTGCGACGCTTTTCCGTATATTCAGGGCGCGGCTGACGACATCTGCATCATCAATTCCATGCAGACCGAGGCGATCAATCACGACCCCGCCCACACATTCATAAACACCGGCACCACCATCTCAGGGCGGCCGAGCATGGGAGCATGGGTTCTCTATGGTCTCGGCAGCGAATCGGAGAATCTGCCGGGCTTCGTTGTTCTGACGTCAGTCGGAGGCGGACAAAGCCAGCCCATTGCATCCCGCCAATGGCACAGCGGCTTTCTTCCCAGCCGGTTTCAGGGAGTTCATTTCCATTCCAAGGGCGATCCAGTGCTTTACGTCGGCAACCCGAAAGGCGTCACCAGGGGCCAGCAGCGCGATGTGTTCGATGCGGTGCAGGCCTTGAATCGCCGGCATATGAACCTGGTCGATAACCCGGAAGTGGCCACGCGTATCAGCCAGTATGAGATGGCCTTTCGGATGCAGACCAGCATCCCTGAGCTCATGGACATCAAAGACGAGCCGAAGCATGTTCTTGATATGTACGGCACATCGGGAGCGGATGGGACTTTCGCGGCAAACTGCCTGCTGGCGCGCCGGCTCGCAGAAAGAGGCGTGCGATTCATTCAGCTCTATCACCGCGGGTGGGATCATCACGGCGGCGTCAAGAACGGAGTAAGAGTCACCGCAAAACTGGTCGATCGGGGAACAGCCGCACTGATCGGCGACCTCAAACAGCGCGGCATGCTCGAAGACACCCTGATTCTGTGGGGTGGTGAATTCGGCCGGACTCCGATGGCGCAGGGCTCAGGCCGTGACCATCACATTCGCGGCTTCTCGGTGTTCCTGGCCGGCGGCGGAATACAGGGAGGCATCACTTACGGTGCAACCGATGACCTGGGCTACCTTGCCGTCAGGGACAATGTCCACGTGCATGATCTTCATGCGACCATGCTGCATCTGCTGGGTATCGACCATCTCAAGTTCACCTATAAATTCCAGGGCAGGGATTTTCGCCTGACCGATGTGCACGGACGAGTGGTGAACGAGGTACTTGCGTAGTCTCGTCGCTCCGCGACGAGAACAGCGGTCGCGGAGCGCCCGCACTACTACGATGTTACCGCACTACCGCCTGAATGGTGCGCGCCCGATCTCTTCGATTCTTTTCTTCGCCACTTTGGCCTGCTTCGAGCGTGGCATCAGATGAATGAATTTCTTGAAATTCAAGACGGCTGGGTAGAGCTCATCGTTCTTATCC
Source organism: Planctomycetota bacterium (assembly GCA_030740295.1). The sequence goes on from JASLXP010001129.1 coordinate 15,389, forward strand.
AGCAAGATGGCGAAATCGTAGATGGCTGCCGCGTAATTGGGCTTTGCTTCGAGCGCCAGGCCGTAATGCTCCAGGCTTTCATCGATGCGACTGCGGCGCTTGAGAAGGCTCGCCAGGTTGTATTGGGCAAGATGGTTCTGAGCGTCAGCACTGATGACTTCTTTCAGCAGCTTTTCTGCTTCATCATATTCCTTCAGGATATCCAGGCAGAAACTCAGATTGATTTTCGATTCCACGTGTTCCGGGCTCATGGCCAGGACATCCCGATATTTCTCAACGGCCTCTTGGTGGCGGCCATTCTCTGAAAGCGCCAAAGCCACGCTGAACATCGCCGGAATCTCTGCCGGCGCGAGAGCCTCAGCAACGCGAAATTCTTTCAGTGCCAGCGCATACCTGCCCGTCGACATGGCCACTTCTCCCATGGTCAGATGTTTCTTCCACGCACCCGGTGATCGGTCGATGGCCGTCTTCAACAGTTCTGCCCTTCTGGTCTGATCGAGTTTCGTGAGCGTGGCCGATTCGATGACGGCTTTGCTGCCCCCGGCTTTCGCATAAAGCAGGCGTGCATCTTCAGGGTTGGCTTCCAGTCCCTCATCAAACTCGGCTTCAGCGGCTTCTCTGTCGCCACCCAGTGCGTAGATGAGGCCCTTTATCAAGTGGCGCATGGCGGTGGATGCTTTGATCATTGGTTGCTCTGAGCGGGCGGCTTTCGAAGGGACTGGCTTTTTAAGCGAGAGGCTCAGAAACTCCAGGGATGCCTTCCTCCTCGCTGCCAACTCTTCTATCTCCGGTTGCCTGAAGAGATCTTTAAGCAGTCGAGGATCCGGACGCACGCCCTCCTCTGGAAATCTGCTTCGAAGAGCCTGAATCGTGCAGATATGGCTGGTTAGAATTTCCTCAGCATTCCTGAAGTTCGCGTCCTTCAACTCCGCCAGGAAATCCGGATCTGCGAGCCGCTCCTCTAGTCTGCCCCGCGAAGTTGAAAGATCTCCGCCTCCCATGAAAAGGATCGAGTCGGGCTGAACAAACGCGACCTTGCCTTCAGGAAATGACTCAGAGAAGTTTTCAATCACATAACGCAGTGCATCGGGCGCGATGCCGCAGGGAACTGCCAGACAGAACAGGCCGTCCTCCATTAGTTTGTTCTCGATGAGCCCGAGCGTCTGTAAAGAGGCCAGGTCCATTCTTGCCGCAGGACCGGGCGCCCAGTCCAGGGAGCCGAGGATGAAATCCCAACTTCGTAATTCGGTGCGAAGAAAAGTCCTCAACTGGCCGAATCGGAATTGGAGCGCCTTGCCCTCTGTTCGCTCATGGAATCTTGAAAGGCTCTGGACGAGCGATCGCTTCACGCCCTCAGCCGCCGTTGGGAAAGGGAGGAGAAGGTGCACCTGCCTCACCTCCGGATACGCGGGCAGCGCATCCAGGCATCCCCCTCCACCAATGCCCAGCACGAGGATGTCTTTCGGATCCTTGGCGATCGAAAGGGGTAGATGCGCGAAGCGGCGTTCTGCCGGGGCCCAGGCGAGGTCTCCGGCCAAATGACCATCAATGGTCCATGAGCGTGCATTGCCTGAAGAGTCTCCAAGCACGGAATATGTGCCTTGAGGCCCTTCCAGATAATCGATGACGCGCGATTCCGCGGTGTGACTCTTCTGGGGAAATAACGGGGGCTGGAAGACCGCATACCCGACCAGGATGAGCAGAGCCAGGAAGAAAGTCTTTTTATTTTCCTGGATCAGCACGCCAACACAGGCCGTGGCAAACGCAAGCACAGCCACGCCACTCTGAAGCCCGGTAAAGGAAACGATTGTGGAGTGCATGATCAGCGCTATGCCCGCGCCCGCGCCAATGGCTGAGAGCATCCCCCCTGTGGCCTGAGACATGGGCCTGCCCCGTTCAAAGGCGTACCCGCAAAGCAATGGCACGGCAATGCCAAGGCCAACAGCCGGCAGGCCCATAAGCGGGAAGGCGACCCCAAGATACCAGACAAGGTCTTTGGAAAGCTCCGCATGTTGAGACATCAGCAGTCTTTCGAACATCAGTGTGTGGTACATCGCACTGCAGAGGCCAGCAGCCACCGCGCTTAAGAGTGCGAACCCCAACAGCGCAATGCCCGGTGCTGCACCAGGATCACTTCTACTTCGAAGGAGGGAAGCACCAAGCCCCCCGAGCCCGATTCCGGCGAGGACGACAGTCATCACCGCGGATGCAGTGACCGCGCTTTCCTCTAAAGCGTAAAGGACCACGCGTCCAAGGAGCATCAGGCACAGCAGGCCGAAGCCTCCCGCGAGTGCACCATGCAAGAGAACTCGATCATTCTCATCATCTTCAGGCGGCTGGCGCTCTGAATTCGCCGGTTCATTTTCTTCACTCTGAGAAAAGCCTGCGGCAGCGATGGCGATGAGGACGGCTGCGCCTCCTGCACTGGCCGCAGCCCACAGAGGCTGAAAACCGGGCACGAAGAGCAGGCCGATGATGACTCCAGCGGCTGCGCCGACACATACTGAGAACACTGCAACACTGACCGCCTGCACCAGGCCTTCCCTCCTGCGCCAGTATTGAATTCCAGCAACCAGCGATGCACAGAAACAGCCGGCCCCCGGCAGCGAAAACATGAAGGCCACCCCAAACGAAAAGATGCCCTGCGCAAGGGACTCCGGCGCGAATCCCCTCTGCATCTGCATCAGGCCTTGATCAAAGGTAGTGATCAGGAAAGGAGGCATCAGTGAAAAAACGCCTGCTCCCATCAGCAGCAGCGCGAACAGCCCGAGGGGACGACGGGACCGGTCTGCGATATTCGAGATCCAGGCCGCGCCCGCGGCGCCGGCACAGAGCAATGCGCCGAACAACACCGAGATCGTGCCAGGCAGCGTACCAAAAACTCCGCACAGCAAACTGAATGAAATGAGTTGTTGGACCGCACTGACTGCCCCGGCACAGACGAGCAGCAACATAATGATCAGAGTGTTTGCTGACATCGAGTCTTTCTATTAAGCGGGTAACCGGTTCCTTACGAATGCTTGATCCACGACCCCAATCGTAGAGTGGAATATGATCGCTACCAAGTACTCTTCGCCTTTGTGTTGGTCTTCCCCGTCCTTGCTTTTTGCGTCCTGGAAAAAACTGACTGCACTAATACGGACGAAATACATGAAACTCTGCAAACCAGATCCTGTTTGACACCCGACGAACGCTGCAAAAGCTATCAGTGATTCACAACCTTGCATTGACAACTGTGCCGTTCACCAACAGGAGACCAACATGCGCGAAGATTCACTCAGCTTTCTCAGGAATATGCTGGAAGTACCCAGCCCGTCAGGATACGAGCAGCCAGCTCAGAAGGTTGTCCGGGATTGGGCCGGTAAATTTGCCGATGATGTCACCACCGACCTGCACGGCAACGTGATCGCTTCAATGAATCCGAAGGGCTCGCCGCGGATCATGTTTGCCGGGCATTGCGACCAGATCGGTTTCATGGTCCAGCACATCGACAAAGAAGGCTACCTTTTCATCAATCCTATCGGCGGGCACGACATGATGGTGCTGCTCGGGCAGAACGTAACCGTCTGGGGATCGGACGGCCCTATCCACGGGGTCATGGCTCGCAAGCCGATCCATTTGCTCAAGGGAGATTCAAATCGAGCCCCGAAGTTTCAGGACCTCTGGGTAGATATCGGAGTGAAGACGAAGAAGGAAGCCGAGCAATATGTCGAGCTCGGAGATCCGGTGACATTCAGGCTTGGAATGGTGGAGACGTTAAATGGCCGTGCCACCGCAGTTGGCTTCGATGATAAGGCCGGAGCCTGGGTGGTCATGGAAGCGTTGCGTCTGCTCAAGGGCAAGAAGTTTACCGCGGCCGTTTACTCCGTTTCGACGGTCCAGGAAGAGGTCGGTCTCCGGGGTGCAAAAACCAGCGCGTTCGGCATCGACCCGCAAATAGGCATCGCAGTTGACGTGACATTTGCGACCGACCATCCGGGCATGGACCCCAAGATCTCCGGCGAAGTGAATCTGGACAAAGGCGCGGTAATCGCCCGCGGCCCAAACATCAATCCTGTCGTTTTCGACATTCTGAAACGCACGGCAAAAAGAAAACGCATCCCATTCCAGATTAACGGCGTATCACGGCCCACCGGCACTGACGCGAATGCGATCCAGGTCTCAGGGCCCGGTGTAGCCACGGGTCTGGTGAGCGTTCCCAATCGCTACATGCACAGCCCGGTCGAGATGGTCTCGCTGAAGGACATGCAGAATTGTGCGAAGCTGCTGTCGGAGTTTGTGCTCTCTGTGAAGAAGACGACGGACTTCACGCCTTGAGCAACGGAGGGCGTTGTTGAAGCCGAAGTTCTCACACCTGTGAATCCTCTGCTCAATAAGGAGTCCATTCAGCCCATGACCTCATTCACCACATGAGCAACGACAGCACACAGACACTGGACCGCATGGAAAGATGGCTGGTGCTGGGTGGGCTGGTGGTCCTCGCGTTCGTGCCGTTGGCGTATTGCCCCTTCACCTATGAGAAGGCGTACCTGAAGACGTTTCTGTTTCGAACCGCGGGCATGCTCCTGTTCGGAGGGTTCCTGCTGGCGATGTTTCAAGGCAGCGTCTACCGGAGAAGGCCCTTCCGGGCCGGACTGTCTCTAACCGGATGCATGGTGGCTTGGCTGATCTGGAATCTCGCAACGACCGTCTGGTCGTCACAGATGACGCTTGCGCTGGAACGCTTCGCCGAACAGTGCCTGATGGTTGCGCTTGCCATTGGGACGGCCTTCGCCCTGCATGATCCCAGGCGTCGTCTGCGGTGTCTGCAGATCATTGGCATCATCCTGTGCCCTGTAGGGCTCTACACCATTTGGGTCTACGCTCAGCCTTATGAGCAGCGGCTGCCGAATCTGTTCTCTAATCGGAATGTTGCCGGACCGTTTTACTATCTCCCAGCCGCGGTGGCCGTTGCATTTGCCTCGGCCGCGTGGCGGCGTTACCTGCAGGAAAAGAACTGGAAAGATTGGAAGAGGCCGGCAGGGCCGACCGTCCCTGCAGTCATTTTTCTTCTGGTGATCGCAAGCACGCAGTCCGTCGCCGCCCTGATTTGCCTGGTTGCGGTATTGCCGGCTGGCATTCTGTTGACGACTCGGCAGCGCCGGCATCTTGTCTGGGGATTGCCCGCGGTTGTTTTGCTTTTTGTTCTTGCGACTTCTCTTGTCAGCAATTACACGCTCAAGGATCTTCAGGGGCCAATTTCGACCACCTCTCTAGGGCTCAGGTTGCATTTCTGGGAGGCGACCTGGTCACTTTTCTGGGAAAGCCCCGCGGTCGGTGTTGGCGCGGGGAATTATGTCGCCACGATTCCGACGTTCCGATCGGTGGCATCCTACGCGCATCCGCTGGCCACTCCGGCCCTGCTCCACGCGCATTGTCACCCACTCGAAGTATTGACCGAGCTGGGACCATTGGGTCTGGGCCTTCTGGTCTGGCTGTGGTTTGAAGCCCTGAGCAAGTCCTACCGTATTGTGACGACTTCGAGGCGTACCGAACGCGTTCTCGGCCGGGGCCTGTTCGCTGGATTCCTCGCCATGCTGGCACACTCTCTGGTCGGGGTGGCGTTCTCTTATACAGAGGCCCAGGCGGTCTTCTGGATCGGCATCGGTCTTCTGCTGTCGATCGGCGGGCTCAACACCGATACCGGTTCGAAGAAGGAATTCGGGCCGGTATTGCGGGCATCCTTCGTCGGCGGGCTGGGACTTCTTCTGACCGTCAGTTGGGGCCTTGCTGGTTTGAATACTCTTCGTGCTCAGTTTCACTTGTCCCGCGGAATCGCTCAGAAGCGCGCGCTGCTGCATATGAGCGCGCCTGTTTCTAAGCTCACAAAGTTGGCGGATCGATGCCAGGCCGAGTTTGAGAAAGCCATGTCCATGTCGTTTGCCGGCCGTGCGTTCATGCCGGCCGCTAATCATCTGGCCGCTTTTCTGAGCGCCCGGGCTGAAGTGCTGGCGACCACCCCTCTTGAAAAGTACGAGGTCCTCGCGACCGCTCTGGAAGTGCAGGAACTGGCCAATCAGAAATATCCGGATTACGGAACTCTCAACTACAACCTCGCCGCGCTGGCAAATGAGCTTTCACGATTGACACCGGATGGGGCACTGGGCCGCAGCCTGAAGGTCATTGCATTTCGTTATGCGAGACGACAGTTGAGTTTGAATCCATTCAACATGAGCTCCTACGCGCTCTGGCTTCGCGCCTCGCGAAGCAGCCGCCTGGCGAGGTCTTACTCGCTGGCCCGGGCATACAATTCGAAGGCGCTGAAGTTCAAACCCGATGACGTGGATCTCAACTACGTCGGCATGGTGCTGCTCCACCGTATCGGCCGGCCGAATGAAGTGGCGGCCATTTCCACGCGACTTGAAAACCAGTGCCGGCAAAAGCTGGAGGAACTGGGCGACCAGGGCTCGAAGAAACTCCGCCTTAAGTATCTTCTCTATCTCGTCGAGCTCATTCATGCGTCCAAGCCTGAAGAAGCGCGTGGCCTGCTTCGGTCAGCCCTCGAACTGAACCCGTCCCATCCAAAGGCGATCCAACTGCAGGAAAAGCTACGAAGGCAGGAGAGTTCATTACCTTATTCGGACTTCGTGCCTCCGGATTGAAACGTCTTGACTTGATCTGTGCCCCTTCTATAATCCCGGCCTGTTTCAGCCCGCCTGCGCAACTCTAACGCCTTTTAGACTAAGGGCTTTTGGTGTCAACATCGAGACTTTTTCAGTTGACCGTACAACCTTCGTTGTCACCCCCTTGCCCAGCCCTGTTAACGGAGATAATTGGATGACTGGGCGTCCCGACCCAAGCGGCCACAGGTCCTGTTCACGTCTCTTGCCCGTCCTGGCATTTGCCGCCGCTATGCTTTCCTCGGTGGCATGGTCTGAGGAAGAAGAGATTACCTGGGCCTTCGAAGTCAAGTATGGGCGGCCCCAGCAGACGTTAATGGAACTGCCCCTCGAGAGCGAGAAGCCATATTGGTACCTGCTCTTTGACGTCACCAACAACACCAGCAGAGACCGGTATCTTTTCCTCAAAATCTGGTTGGTGGTGAACGGTGACGCCGAGAATCGAACCTATAAAGACCGACTGATTCCCGTGCTCGAATCCAAGGTGGAGAAGACTCTTGAAAGGGAATTCAATAATCGTGTCGAGCTGATGGGGAAACTGAAGAAAGGCAAAACCAGGAAGTGCATCGCCCTGTTCGGGCCTATTGGTTACAAGATCAGAGACGTCATGGTCTATGTGGACGGGCTCACAAAAAACACACTTCACAACGAGGAAGGCAAAAAGCCCTATTTTCATTACCGGCGGGCCAGAGTTCTTTATGAGCGGCAGGGCAAGCCAGAGGACGAACCATACACCGTGCTCTTGAAACGCCGGCAGGATTTTGTTTCACAGACCATTCAGGTGCCTGACGAGGCATTCGAAAAAGGCGAACCGGAAGACGCGACCTTCGATTAAGGCCCCGCATGCCTATCGCGGCGTTCCCAAAATGCTTCATCCAGGATCTATGCGTGCATCGCACCATGACGGTCGATCAATGGATTGACTTGTCTGCAGATTTTGACATCGACGGCCTTGAGTTTTACTGGCCGGCCACGCCATGGCAGGACAAGGCGGAGCTCGAACGATTGAGGAAACGTGTGGAAGCGCAGGGGCGATCCATTCCGATGATGTGCTATTCGCCAGACTTCACGAAGCCCGGCCAAGCCGAGCGGCGAAACGAAGTAGAGAACCAGAAGCGAGTCATCGAAACATGCGCAGTCCTGGGTACCCAATTCTGTCGGGTTTTGTCCGGCCAGCGCAGGCAGGATGTCGGCCACCAGGATGGAATCGCCTGGGTCCAGGAATGCATCCACGAATTACTGGATTTCGCAGGCAAGCACCAGGTCACCCTGATTATCGAGAACCATTACAAGGACAGTTTCTGGACCGCCCCGGAGTTTGCCCAAAAGATGGACGTCTTCCTTGAGCTGCTCGAGGGCATCGCCCCATCCCCCTGGTTCGGCGTGAACTACGATCCCTCAAACTGCATCATCGCAGGCGAAGACCCGATCGAACTGCTGGAGGCCGTGAAGGAAAGAGTGGTCACCATGCACGCAAGCGATCGTTATTTTGAAGGCGGCACATTCGAAGACCTGGTCAAGCTCGATGCCGAGCCGCTCACCGGCTACGCCGGCATCCTCAGACACGGTGTCGTGGGACAGGGCATGAATGATTACGACAGGATTTTCTCGATCCTGAAAGGCGCGGGCTTCAAAGGCTGGGTATCAATCGAAGACGGCGAAGACCCGGCCAAAGGTGCGGAGGACATCGCAGAGTCGGCCGTGTTTCTTCGAAAAAGAATGAATGAACATGGACTCCAGTAGCGGTTGGAGACCTGACTGAAGCGATTGTGCGAAGACGGGTCGAGCGAAGCGAGAAGTCCTTTGCGTCGGACCGTTCCGCAGCCGCGAGCGGCGACATGTAATAGCCTTGGGTCCGGCAGAAGCACCAACTACCCGATCTCTCCTCTCAAACCTGCGCACAACCTCTCAATATCATCCCGAGTGTTATACACATGCGTCGATACCCTCAGACCATTTCGCACGGGCCCCGACAACACTTTCACCACCACACCGTGTTTCGATTGCAGGGCAGCCGCGACCGCCGAATTCCGGACACCATCAGGGAGCGCCACACTGACCAGGGGGGACGACATCTCATCCGCTTCCACACTGACCACTTTGATCCCTCCTATTTTCTGGAGGCTTTTAAACAACTGTTTTCGCAGAGCGAGGGAGTGCCCTTCAATGCGCTCGCGGCCAATCGCATTCAAGAAATCCATGGCAAACCCAAGACCAACGATCGTAGGAATGTTCCTCGTACCCACCGCGCCGGAATAGACTCGGTATCCACCTTCGAGGGCCATGGGCCTGATACGTTTCTGAGCTTCCTTCCTGATGTAAAGCAGACCGGTCCCCTTTGGGGCAAGCATCCACTTGTGCGCGCTCGTGGCATAGGTATCGCAACCCAGATCTTTAACGTCTACCTGCAGGCCACCAGGTCCCTGCGCGCCGTCGACTACCAGTGTGCATCCTTGCGAGAGAGCCAGCTTCGAAAGCTGTTTAACCGGCAGACGCAAGCCTGTCGTGTACGTCACGTGACTGACACTGATGGCTCTGGTCTTCTGAGTCATCGCTTTGCGAAAAAGTTCGACGAGTTCGTCCGCTCCCCCAGGCAGCAGAGGAAGCTTCACCTTGTCGATGATCACCCCGCGCCTTTTCGCGTAATAGCGCCAGCACTCTGCACCTCCCGCGTGCTCGTGGTCGGTGGTCAGCACGTGATCGCCCGGTTGGAGGTCCATGCCCTGCGCCACCATGTTCATCGATTCCGTTGTGCAACTGGTAATCGCCATTTCGCTGAAGTCACATCCGAGAAACGCCGCGGCTTTTCGTCTGACCTCCTCCATCCGTTTGATGAAAGGCCCATAACCAAGCGACACCGGGTTGGCTTCGAGCTCGCGCCATGCCTTCATCGTCTCCTGCAGCACGTACGCAGGACAGGGGCCAAGTGAACCGTTGTTCATGTAGGCCAGATTCTTTTCCAGCATGAAGTGCTTTCGGATCGAGTCGAGCGGTTCCTTGGCCAGGGCGCCCAGATCGGTCTCTTCAGCGGAAACCGTTCCGTGCATAAGCCCAAGCATCCCGAGGGCGGCTACTCCCGGACCGAGGTCAGCAAGCAGTTCTCGCCGGGTGAATTCGCTGCCTGGAGTATTCGTTGGTTCCGGCAGTGGTCTGGACATTCGTTCGGGATTTCAGTAGTGGGCCGAAACGGTAATGAGCCGTGTATCCTACATTCTTATTGGCAGGAGTAACCCATGAAACCCAGTTACTTCAGCGCCACCTCACTACCGCCTCGTCCCTGGAGCTGGCCAGCAATCAGACTGCCTCCGGCTCTCCCACATCGTGCGACATGACCGGAGGCATGCGGTACACTTTTTTTCCGGTGCGGTCACAAAAGTAGAGCCTGGATTCGGATACTTCGCGTGCATGGCCATCGGCCCAGAAGGCATGGAAATCCGGATGCGCATTTACCGGGCGGCAGGCAAATGTGTGATTGAATTCGCTGTCGGCCGTGATGAGTTGGTCGCGCTTCCATGATTCCCCTCGATCGTTACTGATCCACAAAGCCATCTCTCCCCCGGTGTTGTAGCGTTGCGGGCCTGGCTCTGTCGGGCCAATCACTCGCCAGGTGTCTTCCTCCACGTGAAGACAGCCCGCGTCATAATTGTTGTCTGAACGCGTGATCTCTCTGCGCTCCCATTGGCTTCCGCACCAGTGGGCAGTCATCCAGACGCGGGGATCATTTTCCGGGCCGCTGTGCGCGCCTCTGCTCGTCAGGTAGAGGATGACCGGGTGGCCTTCGGCATCGAAATTTAAGTCCTTCACGTAGACACGCAGCTCTTCCGATTCGTAATCGTGCACCAGCGCGTCATTCACCACATCCGCAAGGGGGACGGCGATCTCAGCCCCATCAGCATTTCTCCATGTCTCGCCGAAATCATCGGTCTCAAGGTAGTAGAGATTCGTTCGTCGAAAGTCATTCGGCAGTCGTTGCGTGGGATGATAGTTAAAAGCCGTGCCAACTTTGTCTTTCCATCTCCAGCTCACCTGGTAATGGCCGAGATCGATTCTCGAAAGCCTCAGCGGCTTTTCCCATCGTCGCCCGTCAACGCTGGTCATCCAGTAAAGCGACCTGCCGCCATCTTCATATCGCGTGTGGAGGAAGAGAAAGCCCCGGCCCGCGAGATACCACGGTTGGGGATAAGAGAAACTGGTCTCTTGAATGAGCTCGAATGCGTCGATGTCATAGGGTGCACAACTTCTATAGATAAAGGCCGACCGCGTATTGCCGTGCGCGCTGGGGAAGACCCACACAAAACCGGCGTCATCGAGCATGATGACAGGATTGTCATGCGCGTCATCGGTTCCCTTGTCCATCAGTAAAGTCGGCCTCGGCAAAGTACCATTGGTGTGATCGAAAAAGGAAACCATGATCTGGATCTGCTGTCCGTCCCGCGGTGTTCCCGCGTAACAGAAGAAGGTCTTATTCACCTCCTCCGCGTAGATCGCCATGGGGATGTGTTTGGCGAAGGCCGTCGCAAAGCCGCCGCTGTAATGTGTGTATTTGAATTCGTCACCCGACAGCGCCGAGCCGTTAAATGACCAAATCCCTCGATATCCATTTTCTTTCCGCAATGGCAGCGGAGTTTCAGTCGACATGCTCGAACTCCAGCGCCTGCAGCCGATTGATCGCCGCGCAGATCTGAAAGCGAGTGGGCCGGCTCAGGAAGTGCTTGCGAAATGGATCGAGCAGCAGCAGCCCGGTCTCATTAAGTTCCGCCTCCAGAGCGTCAAGCATTTCAGATATCGCAATCCTGCCATTCATCGATTCCTTCATCAGGTACGCCGCAGCCAGAGCAGCAGCGGTCAGATGACCTGTCTTCTTCACGGCCGGCAGACGGCTCAAATCCACTTCGTAGCCATCGAGATCTACGAAGCCTCTCGCGTCCGTCTGACAGTCCACATAACGCCGCTGTCGATACAGATCCACCGCCGTCTTCCGTGGGACGCGCTTTGACAAAGTGAGCGGTTCCGGCGGGGCCGGTATCACGGGATGCCATTTGTCAGCGATCTGGCGGGCCTCTGCGGTGACGTCCAGGCATCGATAATCCTCCATCTTCAGGACAGAATCCGCGATAGAGAAATACCGGCTCGATGAACCGGCCACGATGATGCTGGACACCCCTTCCTGCTCGAACAACTCACGTGCCCTTTCCAGGTAACTGGTCAGTGTGAGCTCATCCGCCTCGAGGAGCTCGCGCATACCTTCGTCCGCGAACATCAGATTTGTAGCTGCCCGGTCTTCATCAATGAGGAGCAATCGGGCGCCTGCATTCAGGGCCTCGATTATGTTGGCCGCCTGAGAAGTGCTGCCGCTCGAATACTCGCTATTGAAGTGACACAGATCGACATGCGACGGCAGGTTGTGGAGAAACGGTGAAAGATCGACCTGCTGGATGATGCGTCCCTCCTCCGCCTCCGTGCGGACAGCAAGTGGATCGGCCACGACCAGCTCACGTCCGTCGCCGGGAATATGATTTTTTGTGCCCTCTTCAATGGCACTCAGCAGCGTAGATTTTCCGTGATAGGGCCCACCGGTGACGACAGTGACACCCCGCGGAATACCGAGTCCCTGCACGGCGCCGTGCTCCGGTGTTTCCAGCTCGACGGCCATCGCTTCCGGTGATTCAAAACTGCGCAAGTGTTCCGCATGCAGAGGCGCATCCGATCGGCCGCCCGATCGCGGCAAGACCGAGCCATTACCAACGAACGCGATCAGGTTCTTTTCTCTCAGGCCCGACCGGAGTTGTTCCTGTCGCTCTACCGTCTCCAGGTGGATTTTCAGCGCATCAAGCGTTTCCTGCTTCGGCAGAAAAGTCTCCGTGACAATTCTTTGCAGAAGCTCGAACATCTCGGAGATTCTGTCCCCCAGAATGATCATGCCGGCCGATGGCAGGCCCACCTTAAGCCGCAACTCAATCGCACCGTCGTCGAAGCAGCAGGCATTACGTTCTTCCACTGACTGTCCCGGACGGTCAGTATCGATGAGGCCGCCGATTCCTGACCCGCGACACCCGGCAGGCTGTTCGCCGAGGTTCGAGAGAAAGAGGCGCAGAAAGAAATCAGCCGCCGCGATTCTGCGCAGGCATGTGTTCCAGTATTCCGCCGGAATTCCAATCTCTTTGGGATGAACCCAGACCACGAAGTCGGCAGGCGGACCGTGATGATCCGGCGGAAGATGCGTAACGAAAAATTCAAAGTGTTCGAACCGCCAGCCCCCGACAATCTCTTTGTATGCCCCAAACCCAAGCCCATCGATAAACTCGATTCGCTGCTTCAACTGGAATCTGACACGAAATTCCTTGCGCCTGCCTCGCGTCTTCTTGTAAAGGTTCAGATCCATAAGGCCGGCAATGATGTCCGGAAGGAAGCAGGATGCCAGCGGTTAGCATTGGCAACGAGTAATGAGTAATAAGTAATGAGTAAGAAGAGACTGCAGACCATAAACCCCAGACTGAAGACAGATATGCCTGATACTCAGCACGAACCAGGAACATAGACCAGGGAGCCAACCGCGGCCTCAGTAAAACCGGCCCTCCAAGTTAACACTTACTCATTACGTATTACGTACACCTATGAACATCGTATTCTTCTTCACCGACGACCAACGCTTTGACACCATCCAGGCCCTGGGCCACTCCCAGATCAAGACCCCGAATATCGACCGGCTGGTCGAGATGGGCACAACCTTCACTCACGCGCACATTCCCTGCGGTACGAGCGGCGCGGTATGCATGCCCAGCCGGGCAATGCTGCACAGTGGGCGGAGCCTGTTTCACATTGAGGGAGCAGGACAATCTATCCCGCACGATCACATCACCCTTGGTCAGGCTTTGCGTGCAAAGGGATATCGGACCTACGGTTCCGGCAAGTGGCATAACGGTCGAGAGGCATTCCATCGAAGCTTCAGTGATGGCGCTGAGATCTTCTTCGGTGGGATGGCGGACCACTGGAACATGCCGGCCTACAACTACGACCCTTCCGGCGAATACTCCTCGAGGCTCAGGGAGACGCTCAACTGGTTCGGCTCGAATGAAATCCGTGAACGCCAGGCCGATCACATTCACGCAGGCCAACACTCGACGGACATCCTTGGCCGTGCGGCCGCGGAGTTTATCCGTTCGTATGAAGACGACGCGCCGTTCTTTGTATACCTCTCGTTCCTCGCGCCGCACGACCCGCGTACCATGCCGGCCGAATTTCTGAATATGTACGACCCCGAGGACATCGAACTTCCACCGAACTTCACCGGAGGGCATCCATTCGACAACGGCGCATTGCACATCCGCGATGAGGAGCTCGCCGGCTTCCCGCGCACAGCCGCGGAGACCAGGAGACACATCGCGGAATACTACGCCATGATCACCCACCTCGACGCGCAGGTCGGGGACGTACTGAAAGCGCTCGAAGAAAAGGGAGTCCTCGACGACACCATTCTGGTCTTCGCCGGAGACAATGGTCTCGCGGTCGGCCAGCACGGGCTCTTCGGCAAGCAGAGCTGCTACGACCACAGCGTCCGCGTGCCGCTGATATTCGCTGGACCCGGTGTGCCCAAGGGTCATCGTACAGACGCCTACGCCTACCTGTTCGACATCTTCCCGACCTTGTGCGAGCTGACCGGCACCAAAAAACCTGACAGTGTCGAAGGCACGAGCCTGGTGACTGCGATGAACGACGCGAATGCGAAGGTGCGCGACACACTCTATTTCGCCTACACAAGTAATCAGCGAGCAGTGAAAGACCGCCAATACAAACTGGTCGAATACGTAGTCCAGGGCCGGCACAACATGACCCAGTTGTTCGACCTGGTAAACGATCCCTGGGAGCTGAATAACCTTGCGGACGACCCGGCTCAGGCTGACAAGGTAATGGAGCTCCGCACAGAGCTCCGCCGATACAGCGAAGAATGGGATGACCGTTCGAGTGAGTGGGGCGAGGTCTTCTGGCCCGTGTATGAGTCGTCCTTGGATTCGTGAGAGCCATCCTCCTGTCTCTGATCGGCATAGGACTTCAGGCCAGTGGAGATCCACGCTTTGTCCTCGCTAAAGTAGCTGAGAATAGAGGAGGGGTTGGAGGTGGGCCTCATAGGAATGGATTTGTCTTAGCCGCTGAAACCTCCCACAATCCTGCTTCCCCGTCTGTTTCAGCTCGAAAAGCCATTGGTTACCAAACGCTCATTCTTCGGCATTGCCATCTTCGCGGCTTCCCTGTGGCTCTCACTTTCTGCAGAGATCCCAATCGCGGAAAACGGCGGTTCTCTCTGCCCGATTTTTTATTCAGACAACGCCCTTGAGAAGAAGGCTGCCACGCAGCTCGGCGCCTATCTCAAGAAAATCACAGGCGGCACTTTCAAAGTCGTCCCCGCGACAGAGCCACTGCCCGACACCGGCATTTTCGTCGGGAGTATCGCTGACGGCGAATTGAAACTGAAAGAAGAAGACGGCTTCGTCATTCAAACCGTGGGCAGACGAATGTTCATCGCGGGCGGCTCACCTGTTGGCACGATGTATGGGGTGTACGGATTTCTCGAAGAGGTGCTCGGATGCCGATGGTGGTCGCACACGGAAGAGGATGTGCCCTCTAGGCCAACCATCAGCATTGGCAACGTCGACCTCAAACGCGAGCCGGCATTTGCCATGCATCACATGATGAATCTCGAGGCACAGAGCAAAACGAACGACTTCAAATACAAGGGCCGCGGCACGGGTCGGCAGGGATTCACCGGCAGCCACAACATGTACAAGCTCATGGCAGCTTATGGCAAGGAGCATCCTGAGATTTATCCCGAGGGCAAGGACGGCAAACGCAAGCCGAACAATCTGCATCTCTGCTACCTCGCTACAGATCTTTCCGAGGCACTGGCGGAAGTCATCGCCAGGCAAGTCGAAGCAA
>JASLXP010001130.1 GCA_030740295.1 Planctomycetota bacterium
AGCTGCACTGGGAAGACATTGGGATACTTGAAAAGGGAGTTCAGTCGATTGTCGAAGAATTCGGG
This sequence comes from Planctomycetota bacterium, assembly GCA_030740295.1. The sequence continues at coordinate 66 of JASLXP010001130.1, forward strand.
AAGCCGGAGAAGAAGATTGTACCGATCAGGAGATTCAAAAATCGCTACGGTTTGGAGCTCTTCATTGACCCAGGCGCGACCCGGTCAAATTACTATCAGATTCTCTTCAACGCGGCTGGACAGTACACCGGGAATTACAGGAATCTCTGGGATAGATTTACGGCCGTGCACGAATTCAGATCAGTGGTTCACAGGGACCGCTGGACCGTCGAATACGTCTATCCCGCAAAAGGACTGAAGCCCGGCGACGAATGGGGCATCAACATCGTCCGCAACGACGAAAACTATTACGCCATGTGGCGTCATATCTCCGGCGCATTCGCTCAGCCCAAGCTTTTCGGCCGGCTGGTCATCGGCAGCTATTCAGAATGGTGGAAAGCCGTTTTTGAGAAAGGGACTGTGCAGAGAATCAGGGAAGCGAGCGGAAGCTCAGACGCGACCCTTTCCGCCCTGGCCAGATCCACAAAATCCAAGGCAGAGACTCTCTCTAAGATCGCCAAGAAGAACGCTCCTGATTCTAGAGAAAACTTCGAGACGCTTTACCTCGCTTATCTTGAATTCAAAAAGAATATCGACCGTCTCGAGGTCGCATATAAAGTAAGGAAACAGATGAACCGGCCGTAGCTGTACGCCTTGGAATACTGCCCTGCCGATCTACACAAAGCTCATGGATCCTACATCAAATCTCATTGCCCAGGTCGACCAACAGATCCTCAGAGAAAATCTTCTCTATCTCTGCAAAGATCCCCTGCCTGTAAGAAAGCTGAACTACACTCTCCCTGGCCACAGTAAAAGCACTCTCGATGAAGCCGATGACTTCATTGTTTCCAAGCTGGAATCATACGGCTACGAGATAGAGAAAGAGCCTGTGAACGTCCAGGCATTCCGGTGTGATATCTTCAAGCCTAAGTCGAGCCAGTATTCAAGCCCCGAACCCGATGATCCCTGGTATACGGCACACAATCTCTATGCGAAGAAGACCGGCAGCGTGCATCCGGACGAGATCACCGTCGTAGTCTCACACAAGGATTCTCAGAGCTGGGTGGATTCTCCCGGCGCGAACGACAACGGCGTCGGTACTGTCAGTAACATGGAGATTGCCCGGATTCTCTCTGATCATGATTCCAGCCGGAGCATCTGGTTTCTCTACTGCAATGAAGAGCATCGTCCCTGGACGAGCGTCACTGCAGCGGAGGGCATGGCCAATGCTGGCCTCAACGTGATCGCAGTGCTGAACATCGACAGCATCAGCGGCAAATCAGCCGCCGTCACAGACAAGGGGCTAAGAACCAACATTACTCGCTACACCACAGACGAAGGCGAAGCCCTTGCAGATCGGATGATCGAGCTGAACGAGAAGTATGAAATTGGCCTCCACCAGGGAAAGTCTCATTTGCCAAGGCCCGGGGACGACGATGGCTCGTTTATTAATGCTGGTTTTCCGAATGCCATCCTGAACATCGGCTCTTATCCCTACGCAGAGCCAAACTACCATCACGAATCGGATACTTTCGAAACAGTCGATTTCGAAAACGTCGCGCTGGCCACACAGTTAAGCATGGCCTTCATCCTGCACGTGGACAGGAACGGTGTCTGAAGTGCCTGCCATCAAGTGGGCGCGATGAAAATGCTTTTCGGTAATGTAGGGCAGTAGTGCTCGCAGACCCCGCATCCGATGCAGCCATTTGCCTCCACCTCGACCCTTTCATCTTCGATTCTCAGCGCTGCTTCGCCCAGAGGACAATGGTCCACGCACACGGTGCATTCTTCCCCGCTGTCTCGAAGGCAGATGTCTTCATAAACCATCGCCAGGCCCATGTTGACGTCTTCTTTCGGAATGATCTGCAACGCGCCACTGGGGCATGCATTCATGCATTCGAGTCCATCGCAGACGACGCACGGGGTTGCGGTCGGGACGATATAGGGCGTGCCGGCCAAGTTTACATCGTGCCCCTCGAAGAACTGGATCGCGCCGACAGGACAGGCATCCACGCACTGGCCGCTGCGCTGGCATTGCTCGAGAAAGACGTGCTCGTGCTGGGCGCCGGGAGGCCGGAGATAGCGTTCCGGATCTTCCAAGTGGTCATGCTCGATATGGTGTTCGTGGGGATCGAACTGTGAGGTAAAACTGGTCCGAACGCGGTCCATTCTTTTCTCGATCGCGTCCGCTGCGGGCCTCAGGACGGAGTGGAGCATGTCTTCAAAAAAACCGCGGCGATCGACATCTTTGTCTGGCTTCTCGTCCTCCTCCTTCATCGCCTTCGCAACGCGCTTGCTGAGGTTGTTGTCACTTTCGTCGACTACAACTTTCTCTACCTTGCCCTCGTCATCCTCAGCCTCGTAGTCGTGGCCGAGCATGGAGCGGAAGAAATTACGGCGATCAACTTTCTTTTTGTCTTCGTCTGCCATGTTGAAAAGTACTAATTCAGACGGTCTTACTCTGGCAAAGGCGTGCCGGCCCAAAAGGTCAAATTGCTTAGCCCTCGGTCGCCGTTGGATTGTAGCATCAGATTCATTTCACCCCGAACAACCGGGACGCCCCCGATGTACCTGCCATCCAACAGCAGCGAAGCGCTGGCATTCCGGACGACCAGCATGAATGGGTACTTTCCAGCCGCTCTGTCTGTGGCTGCACGCAACGCCTTCAGATAACGGCCGTGGCTCCAACGGGAACTGAGTACTTCCTTCAACCCGGTCAGTTTAAATGCAGCGATTGGCTCTCTGGACTCTCGATCGTTGATGAGGATTTCGTACTCGCTGAAATCGCTGAGCTCAATTTCTCCCTGCAGCACAAACACTCCGGAATCTTCAATCTTCACCTTTGTCCTCGGGACCGACGACCAATCTTGAAATGACTCTGTCTGCAGCTTCCTTAAAAGAGCTTCCAGCATCCCCTGACGTGAATAAACTCGGTAACCGGGGTGAGAAACAACTAATTCGTAATCTGCGTCAATTACCTTCTCCAATGAACTTCCTTCAGGAATCGCATCGCTGAAATCATGGATGATGATCCGAGGCTTTGAACGCGCTAAATCCTCGGACCAGTTTTGCCAGACACCATCCAACAGGAACTTTCTGTCCCATTTTCCGGCCCAGGTTAACGTCCCTGAAAGCCAGCGACATTCGATATACCGGGATGCACAGGGGCGCTCAAAGAAAGCAACTAATTGTGGCTCTCTCATCCACGCGTAAATGAATTCGTCCTCTTCTGTAAGAAGATCCACAGCGGCTTTGCCAGCAAGAAGTAGCGGCTGTGAGTCCGGGCCGGTATAGAACTTACGTGTCTGCTCAGGGTTGCCGAACGGGCTCAGACTGTGACCGATGGCGAGCATTGCCGAGCAGCTATACCAAAGGCAGAAAACAGGTATCGCAACTGCTGTGAAAGTGCAAAAGTGCTTCTGGTTTATCCTGTCACCTATAAACGTGAGCACGACCACGGCCATCTGGCAGAGCGGGATGACGAGGAGAACTTCGTAGTGATCAAAAAATCGTTGCCCAAGCCCCATGGAAATGGCTTCACCTGTAAGCCATATCAAGTTTCCTGTCATGAATAGCTGTTCCGTTCTCGAGGCGCCTCTGAACTTAACGATAAGCAGCAATATGTAGCCGATCAGAACTGCAGTGAACAAATAGTGTCTGAAAAAGAACCCTCTCAAGTCAGAAAAGAGCTTCATCAAAATCTGGAGAGGATTCTGCCCAGACACATCCGTATAGAAGAGGTTGTATCGGTACCAGTAAGACCAGAAACGCGAGAAATTGCCTGTAAGCCAGTAATATACAAAGACGAAAAGGAACGAAACGGACCAAGCGAGAATCAGAACACCGAGGCTTTGCAGGAGTTCCTGCTTACTTTCTCTAAGAGACACCGCCCAGGAGTTGCCGGGTTTCAAACAGCAGGCCGCAGCAAGAATGCACATAAGCGCAAACGTAACTCCCGACGTTGGCATGATTGAAACTACCTGGCCCATCGTGAGCCCCGCCAGCACGAATGCGTGTATTCTGTATTTCTGAATACGGACTCCCCACCATATAAGTGCGAAACTGACCGCAATCATCGCACTGGTCATATTGCGGGAGTAGAACAGAAATGCCCACTCCTCTTCGCTTGCACTCAGGTAATAGAATATTGCGAGACAGGCGCCTATCCTCAGGGCTCGAACATGAGCCAATACGCGCCGCGGCGTGATGCAATAAATTGAGAAAGCTACGACCGAGTTAGTAAAAAGTATGACGGCGCCTAACCAACTCCAGGCAGCTTCTCTATTCCCGCCCAACAGATAGGTGACGTAGTAGATGTTCGTCCAGAGAGGGCCTTTCTGATCGACTGTTGTTTCGTAAACCTGCCCGCCAAGCAGGTACATCCGCTCCGCGCCAAGCATCCTGGCAACGGCATCAAACTGCCGGCATAGATATCGATCGTAATGCCATGCGAAGAAGACCACCAGGCAAGTGACGAACACAGCCACAGCGCCGAGTATCCATCTCATCCAATCCGTTCGACGCTCACGTGCTCCCTCCATTGTCAGTTTCCTGATGGGTGCGGAGTATTGAGATGTGGGTGCTGTGGCGCTGGCCCTTCCGCGACGCTGGACCGCAGGCCTTTGCGATGAGAATTCATGAGATGGGTGAATGTCTGATTGGAAGATAATCCGAAGGTTCTGAAACTCCATATCGAACTGTTACGTTCAATGGGACACCAGGACGTAGCGATTGTCAGTCGTGCCGATGAGGCAGTGGAGTTGCTCCAGGCTGGCGCGCGGCCATCGCTGATCATTTCAGATTTGGATCTGCCCGACGGGTCTGGACTGGATGTGGTCCGTGAAGCCAGGGTCAGGGCAAACCCTCTCAAGTCCATCATCTGCTCCGGCACTCTCAGATGCGATTTGTTGATTGAAGCGCGGTCGATGGGTGCAGAAACTGTTCTTCGGAAGCCTTTCACGTTTACAGATTTCAGGGAAGTCGTTACACCTTACCTTTGAACTGGGTCCCGGCACCCAAGGGAGCGCCCGGCCTTCACCTTGTTGTGGGGTCGGGTTGCTCTGCTTCTGAGCCCCACTCACTCATATCCACCCATACCGCGTGATGGCCCTAAACCGGGCATACGCATATTGCCAACCCGAATTGGACAATTAATCTGTCTCCTCTGATTTCAGCGTCAGGCGCCAACCCTATCAAACAGTCATTACAATGGAGGATTCTATGCTCTGCAGACCTCTGCATTTCATCATCGCGGCGGCTCTCCTCACTCTCCCTCTCCAGGCGGAAGACGGATTCAGATCAATCTTCAATGGCACGGATCTCACCGGCTGGGATGGTGACCCGAATCACTGGTCAGTTGTTGAAGGAGTCATCCGTGGAGATTCCACAAAAATCCGAGCCAGGCGCAACACCTTCATCATTTGGCGCGAGAGCAAGATCAAGAACTTTGAGCTCAAGCTGAAGTATCGCATTCACGGGGGGAACAATTCCGGCGTTCAATATCGCAGCAGGGAGACAAAGAAGTGGGTGGTCAGCGGGTACCAGGCCGAAGTGCAGAACCTCCTCGGTAAGACAGGTTTCCTCTACCACGAAAGCGGCCGCGGCTGGCTCGTGGATGTCGGTGACTTTATGGAGATCGCCTCAGACACAAGAAAGCTGATCGTGGGCGAGGTCGCCGATCTGGATGCAATCAAGAAAGCGCCTTATCACACTGACAAGAAATGGAATGCGTACCACTTCATCTGTCGAGGCAATCACGTCATCCACTACCTCAACGGCTACCAGACCGTCGAGCTCATCGATTACGAAAAAGCAAAGCGATGCTTGCAAGGCGTGCTTGCGCTTCAAGTGCACGGCGGCTCACCGATGACGGTCGATTTCAAGGACATCGAATTCAAAGAGCTCACCGAAAACTACGGCGAAGCAAAACGGCTAATCAGTAACAACCTTGAAGGCTGGACGTTTTCAAGCGCTGCAGCGAAGCAGGCGTTCAGTGTCGTTGCCAATAAAGGCCCGGCCGTGAGCCGCAGACGCCGCGCTAAGAATCAAGAGATCAGAATCAGCGGCAATTTGAAATCCGCAGCCGGAGAGGGGACGGCCAGCCCGGCAAACTCGAGCGAGCAATTCGTCCTGCGGTTCCAGAAAGACGACAGCGCTGCCGACAGCACTTTCAAAACCGTCAAGGGATGGAGCGCGCACGAAGTCAGCGTCATTGGCGGGAAGGTCACCTACAAGATCAATGGCGTTTCCACCAACGCCACGCCTCCTGCTGCGGAAGGCAAAATCGCTTTTCCGGCCGGTTCGGGCGAGTATCGAAACATCGTTCTGATTCCAATCGAGTGAGGCCCGTGGAAGCTACCAGCCGGACCAGTGACAGAACGCAGAAACAATCATCAAGTTTTTCATCGCTCTGCCACGAAGGAACTGTGCGGTTTAGGTTTCGGACTGCATATTGAGACTTAAGGAAAAATCCGGTATCTATTCTGGATTCCATCCTTACATTGATCAAAGCTCTGATTATTCCAGAGTGTACAGGCGAAGTAATCCAAGGAAATGACTTCTGATTGAGGAGGCATCGTATGTGTATCCCGGGGCGTAGCGGCTGTGCGGCTTTCATCATCATTCTTGTCATGGGGCCGGGCCTCAACCATAGTTTTGCCCAGGCGCCTAACAAAGACAGCCTGCTGGCACCTTTCCGCACGGGGGGAAATGATGGCCTCAACGGCCTGTTACTTGTGCCCGGGATGGAGAGTGCCATCGCCTTGGGAAAAAAGACATTCAAGGCTGAATTGGGACTCGACTATGTGCTGAATGATTTTGGCGATACGAACGGGAACTCTCGTTTCACCATGGACAATTCCGTTCTTGAGTTCAGCGCGCACCTGTCGTACGGGGTTGCAGATTTTCTGGATATTGGAATCCATGTCCCGTACACCTCCACCGACAGCATCGTCGGCATTATCGAAGGCGAAGCGTTGTTCGACGTAACCTCGGGCAGCAATTCAACTGATCCTGGCAATGAAATGAGCGACCCTGTCTTGGAGGCCAAATTCCAGGTGTGGGGCGGGAAACAACCCGGGACGGGGTTTTCGCTTCGCTCCAAGATCAAGATCCCTCTCGCTGATGAGCGTGATCTGCACTCGAGCGGCGGCGTTGATGTCTCGCTGGGCGTGCTTTACACCGAGGAGAGTTCTTACGGGGTCCTGCATCTCAATCTCGATTACATTGCCTACGGCAGCCATAACAGCTTTAGGCCCCAGGCAAACGTGGATCTGACGGACACAGTCTTAGTGGGGGCCGCGTATATGTTCGAGGTCAAAGAGAACCAATTGTCGGTGGGAGCGCAGGCTTACACGTACTTGAATCCTTATCGAGATACCAATGGGAATCTGGACGGGCTGGATGGTCCGCCTCTTGGGATCATGATCGGTACCCGCTGGTTTCCATGGAAGAACTTCGGCATCGAATTCTCAGCCGGGCCAGGTCTCACCAGTGATTCTGGGAGCTTTTATGCATTCTTGAATCTCTCATACCAGCTCTGAGATCGGCAGGGCTCTGGAGATGAGTGACTCGCTAAAGTGCTTGACCCTTTGCTCTCTGCTATGTTGTTTCACCGGGTTGTCCGCACAGTCTACCGGTGGGCTGAATGTGGTTCCCGGCAACAACATCAACGCCACCCGAAGCAACAGCAACAAATCACCGTCTCTATCGTGGTAGACCCGACGGATGCCCAGAAGGTGTTTTTCATTTCGATGATGACAACAACACCAATGGACTGTTCATGGGCCGTCTTCGCGCTTGATGGCAGCAGCAGGCTGGCAGCTTCGAGGTGAATTGCTCGTTCACTCAATTGAATCCAATCCGTGGCACTGTTCTGCTTCGAGAGATGACCACTGAAAGCGCATACATTCCTGACGGCTGGACCCACTCCACGGGCTATGCGGCCCGGTACCAGAGAGAGGAGCAGGTCAGCGAGGTGACGGAACTGCTCAGACTCGAGACAGCGGATGTTCTTCTGGATATTGGTTGTGGCAACGGTGCATTCTCCGTTGCAGCAGCCGCCGAGTTTCCTGATTGCAGAGTCTGGGCATTCGATGCCCTTGGCACCGCGGTCACAGAATGCAGGAGACGGGCGTCTGAGGCAGGGCTGGACAATCTGCGAGTGAGCATTGCTCCGGCCGACAAGCTCCCCTTCGAGAATGCCAATGCAGATCGCGTCTTGATGCGAAATGTCCTGCATCACGTCGCATCCGCCGATGATGTGATCAGGGAAATAGCTCGAGTTCTCAGACCGAGGGGCTTGGCTCTGCTCGAAGGGCCCGCCAACGTTGGAGACGAATCACTCGGTTCCCTCATTAGCGAAATCGACATGCTGATGGATGACTCACACCGAAGGACGTATCTCAAGCCAGATGTGATCATGGCTGAGCTTCTCGCCAATGGTATGACGACAGAAACCATGATCACGTGGCCCTTCACGAAAACCGTATCGGCAGATCAGAGGGCACTCATCATTCGGCAGCAGGCCGAAGACCTGTCGTGTCTGCAGCAAGAAGGGGGCGACCGATGGACTATCCAATTCAACATCGTTCGCATCATCGCCAGAAAAGAAAACTAAAGCATGGATCAGATTCGAATGGCGCTGACTTAAGCGGTTTTGGCATTGCTTTCACCATCGTGGCATGGGCGTCTCGCCCGTGGTCAAAGGACTTACGATCCTCCACGGGCGAGACGCCC
>JASLXP010001131.1 GCA_030740295.1 Planctomycetota bacterium
GGTCCGGTCACCTCAACTGGAAGATGCTCGACGAAACGATCTCCGAGCTCCGAGAGGCTGGCTGTATCACAGGGAACACCGTCATCGTTGCCTCCCATATCAGTACTGGCAATGTCGAGCCCTATGATGAGATCGCCACAAGCCTTTCGAAAAAGGGCATCACGCTCGCCTATGATGGGATGAAGTTGGTGTTCTGAAGCAGCACGGCGACCGGGACGTCCTTTTGCAGGACTTTCTGAACGGCGCGCTTGGACGTTTCCTGCTTTTAATCTTGCCTCTGATCTTATCTTTCTTACTGAAAGATCACTGTGCCAAAATTCTCCAGGTCTCGGAAGCCTCCGTTTCTCAGGGGTGCCCAGACGATGAGCTCGTGGGAAGGGATTTTCTTGCCCGGTGGACGGCCGCGGCAGAGGCTGATGCGCCAGGTATCGCCCTTTTTCGGCGGTTTCACGCCGAGACCTTTGAAGGGGATTCTCATCTCGACTGACCAGCCGTAGTTTTCGACGATGTGCGTTGCGGCCTTGGCGCCGATGTTCGTACGGCCGGCCTCGCCGTATTCGAGCTTCTCGTTGATCGCGTTGAGGATGACCTGCCGGTAGGTCTTGCGGTCCTTGTTGGCGTCGATCCAGACTTCCACTACGTCGTCGTTCCAGGGGGCGCCCCCGATGATAAATGGCTTTTTTCGATCGGGCTCGAGGCAGGTGAAGGCGACATACAGATTCTTGTCGTCGTAGAGCGCCATGGCCGTGGTCTGCGCTTTTGAAACGCCTTTGCCCGCGTAAAGGAAGAACTGATCGGTGATGGCCGCGCCGCGCCACATCTCTTCATCGGGTGAGCCGTCGGTGATGATGCCGCCGGGCGAGCGCGGGACGCGCAGGATGCGGGGCTTGTTGTAAGCGATCAGAAACGCCTTGGGATCCGTGCCTTCCAGGAACGGACCGGTCACGGCGTCGTTGGCTGCGAGTATTTCAAGTTTCAGTCGACGGTTGGGAGCGATCACGTCCGTGCCGACACTGAACCAGACCTGGCCGTCCCAGCCCTTAGGTGCGTGCTGCCGGAGGTCGAGGGAGAAGGTCTTCTCTGGAGACTCGATCAGAGACTTGCCCAGTTTGCGAGTTACATCGGCCTCCTCCGAGCGTCCGAACCTCGGGTAGCGCGAGTTGCAGGCCCCGTGCATCACTAAAGCCAGGCGGGCCCGGTGCGAGTATCCGTCCGGTGTGTGGTAGTCGATGATGATGCCGGCAAACTCTCTGGTGCTCGGCTTGTTATGGGCGTGGTGTTCCGGGCCGCGCATGTGGAAGGCGTTATGAAAAGTGTTGCTGAGTTTAACTCTCACTTTCTGAAGATTCTTAAACTCGAGTCCGGCGAAGGCCGCGCCGAGCCCACCTCTCTGCCCCTGCAGCAGCGCTCGGGTCGTCCCGGCTTCGATGGTGAGCGCGTCCGGATCTGTTTCGGCCACCAGGCTTTCCATTTCTGGCTGCCCTTCGCCCAGAATGGTGGCCGTGGTGTGCGTACCGGAATGTAGAATTTCCAGGCCCTTGATCTTGCGGTTCACATCCTTGAGTTCTCGTCGCTCCGGGATGTAGGTTGGTCTGCGCGGTTGTGCGCCAATGTCTGGCAGCGTGGCGGCCAATTCAAAAGAAGCGCGGGTGTCTTTAACTGGTCGGATGACGCCTTGCTCGTCAACCACGGCTCGGAGCTCTGCAGTACAGGTCGAGGCGTCGTCGAGTGCGGACGCGTTGGGGAGAATCCATCGGTCGTCCTGTTTTGTGATCATGCGATTGAACATCACATTCTCTTTCTTCCGGATCGTGATGAATGCTTGCTCATAGCCGGGCAGGTTGATGGTGATCCCTCTCAAGGATTCCATTGCGCTGAACTCCTTGACAGTGACCGGGTGCGCCACTGCCTTTTTCTCATAGGCAATCGACAAATGGTGACGGCCTTTGCTCACCCTGACCACGGGCAAGATGTCCTCGCCTTCACAGACCAGGGTCACAGGCGCGCGCACTCCGTCGACATTGATTTTGAGGTCATGGGTCGTCACAGGCAGGAAAAGCACGACTTCAGCATGTTCGCGCTGCGAGTCGATCTGGATTTCGATGGTGCGTTTGTACCAATCAGCGCTCGCCTTCAGCTTGACCTTTACTTTCTGACCAAAGAGGTAATTGGCAGGGAGATAATTCTCGGAATAAATCGCCGCTGGTTGGGTCGTCACATAGAGCTGGTTAAGGAGGAGCGGCTCCGTTTTGATGTTGAATCTGAGTTCCTTCTGATGCGGGCCGGCGTAAAGCAATTCTCGCCGGCTCACGCGGTCGAGCTGCCAGCCCGTGCGGGCATAGACTTTTCTTGACCAGGATTCGGTCACCGTGCCGCCATGCTCGAGCGCGTTCTCGATTACGTACTTCCAGACGAAGATTCGTTCGGCCTCGTCGAGGCCAAGGCTTCCGAGATCGATGCGGATGGACACGTCCTCTTTGGCGTCCGCATGATTGATAAAGGAAAGGAGTGCGCCATTGTCGCCGTGGCGTTTCACCGCGTAGGACTCCACTTTCGTCTGCGCATCTCGCTTCCAGTCCGGGCTGTAGCGTGCGGCGATGGGCGCGCAGTTGCCCACTTCGTAGGCGGCTTGAAAGTATGGCCGGCTGGCAATCACATCGGTGTAAGTCAGTGAAGGAATCCAGCCGAGCGCGAGCACGCGATTCATGTATTCCCGCCGGAGCGGCGTGGTGTAGTAGAGCGGGATGATTCTCGCGTTCGGACGTGTGGCCGAAACGAACTCCTGACACACCGCGCCGATGCCGGTGAAACGACGCCAGTAATTTGCCCGAAGTTGCGCACGAGCTTCGATGAAATTGATGTCCGCGTATGGGTTGCCGCGATTGTTGAAGAAGAGCACCTTGTCCGGCCCGTGCCGGGCGACCAGCCGCTTTAGGTCGCGGAAGAACTTGAAGGACAGATCATCCCGTGTGAACTCGCCCGAACGCCAGTCGATCATGTTGATGGCTTTGGGATCGTCGAGGTAGATGTAATCCGTGCCCAGGTAGCTGAGCACGTGGTCGAACTGCGAGAGAAGCTCCTGATAGCAATCCCTGATGGACAGCAGATGAGCGAAGTTGTTCCAGAAACCGGGGAAGGTGCTCAGCGGCTGGCCGTCCTTGTTGCCGTATCTGAACCACTCCGGATGTTCCTTGTAGATGCGAGTCTGGTCGGTGGTGGAAAGCACCCACATGTAGAGGCCGACTTTGATGCGTGGCGAGAGGGCCCTGATTCGCTGAATCCAGTCCCGCAGTTCCGGACCGGTGACCCAGCCGCCGTAACCACCACTCATGCCCCGCTCGACGTAGTAATCCGACCAGCTTCCTGCCAGCGAGATCATCACCATGATCGTCCCCTCATCGGTCATCTCGACCATCTGGCGCAAACGCTGCATGTCCGAGCCGGTGTAGATCTTGACGTCGTTGACCCATTCCGGGACAGGCGGGATTTCATGGAGGGCTTTTTTGACTGCGGGAAGCGCGGGATACTCGCGTCGCAGGAAGGTCTGCCAGTCACCATCGAAGATGCTGAGGAACTGCTCGAAGGAAGTTTCCTGTTCCGCAGAAAGTTTCGACGTGCCCAGTGACATGTCCCATCCGTCCGGCGTGTAGTGCATCACGTTCATTCGCTCGACGTAAGAGGCGATGGCGCCGGTGAACCACGGCCAGACAAACTGATCGTCGAGCCGGGTGCGGACGTGGGCGAAGCTGTAACCCTTCTTCGGCTGACTGAGCACCATCCCTTTGGTGGTACTCTTGTACTGAAGCATCTTGGCCCACTTATCAATGGCGGGCGCAGGCACAAGAGGCCCGCCACCGTCGGCGCCGCCCATGTAGAAGCTGCCTTTCCGATAAGTGGGCACGAATGCCACCTGAACATTGCAGGTGATGAACTGAAGCCGCTGGCTCTTCGTCCGAAACGCCACGCGATGGTAAAGCTTGTTGCCGTCGAGCCAGTACCGCTTTCGGATAGACAGATCAGGGAGTGTCGAATTTGTGCAGGCCAATTCGATGCGCTGATTCGCTTCATCGAACTTTACATGAAGAACCTTGTCCGAGCTTTCACGGCCAGTGACGAGCGACTTGCGGTCTTCCAGGTGGTAGCCCCCTTCGATGAATCTGAGGTAACGCTCGCCAGTCTTTGCATTCCATCCGCCGAGAATCTGTCCCGTGGCTTTCGAGATGCTCCAGGAGGCGTGGGTGTTTTCCAGTCGCCAGGCCTGGTTGGTCTCGTTTGCCTCTTCGGCGCTGGTGATGCCGAGGAATGAGAAGGCAAAGGTCAGAAAGAGGATGATCGAATGTAAGCGCATTGGGTGGGCGTTTAAGGATGGATTGCCGAAAGGTGGTCTACTCACGCCGTGAGTAGATTTCGCGCTCACGGAGTGAGCGCACCACTAAATTCTTCGCAACTACTTTCTCGTAATCACCGGCTTCCCTTTCACGAATACCGCGAAGCCGTCCAGTAACAGCGTTTCTCCAGCTTTATCAAAACCGCGGCTGTAGATGTGCAGGTAGTCTGCGTTCGACCAGTCTTTGGCATTCGGTTTCTTGCTTTGAGTCCAGCTTGAGATGTCCAAATCCAGTTCGACGCGCGTCCATTGTTCCGGCTTCAATCTGGCGTAGCGATACACGTTTCCATTCTTTGTGCGGATGTTAATGCAGATGCTTTCTCCAAAGTTCTGCTTTACGTAGAGGATGATCCGGTCTTCGGAGCCGGCGCCGGCGAGATCGATGTTGTGTGTCAGGCCAGCCCCCATGTAGAGCTGTGGTTTGGGGCCAGATTCAACCTTCAGAGCGGAACGCCCGATCTTTCCCGGAGTTGCCAACCTGAGCACAGCACCAGGCAGCGGCGCCCAGCCGAACTTCTTCGCCTCTTCCACGACGCCGAATTCGCAGGTGTCCGCGGGATCGGCTTTCTCTGCATACCCGATTCCCGACCACCAGAAATTTGCACACAACATAAATCCCACGGGGCTCAACATGTACATCTTCGCTGTGGCTCTCCAATAGACCATGTAGTGATATGGCTGATAAGTGTGTCAGGAAGATATGAATCCGTTACACGAACTAATCCCGCGGTTCCTTTCCACCCTTGATACTCCTGAGCTTTGGATGACCTTTTGCCGCCTCAATAGCTTCAATGGCTTCTTCGACGGCGCGGACTCGGCGAGCGTTGAGCTCCCCACCAGGAAATCTTCTGTTCTTCACCTGATCGTTGAAGTCGGCAATCAACTCTCTCAATCCTGGAATGGCTGAGCGGGCCGCGTTTCCGTAGGGGACGATCTCCTTCATGATTTCGCCTGTCCGTCGTTCGCTGCCGTGTCCGAGCTGGGTTTTGGCGAACAGGACGCCGGCTTCGACACCCTCGATGAAGCGATACTTGGTCAAGACCTTGAAAGCGCCCATGCGGATTTCGTTCGAGTACATCATGTCTGCCGGGCTCATCGTCTTGACGGCTTCCAAAATTTCAGTACCCAGGGCCTGGACGTCTTCGACCGTCAGTTTGCGTTCAAAGAAACCACGGAGCTGGGCGCGGGCCATACCGTCTGCGTTGTTGGCTACCGCCCGGATCGCCGGGTAGAGCAGTTTGGGATCGGCCTCTTTCACTTCGTCCATCAGTGGGCCGGTAAACAGTGTCTTGGCAAGCTGGCCGTGGGCCAACTGAATAGGATCGTCCCAGATGATCGGGTGGGACGGCTCCGCGGTTTCGACCACCGCTTTGAGGATGTCGGAGATGAACGGCTTCGCTGCGTCGCCCAATTTTCTGATCGCCTCGGCGGCTTTGAACCGCAGCCAGCGGTCTTCGTGAGAGAGCAGTCGGATGAAGGCGGGAATGGCCTTCGGGTCTTTGATATGACCGAGCGTTTCGCAGGCGCCCTGGGCCACGCGCGCATCTTTACCCTCGGCAAGCGCGAGCAACCGGGTAACCATCGTTTTTACTTCAAGTCGTTTTGCGAGCTCGTCGGCCGCCCAGGCCCGGACGATGGGTGACCAGTCTGCCATCGTGACGATCAGTTGATCCGGGTTCATCGACTTGCGTTCAAGGTCGAAGCGTGCGGACGTGACCGCTTCGGCGACTTCCTGTTTATTGAGCCAGTTGCCCTGGTTCGCATCTCTGCCGGTGATGAGGAGCTTTTTGAGAGGCAGGGAATAGGTCAGCACGTAACAGGCGTTCGGGCTCAGGCCATAGTAGCCGCTCTTGCCGTAGTAGGTGTTGTCGTCGGTCTTTCCGCCGCCATATTGTTCACCACCGTCGTAGGTGAAAGAGCCATCGCAACGCCGAACGAGGTCAAGATGCCAGAGGGCCTCTTTCAGGAATGCCGCAGTCGCCAGCGGGCCGCCGGCATTGGCGCCGAGCGCGCCCCACAGATAACTGAAGCCCTGGCCCGTGTGGCCGTATTCCCGATTCTTGTACGAAGCGGTGACCATCCTCGCCCAAAACTTTGTTTCAAGAATCCGATTGCCCTGGACACCAAACAGCAGGGCGGACATGGCGTTCTTGCCGTTGTTTTCGTGATAGGGCCACGGCTTGTGCTCGCCATAGGGGATCGAGCCCTTGCCCACGTAGTAGCCGAAAAAGTTCGACGCTCTTTCGACTGCGGGATCGATCTCTGGATCATCCAGGCCGCACTTCTGGCCAAGGGCGATCGCCAGATTGGCTGTCAGCCCGGCCGCGTTGACCGGGCCGTAAGGCGGTATCGAACCGTGGAGCTTTCCATCGGCAGTGAGAAGAGAGAAGCCGTGTCCAAACGTTCCATACAGGCTCTGCCCTCTGGCCAGTGCGCCGGTGTATTGACGCACGGCATGCAGGACTTCTTTGTCGCCGGTGAGGAGGTAGTACTCGCAGAGAAAGATGCCCCGGTATCCCGTCTCCCACGAGCCCATGGCCAGTCTTGGAAGCTTGAGTGTGGGCGGCCCGATCTTCCGGGCAAACTCTCGCACCCGCGGCAAATACTCGGGCTTACCAGTCGCCATCAGTGCGAGGGCGTTGACCGCGCCCCAGAGGTTTTCCTGCAGCGGCTCTTTCTCCAACGCCTTGCAGGCTGCAGACAGAATTTTTTCCGACTTCGGACAGTTCCAGGGAGCGGTCTCGCTGTAAGTGCCCATGACTTCCAGCTTCAGCTCGACGTCCATCGTCTTGCCCAGTTTCCAGGACTTCTTCCAAAGCAGTTCTTTCTCTTCCCTTGCCTTCTGCTCCTTCATGAGCTCAGTAACGATCAGAGGCGCTTCCTCTGCATCCGCGTCCAGGTCTTCGGCCTCGTCGAGGGCGCGTTCCGCTGACTCTTCCTCCGCCTCTTCAAGAATCGCCTTCTTCTGGGCAGGGGTGAGTGGATCGACGCGCCAGATCCTCAGTTTCAGGATGCCCTTGTTTTCTTCTTTCTCCGCGTCGGTAATCGCCCGGGCCAGGCTCTGCCGAGCGTCGTCGCTGAAGAGCTCGCCGTTCACTCCGAGGATCACGTCGTCGACTCGCATCACACCATCCGCGGGGGAATCCTTGCCGACATGCGTGACCAGAATCTGCCGGCTGGAGGTCGTCGTGCGTCCCTGAGCGCTGGCTAAAAAATTGGCCGGCTTCGTGTAAATCCAGCCCCGAAGCCCGGTCGCACCGAGATTGTAGGTCCGCTTGCGATCGATGGTGGGATGCTTCGTCAGATCAGGCCCTGGCCGAGGCCCCATACTGATGGATTGCGAAGTCACCTTGCCGTTCCGCCAGCGGAGAAAGGAAATCGTGCCAGCGGGCACAGCTTCACGGGCTGCGTGACAGGCATTGCGCAAAGTCCAGAGCGCATCTTCGGAAAAGGGCTTGCCACTGATGCCGAGGATGACATCTCCCGGCCGCAGCATCTCTCGCGCCTGGGAATCTCCGGGCACTTTCGTGATATAGATTTGGCGGGAAAGGTGGGTTTTGCTGTAAACATGCCCCACCGCGCCGTGAAGGTGCAGATACCACTCCTGCTTCCCCGGTTTGTCTCCTTTGGTGAAGTTCGGGATCGTTTCTGAGTGAGCGCTTCGGCAAGTGACGGCCGCAAGCAATGGTACGAACATCAGCGTCGTGATCGTCCTGATGCGGTGTTGCTGTCCTTTTTGTGTGGATCGGTCTCTGTTGCTTTCGCCAGATCTCAGGAATGGAAGCGTGCCGGGTCTATCTGCCTGACCACACCGGAAAGGGCGCAATGCTGAGCTGAAGCACCTGATAAGTTGGATGTTCACAAGTTGAAAAGGTGAGTAACGGCGGTCCATGACACAGAAATGTCCGCCGCCATTTTGGAGACGGCAGACGAGACTATCAACTATCGTTGTGTGGTGGCATCGTCAGGATGCCGACTCGTCGAGACGGCATCCGTGGCCGCTGATGATGCAGGTCGATTCAGAGCCATTGGTCAAGCCAGGATGCCCATGTTGCCTCGTCTCTTTTCGCGCCACACCAGAGGGCAAAGCATCCTGCGGAGCCCACCGGGCACTGTTCCTCATTGTCATCCGTTCAGTCTGTTTTACACTCAATTCACCAGCGGATTCGGCCAACACGTTAAGGAACGAAACCATGAAAACTTATCTCGAAGCCTGTGGCGTACCGACAACGACAATCGGCGGCATCGAAATTCCTCGCCTGATCATGGGCATCCACCCCTACGACGGCTGCTCTTATCAGCATCCTGAGCGAGACGCTGAGAACCTTCGGGCCTTTGACCGCTCCGGAAAAGTCGCAGAGATCCTGCGCGTCGCGGTGGAAGAGGCAGGGGTGACGACCGTCCAGGTCGATCACATGCTGCCGACTCTCGACCGGCTTCATTTGCAGGCGGTCTGGGAAGCCAGCCAGGCAACGGACGTTCAGATCGGAATGGTCGCTTACATCCTGATCCCGGTCATGCTCGATGGCGAGATGGTTGCCTACTCGGGCCGCGCTCATTCCACCTTTTATCATCAGAACGAAAAGCTTGCCGGCGAGGCTTTCACCGAACACATTCGGAATGACGACATAGTCCACTACCTCCTTGGCGGCGACCTCAAAAAACTGGTGACCCCTGAAACCGTTCCGCCCTTCACACCGGAAGAAGCCGCCCGGTTGACGATCGACTACGGCACCCTGGAACGCTATCTGGGATTCTTCGAAGGCTTTGACATTCTTGTTGCCGACCCGGGCGCCGAGATCGATGTGCTGGCCATGACCGGAAGATTCGACCTCATCCGGGAATACCTCGAGTTTCTGAGAGCCCGGTTTTCCGTGGTGATTACGAGCCTGCATCATGCCGGTGTGACCATTCCGCTGCTGGAAGAGGAGAATATCCCTGTCGACGGCTACCTCACCCCCCTCAACCGTCCAGGGACGTTTATGTTCCCCACCCGTGAGATAGCCATCGATGCGATTCGAAATGCGAACAAACCGGTCATCGCTATCAAGCCGATGGCCGGTGGGCGCAGCCTTGGGCATCAGGCATTCGAGTTCGTGTTCAATGAGATCGGCGCCGCCGCGGCTATGTTCGGAATGGGAACCATCGATCAGGTCAGGGAAACAACC
>JASLXP010001132.1 GCA_030740295.1 Planctomycetota bacterium
TTCCGCGATCTGCATGGCCGCCCGATTACTAAGAGGGAAGCCAAAGTAATTGCCGACCGCCTGAACCACGCGCGGAAAGAGAACAAGAAGAAGGCCTCCAGCGCACGCAAAACACAGAAGCCTTCAACGACGAAACCGGACCCACCTATCCCCGAAAGTTTGGGAAACATCCTCCTCAAACTCGCCGCAGGCCTGGGCGTAGAATCGCACCGCCTTGAGACCCAAATCGGAAATCTACTCCCTAACCAAAAACAGATTAAGAAAAACAATGAAAAGTCAAAAAACACACCTGCGATCACTTAGGAACGATAGACCTTCTGGCTGACAGGATGCTGGCAGCCTGTCGCCACGATGCTGGGCATGGATGTCGGGATGGTGTACGTTGGATGCGAAGTTTCAGAGTTCTTGTGAACCTTGAGCCATGAACATGCTCTTGAAGGCCATTTCTCTTTTCTTCTTCTGCGTGGCTTTGACAGACGCGGACCCGGTCTCGATAAAAAAAGTCTTGAAGCCGGATGACGGGGATTGGGAGAACCTGATCCTGAATCCCGGTTTCGAGAGCGTCGAAGAAGATTCGTCCTGGGTGGGCTGGCAGGAAGGCTTTCATCTTGAGACTGCGGTCGCACGCACGGGAAAACGCTCTGCCCGCTGCTCGAGTGACGATGGCAAGATTCAGTACGGCGTGTATCAGATCGTCGAATTGGATCAGCAGGTCCCGACGCCGATTATTGCTGAAATCCGGAGCAAAGCGGAAAAGGTCTCCGGCACTCCTGACAGCGGATACTCACTCTATCTCGACATCGTTTATCAAGACGGCACGCCGCTCTGGGGACGGAACGCGCCGTTCGAGTGCGGCACCCATGGCTGGCAGCGAAGGCGGGTCACCATTGTCCCGGACAAGCCTATCAAGACCGTCAATGTGTACGGACTGTTCAGAGGGCACACCGGCACTGCCTGGTTTGATGATTTCCTGCTTGTCCAGATGGTTCTGCCGCAAGGAGCGCACCGGTTTGATAGCGTTCCCGTGGCAGGTGTATCCCATGGCAGGCGAGAAAGGCAGAAGGAGTTAACGCTTCGGACGGGGGACGGCTTTTCGCTGGCTCTGGACCGGAACACCGGAGAAGTCGTCACCGAGACGGGGCGGGGCGGGTTCTTCGTTCGTGACTTTTCTTCCCGATCGGATTTTCGACAGCCAGCCGGCCGGGCCAGACGAACACGAAGCGGAGCGTCCTGGAAGGCGAAGGACAAGCAACTTCGTTTGCAGTTCGAGGCAAGATACACGGTGAACGGCAACTGTATCCGGGTGGACGGGGAAGTCCGCGACCTCAGCAGGAGCGATCGGGCAGTCACGGTTTACTTCACATTGCCGGCGGACGGCGACGGGTGGGAATGGTCTTCCGATCTCAGGAATGACGTAACGGTCGAAGCAGGACGGGAGTACATTCATGGTGTGCAGATCGGCGCAGGTGCGACCGGCAAGATGTCGCTCTATCCCCTTACCGCTTTGAGCGGGCCCGATCGCGGCGTCGGTATCGCCCTGCCTTTGAATGTTCCCCGTCTCGCCAGGCTGGCCTATAACAGCGGCAGCCGAGAGCTCTATGCTGCTTTCGACCTTGGCCTCGCACAGGACACAAAGAATTTTCCATCCCGTGCCTCATTCAGTTTCGTTCTTTACGCGTTCGAGCCTCGGTGGCGAATGAGGGCCGCCCTTCAGAAGTACTACGAGCTGTTTCCCGAATCGTTCGTCAAGCGTGTGAAGCGGGAGGGCACCTGGATGCCTTTCACGGACATTTCAACTATTCCGGATTTCGAGGATTTCGGCTTCGCTTTCAAAGAGGGGAACAACAGCGTTCACTTCGACGAAAAGAACGGCATTGACAGCTTTGTCTACATCGAGCCGATGAGCCACTGGTTGCCCATACCCGAAAAGACACAGCGCACCTACGAAGGCGCGTTGGCAACGCTGCGCAGCGATGCGGACGGTACCCGCGGGTCGTGGAGGAAACGCCACGCGCTGGCAACATTGAACAGCGCATTTCATCGTCCTGACGGGCGCTACGCACTGTCCATACGCAAAGCGCCGTGGTGTGATGGCGCTCTTATTCTGCTGAATCCGTCGCCTCGCATATCGTCGAGGAGAAAAAGTCAGGACACCAAAGCTCACCTTAATTCGGAAACTGTCGACAACGCTTTCCAGGCAGCAAAATCAGCGTTGGAAAGCTGGCGCCCCTTTGGCCGGGGATTCGAGATCGACCGGCGAATCACCCGCAGCGGCAAGCTCGCAATAAAGTGCAGCAACCCGCGGCCGGGTGACAGTTCCGGCGCAGTGCAGACAGTCGTGCTGGACCAGAGTGCCCCCAAACCGCTGCGTCTCACCGCCTGGAGCAAGTCAAAGAAGGCCACTGGGAAGAAAGACACGCACTACGCGATTTATGTGGATGTCACTCATACCGACGGCACAAAACAGTGGTCGATTGTTTCTGAATTCCCGACGGGGAGATTCGACTGGACGCGGACGGAGCGCATCTTCGAGCCGGTCAAACCCGTTGCGCGAGCTTCCTTTCATCTTCTGTTCCGGCGCACACACACGGGGACGGTCTGGTTTGATGATATTTTCTTTGGTGAAGCAGATTCGGATAAAAACCTTCTGAAGAATCCCGGCTTCGAGACGCTGAGCCAGGCCGAGCTTGACGGCGTCTATATCGATTCACTTGAAATGGGAGCGACGTCGCTGAATTACCGCAGAGAACACTGGTCAGACACTGAAACACCGCTGGTGTTCGACAGCGAAGGCCGTCCCTGCCAGATGATGATCTTCAACACCTGTGAATTCGCAGAAGACCTGGCTGATCAGATGCACGGTCGGGGCAAGCTCATGTTCGCCAACGCAGTGCCGCTGCGATTCCCTTTTGCCGCGCATTTCCTTGACGTGATGGGCGTTGAGGTCAACTGGATGCGCGGCCCGGAATTCACTCCGGCCCCGGACAGCCGGATGAGCTACTGGCGAGTCATGTGTCATCAGAAGCCATACTGCCTGCTCATGAACACCAACTATGAGCGGCTTACGCATGCTTACGTCGAGCAGTACATGAAACGCTGCCTCTTCTACGCCATCTTTCCGGGGATGTTCGACGAGGACGCGGCCTCCAAGGATCCCTACTGGGCCTCTTCCAAAAAGTGGTACGATCGTGATCGTGATCTCTTCAAACGTTACGTCCCGCTGATTCAGGCACTGGCAAAGGCCGGCTGGGAACCGGTCACCGGAGCAAGGACGAATGACGATCAGGTGTACGCCGAACGCTTCGGTTCCATCACCCGCGGCCGTCTCTTCCTCACACTCATGAATGACAGCCGTGAGGACAGGGATGTGGAACTCACCCTCGACAGCAAGGCCCTGGGCTTGCCTCCGCTCGTGAGATTCGAGGATGTTTTTCAGGACCGCGAACTCGAAAGCGAAAAGGGGCATGGCGCCATCCTCATCAAGTCACACCTGAAGGCTCAGGATGTCATGATGATCGAAGTGAAGAGATAAAGTCGTCCCCCTCCGGACGTGCGGAAACTGGCGGCGCTCACCGGTATCGTTCCTCAAACACACTCACCGCGGACTGGACAGTCAGCATTCCCAGTGACACGCGTCCTTCGAAGGTTCCATACATGCCCATTTCAGTGCCGAAGGACAGACCATAGTTGCAGGCCACGAAGTCCGCGAAGTTCAATCCTTCTCCGCGGACGCCTGCATCGAGCCAGTAGACGCCCTTTTCGGTACGGGTGAACCAGGTCTCCTCGATGGGAACGCCCAGGACGTCGATATCGTCGGCCAAAGTTGCCCCTGATTCCGCGATGGTCTGGATGACGGCGTGGGCGATCTTCTGTTCCCATGCCTCGTCTTCTTCATTCCGCTTGTGCCTTGCCGAGAGCCAGTATTTATCGCCCATCAGTTGAGACTCGTGAATATCGAAGGTGATACCTGGACTGACCTCGGCCAGCAGGTCCCGAGCACAGCGGGACTCGATGGGTGCCCACTCAGTATCGTGGAAGCGGTTGATGTGAAGCACTTCTCCTTCCGGACTGATGATGAGGGTGTAGGCGCGTCCGAAATCTCCTGTCCCCTCGATGCCCTCTTGCCTCGGCGCCATGAAGATGCGGCGTCCCCGAAACGGCGCGAGTATTTCGGGCTGTGCTCTCTCAACCTCCTGAAGACGCTGGTAGGCGGAGAACTGAGCGCACTTGCCATTCCCGCCGGGCCGGCTGCACGTGTATCCGTAATCCCCAATGAGCGAGAGGATCAGACTTTCATCGTCGAGGTGAACTTCCCCGCTCTCCCGCAGGATGGCCTCGGCCTCGTTGTGTGTTTCAATGGCCGGCGTCTTTCCAAGCCCAAGGCTCAGCGCATAGGCGTAGCCGTTCAGGCCAATCGGATCGCGGGTTGGGATGACGTAGACTTCATGTTCAGTGTCCAGTTTCTCGATCAGTTCGACCGCAGCGCTCACCCCGGCATGTTCGGTCGAATGACTTCCCGCAGTGATGACGATCCCCGGCTTCTTGTCCCCGCCGGAGCGTACACAGATGATGGGCGAGCCGTCCGGGCAATGGCCGAGCACGCGAGTGGGTCGGCCCGTCTGCTCGACTCGATCGAGGAGTTCCCGATAGGTGTGGTAGATAAGCATGATGTCTTTCTGTGTCTGGTGAAAGGGGGTCGGCTATACCCGGATCAGTTCGGCAGGTAGATCCCTCGGGCGAGAACTCTACGATAAGATGAAGTGATAAGACAGGACAGTCTTCAGTCTTCCCCAAACCTGAATGCAAAGTCACGACGATCTCAAACAGGCGGAGCAATTGCACCAGGACGCGCTTGTCTTTCTGGGCTACGTGAACTACCCCGCGGCCGAAGTTGGTGAGGCATGGTTTGATGAACCTGACCGATGGCTGCGCCGAGGGGGTAACGCTCAGTTCGATCTGCCCGGGGCGCTGGACGCAGGTGTGGATGCTGCGGTTCTCTCCGTTCCCAGTAACAAAAGCCTGGCTCTTGGCGAGTCGCCTTCCCAGGGATGTGGTGCGCCGGTCACGGAACGCTGGCGTGAGGCGGTACTGAATCCTTCGGAATCGAGGGAGTTCCTGCTCTCCAATCTGCAGGCAGTTGAGGAGGTCTTCAGGCATCATCCCGGGAAGGTACACCTGTGCCGTGACACTCAGGACTTGGAGATCGCTTCGCAGGCCGGAGCACTGGGCTGCTTCATGCAGGTCTCCGGGCACGACTACCTGGAAGACATCGCCTTTCTCGGCACGTTGAAGGAGCTTGGGATCACGTCCTTACACATCGCCATGGACTCTCAGTACGGATGGATCGATGCCAGCAGCAACAAGCCGATCCATGGAGGCATCAGCGAATTCGGTCTTGAAGTCATCAGGGAGATGAACCGCGTAGGCCTACTCATCGATCTGTCGCATGCTACGGACCAAGCCGCATGGAAAGTCCTGGATGTGACGAGGAAGCCAATTATCTGGTCACACGCAAATGCTCGTGCCCTATCCAACATTTGCCGAAATGTGCCCGACGATCTGTTGATGGCATTGAAGAAGTGTCATGGCGTCATCGGGATTCACCTTGCGGGTCACTTCATCGTGGACCGGGACTGGATAGCTGTCAGCGATATCCGTGACGATGCCGGACTGGCCTGGCACAGGCAGATTCGCGCTACCGCTCAGAATGGTGCAGAGGCATTAAAATTGATGAGAGACCATGCAGCGAGAGAGACTTTCTTCATAGAATCCGGATTAGATCCAACAGCGGCTCAGCGTCCGCATGTTACAGCAACGGTT
The DNA here is from genome assembly GCA_030740295.1 of Planctomycetota bacterium. Next base: position 5,821 of record JASLXP010001132.1, read on the forward strand.
TCAGAACTGGTTGACCATATCGATCACATGGTTCAGATCGCAGGTGTCGATTGCGTCGGACTGGGGACGGACTTCGCAGGCATCGAAGAAACGGGCATGCCAAGGGAAGTACCAAACGTTGCAGCTCTTCCCCGAATCGCCGCCGAATTGTTGAAAAGAAAGTATTCAGAATCTGACATCCGTAAAATCCTGGGCGAGAACTTCAGGCGGGTATTTGCAGAAGTTCTGGACGGATGACAGGGCACCTTATGGTGAGAGGCCGAGCCTCGTAGATCTCTTCGGAATTCCGATCCCATCACATCAGCCAATCCTCAACCCGCAGATCCGGGATATTTTCGAAATCCTTCGTGTTATGTGTCACCAAAGTCAGGTCATGGACAAGAGCAACAGATGCAATCATCGAGTCCAGTCGCCCAATAGTGACGCCCTGCCTGAGCAACGTGCCCCGCAGCCGTCCAAACTCACCCGCGCAGGGCTTGTCGTAATCGAGAATGGTCAAGTCCGTCAGTAGGTCGTTCTCAATCCTCGCGATTAGACCTAAAGGATCGGCCCGCCGCATATAGGCCCAAGCATGCAGTTCGCCAACAACGATAGTCGGTACGAATAATCGCCCGGAATACTGCACGAATCGGTGCATCAATCCTGTCGGCCGTTTAAGGTGTTCCGAGCAGATGTTCGTATCGAGCAGAAAGCTCACTCTTCGATCTCCGGCCGCGAATCCGTCTGTCTTTCCTTGTAGATCTGATCCAGTATTCGATCGTCTTCTTCAGTCCACGAGTCAGCAAGGGCGCCAGCACATCGCCGCAGACCGTCGCCCCAGTTGCCGTTTTCTTTGGCCAGTCGCACCATCACCTCGACTTCCTGGCCGTCTTCCATACCGGGATCATCCGAGAGTTCGACCGTCTTTCCATGAATGATTCCATTGAGCAGTTTTGTCATGTTTCACTCTCCTTCTCTATCCTACTATGCTTCTCACGGCACAGATCGGATCCGCGTGCCCAGATGCTACAGGTTACTCGTCTATTCTAACCCGTGTAGGAGCGCAATCCATTTCAGACCAATCGAAGAGCAGACAAGAAATGAAGCACCTTCAAACATTTGAGTCAGACAATGACGGTCGATACCTGAGCACGGCCGGCCTCGCACAAGAACTTCTTCGCAAAGCCCCATTAAAGCTGGCCTATGATTCGACCATGTCCCGTGAGGATTTCTCAAAGTGGCGGAGACGGACGCGACGGAAGCTCTGTGAATTGTTGCAGTTTCCGGACCCAACCGGGCAGCCTGAGCCGCGATGTATCAGTGTCGATGAACGGGACGGGTACACATTGGAGAAGTGGCACGTTTACCCGGAGCCCGGCGCGGTCGTGCCGCTGCTCTTGCTGAAACCGGACGGGGTCAGCGAGAGGCGACCGGCCGCTGCTGTGATGGTCATTCCAGGATCATCCGGCAGTAAGGAGCTGATGGCGGCCGAGCCGGAGCCGGATGGTAAACCCACGACCAATCGCTGGCCGGAACGGAACAAGATGGCGTGGTACTGCGCAAAACAGGGCCTGGTGGCAGTGGCCGTAGACAACCCGACCGGCGGAGAGCTACACGATGAGCTGTGCCCGGATCGTGCAGAGATATCCCGGCACCTGGCCTGGCTCGGCCGAAGCTACGAAGGTCTCAGCGTCTTCCACAAGTGGGTCGTCCTGCAGTGGATGAAGACGCTGGACTATGTGAATCCACGCCGGATCGTTGCCTGCGGCCTGTCCCTGGGCGCCAAGCCGGCTCTGCTGCTGGGTGTGCTGGACCGCCAGGTGAAAGGGGTGGTCTGGAATGATTTCGTTTCGGACTGGCGCGTTCGCCAGGTGGTAACCAACCTGGGTCGCATTCCCGGCTGGCAGATCATCCCCGGGCTCTGGCAGTGGTTCGATTATGTCGACCTGCTGGCATCTCTCGCCCCGCGTCCCCTGCTCATTACGGAAGGGGGATACACTCCGGACATCGATCGTATCCGTCATGCATACCATTCCCTGGATGCCGACGACAAGTGCCAGGTGCATTACTACGACCGATATGCGGATCAGGCGGCCCGTGAATTCGATCGTGAAGAAATCCCGACAGGCATCAGCGACGAAGATTACTTGCTTTACGCCAACGTTGACGTTCCCCAGCATTCATTCAAACCCGACAAGATCCGTCCCTGGCTCCAGCAACTGGTCGGCGGGCAGTTGGGAGACCACGACAATCGATAGCAATCGATGTTCGAGAAAGGCTATGATTATGAAGCAGACGTTGTGGATTCGTCGTGCAATCCCAAACCACCCGGAGACCCATCCAGATGACCGTTCAGACCGCTACGGAAAGAGACTGCGTACGGGAACTGGCACGTGAAGTAGCCGAGATAGCCGCCAGTCCGGAAAACGAAGCCATCTGCCGGCGCTGGCGAGATGTTAACGCCCTGCGAAAGCCGGATCGCTCGCCCGTTTACTGCAGGCCGGTCGCCGCCTGGAGCGAGATTCTCTCAGAAGATGAACTGGTCAGTGAAGACCCGTGGCTGCGCTCCATCGAGCGGCAATTCCGCATGATTCTGTTCAAGAAAGATGTCGGGGACGATTCCCCGGTCGGTTCGAATTTCAGTGTTGGAGCCGTCTTCGAGCGTGAACCGCAGAACACGTGGGGACCCGATGTGAAGAGAAATCGTCCCGGCGTCGCCGGAGGTGCGTGGTCTTATGATCCCCCTCTCGAAACTGAAGCGGATTTTGAAAAGCTCCAGCTCCCTTCCTTCACCTATAACGAATCGCGAACCCAGGAAGCACTGTCCAAATTTGACGACCTTCTTGGGGATATCCTGCCGGTCAAACTAACCTGCGGTCCACCTCTGGGATCAATCCTGTGCGGCCCCGCGGCAGACCTGCGCGGCCTGATGCAGATCATGGTCGACATGGCAGATCGTCCTGATCTGATGCATCGCCTGATGGCGCACATTCGTGATGGGGTGCTTCAAGGGATGCGCCAGGCGGAAGAGACCGGCCTGCTCACACCGAACAACACCGGTCCTATGACTTGCAGCGATCCCGTAGCGCCCGACCCACCCGACGGAAAGTTCACATATGAGAACCTGTGGATCATGACCAACAGCCAGGAGTACGACCAGGTCTCACCCGCAATGTGGAAAGAGTTCCTCCTGGATTATCAGATGCCGATTCTCGAGCAGTTCGGCCTGTCTGCCTACGGCTGCTGCGAAGACCTTACGCAGAAGATCGACGGCGTACTTTCGATTCCCAACCTGCGCATCTTCGTGTGCAGTGGATGGACGGACCTCGACAAAGTTATCGAACGGGTCGGCACCGATTACACCATCATGTGGCGCCAGAAAGCCACGGACGTTGTTTTCCCTGATGATGTGGAAAGCATCCGGCGGCATCTCGATGAGGGAATGAGAAAACTCCAGGGCTGCTACGTCCAGATCGTCCTGCGAGAGCTCCAGACACTGGCCGGGCACCCCGACCGGTTGCACGTGTGGGCAAAGCTGGCTATGGAGGCGGCTGCTCGGTACTCGTGAGAATTCTCGATACGGAAGAGCGTTGAGGTGATGTCTGAAAACATCTTAGACCACGGGCAACGTAAGACTGGCTCTGTCTTTCTCTTCGTCTTTCTCGTCGTCGTAATCTCAATCTATTCAGGCCAGAGATTAGGACGATGAGAAAGACGAAGCTTTCGCTCGTAGCCACGGGATGCTGCCACCAGCCTACAGGCTCATGTTAATACAACCTGGCTCACAGGCTGGCAGATTCATTCGTAAAAGGTCGACATCAGCCGATTTGCGGCCTGAAAGGCCATAAACATATCAGCCCAGGGCAACGCCCTGGGAACAGGGAGAAAAGACAGTCCTAGCCCTGTAAGGGCGACACAACATGATGCCTCTCAGCGATCTGTGCCGCCCTTTCAGGGCTCAAGGGTGACCCTTCCTCATAACCCAGGGCGTTGCCCTGGGCTGATATGTTTGGCCCCTTCGGGGCGAGCAGTGTTCAGAATCGATTTTTTACGAACGAATCTGGCAGCCTATGTCCACACGATGTCTTCGCCGTCGCGCTCGTAGCCACGGGCTGCCAGCCTGTGAGCTCACATTAATCTGATTGGGCGTTCCGTAATGGAAACTCGGCGAAATGTGAGGATTCTTTGGCTCAGGTTTTCACACGCGGCCGAAGATTCATCCCTGAAACCACGGAACCAACCCATGAGACATCTGAATCAGATTGTTGTTCTCAGCCTGTTCACTCTTGCCAACGCGGAAGACAAAGCCCGCGTCGTTGTCTGGGATGAGCAACAGCCCAGACAGAAAGTCGCCTATGAAAAATTCCTTGGCAATGCGATAGCCGATCACCTGAAGAAGAGCGGCGATCTGGAGGTCAAGTCTGTCTGGTTCACTCAACCGGATCACGGTCTGCCCAAATCCACGCTCGACAATTGTGACGTCCTCATATGGTGGGAGCACACGGTCAAGAAGCGGCTGCCTATGCCCTTGGCAAAAGACATCGTCGCCCGCATCAAGGCTGGCAGGCTCGACGCCATCATGCTGCATTCAGCGCATTGGGCCTCGCCGTTTATCGAGGCTATGAACGAAGTCACCCGCTCGCGTATCAAAGAGAAATACCTGGACAAAGCGGACCGCAAATACGAGGTGAAGTACATTCACCCGCAGCTCTACCGCGCTCCCAGAAAGTTCTCACTCATCACGCCACACGTAGACGAGAGGCGTTTTCCTGACGGTCGGGTTCGGCTTGATGTTTACCTGCCGAATTGCTGCTTCCCCGGCTACCGCCCCGATGGCGCGCCTGGCTTCATGACGACACTTAAGCCGGAGCATCCGATTGCCAAGGGCATCCCCGGGACGTGGAAAGTTTCCCGGACTGAAATGTATGACGAGCCATTTAACGTGCCTGAGCCGGATGAAGTGATCTTCGAGGAGCGTTGGGAAAAGAATGGCGAATGGTTCCGCAGCGGCATGGTGTGGAACATCGGTAAAGGGAAGCTCTTTTACTTCCGGCCCGGGCACGAGACCTATCCGGTATACAAGGAAGCATTACCTTTGAAGGTCGTCGAGAACGCGGCACGGTGGCTGGGTGCGGATTGAGAGACGCTTCTTCCCTGACACGTCATCCGAATCAGTTCAGCAGCAGACCCTCAAGTTCATCGAGATGTCCAATTCGGTCATCGGGGAGATGATCGCCCTCTTCGGGATCGAATCTCTCGTAGGGGACGTACTGTGTGCTGAGAATCGCACGCATTCCCATCCGCTTAGCGCCTTGAACATCGGCCAGCCAGTTGTCACCGACGTACGCACAATCTGGTGCGGAAAGCTGAAGCTGTGACAGCAGGGATTCGAAGGGCTTTGGGTGAGGCTTCACATAGCCCTCCTCGCCAGAAATGACTATCGCTTCAAATACTCTCGAGAGTCCAATCTCTTGGAGGCTGTCCCGAATGGACTTGCCGCACGGGTAGTTTGACAGGAAGCCAAGTCTGTATCGCTCTGAGAGCTTGTTCAACAACGACAGAACACCTTCCGGAAGCACTATCGCATGAACGAATGATCGATACCGTACTTGAACAAGCGTTTCGACCTGGCTCTCTTCGGGTTCGATGTCGTAGATACCGCGAATCAACTCTTCACTGATGGTCCTCAGGTCATTGTCCCTGAAGCCGTTGCTGAATGGTGCCACGATCTGGCGGTCGCGGATGGCCTTTAGCCGCGAGGTGTCGCAGGAGCCGAACAGCTCTGTCAACGCTTGTTCGAGGGCGGAATACTGAATGGCGACCTGCTTCGGACCAAATTCGACCAGCGTATTGCCAAAGTCGAAACAGATGGCCCTGATCTGTTCGGTCTCAACGGACACTTCTACTCACTCTCCATCCGTTTGATCGCACGCCGGATGGCTTTGCAGCGCTGCTTTACGTCCGAAGGCTTTCGCTCCACCACTCCGGTGTACATGACGCGATTCAATATTTCTGTGGCCACGGGGAGCTTGCAGTTCTCTGCGCGATACTTGCCTTTGTAGTGTGGGCAGCGAACAGGGCAATCAGCGACGTGGTAAGAGGTGGACTTCTGGAAGATGTCGAACGTTGGCGCCGGACGCTCCGTAAACTCCCATCCCACGCCGACATTCTCTTCCTGGCAGATGGCTTTGAAGCGGTCGAGGTCCAGGCCGTGCTTGTCCCCTTCCCAAAGGCACGCCCAGACGTAGCCTGCCTGCTCGGCCTGTTTCGGCACCGTCCGGTTACGGAGCCACTTGCAGTCGGCGATGGCCTCGTTGAGCATGGCCAGGTTGGCGTTGTATTCCTTCAAATAATCGGGATAGCGTTCGAGCTGGGCAAGACCCACCGCGGCGGTGAGCTCGTTCATTCGGAAATTGAGCGTGAGGAAGCTTGGGCTTTCTCCTTTAAATGCCCACTCGTTGTAGAGGGCATGGTGAAGGTCTTTGCGATTGGTGGTCATGACGCCACCGTCGCCGGTGCAGATGTGCTTGCCCTGCTGAAAGCTGAAGCATCCAACGTCGCCGTAGGTACCGGAGTGTCGTCCCTTCCATCGTGCGCCAATCACGTGCGCACAATCCTCAATCATAAAGACGCCATGTTTCTTGCATATTCGTTTGAGCTTGTCCAGCTCTGCACACAGTCCCCAAAGGTTGGTGACGATGAGGGCTTTGGTATGTCTGGTGATGGCCTTCTCAACTTTGTCGGGGTCCAACAGGTACGTGTCGTACTTCACGTCGACGAATTTGGGCACGCAGTTGAAGCTCAGCGCTGCCACGCCTCCAAAGTGCACCAGCGGATCGCATATCACTTCGTCGCCACAGCCCGCACCTGAGACGGCTACCGCCTGCGCGAGCGCGGTCATGGCTGAATT
>JASLXP010001133.1 GCA_030740295.1 Planctomycetota bacterium
CAAATTCAGCCCCTACACCAACGTGGACGTGATTCCGCACCTCGATCATGGCCAGCCGGGCGTGGACGATGTTTTCTTTTACGAACTGCGCGAAGAGTTCGGCACCATCATGTACGACGCGTGTCACCATTCCTGGGAAGAAAACCTCGAGCTCACCCGCAAATATGTCGAGCATGTGGGCGGCAAAGTTCTGGTCGAAGGTTCTGTGGAAGAGATTTCCGTTGAAGGGGTGTGGGACACCTCCATGAAGATGACATCCCCCGAGCAGGCAGTCGAATTCCGCGACAAGACTGGATGCGATTTCATCGTACCGAACATCGGAACGGAATCCCAGAAGGAAACGAGTGTTAAGCTGGAATACCACCAGGACCTGGTGAAAGAGATCTACGCCGCCCTCGGCGCCAAGGAGATGATCATCCACGGCCTTTCGTGCCTCTCTGTCGATCAGATTTCCACTCTGTCAGAGGACGGCGTGGCCGGTGTCAACATCTGGACGCGCTTCGCACGCAAGGCCGGCGAGCACGCCAAAGAAACGCTCATGAATTACGTCGTGCCGGACGAAGAGAAGGACCCGCAGAAACGTTTCGACCCGTTCGACGTGGTCTATCCCCGGGCCTGGACAGAGGCGTTTGTCGATGACGTCAAGGAATTCCTCCACGGAATGGGCTCACCGAAGCTGGCGGCGGCTTTTTAGAGGCGGCGATCTGAACCGGCAAGTGGGCTTGTGTGCGATTATCCACAGCTCTGGAGATGTGTGTTACGGCCCGCGTAGCACAGGTCTCCAGACCTGTGACTGTCTTCTCTATCCAGAAACACAACTCTGGAGAGTTGTGCTACCGCCGCGTAGCACAGGTCTCCAGACCTGTGATTGTCTTCTCGTTTCAGATTCACAACTCTGGAGAGTTGTGCTACGAGACGGTGACGGCGATGGTGACGCCCACGTAGCACAGGACCTGTGATTGTTTTCTCTTTTCAGAAACACAACTCTGGAGAGTTGTGCTACGGTGGAGCCGGGCTACGAGCCTTTGGTCTCATCAGAACTCCAGAAGTGCTCATGTCATTGATCACAGGGCACCTTGAAGGTATCTCCGGTTTCCTCACACCAGCGTGACAGCCGATCCCGGTGTTCCTGCAGGATACCCCGATAACGGCTTTCGACAGCCAGGTTGGCCATTTCGCCGGGGTCATTCTGCATGTCGATCAACTGCTCCCGGTGACGCCCCACAGAGTAGACAGAATACTTGTATTGTTCGGTGCGAACCGTCCTTCCCTGGGTGCCGCGATAGGCTGGCCTGGGGAAAGCAGTTTCGACGAAAACTTCGTCCCGCCAGTTATCGGCCTGGCCTTCGGCGAGGCGACGGACGCTGCGGCCGCGCAGACTATCGGGAATCTCAATGCCAGCGTAATCGCACATCGTCGGCAGTATGTCGAGGCCATTGGAAACGAAGCCGGATTCCGTGCGGTCCGCAGCGGTGATGCCCTTGAAACTGACGATGAACGGGATGCGGATCGATTCTTCGTATAGCGAGGACTTCTGATTCCAGTGATGCGCGCCGTGACCATCACCGTGATCGCTGGTGAAAATGATGAGAGTATTCTCATCGAGATTTTGCTCGTGTACTTCGTCAAGGATGTGGCCAATCTCGGCATCCACTTTTTCCGTGAGACGAAAGTAGGCGTGACGAAAATGCCGCCAGTCGTCATCCGTGTAGTAAGCCGTCGGATGTATCTCCGGATTGTGCGCCTTTTCAAATTCAAGGGCATCAGGAGCAAATGGCTGAAGCGCAAAGTTCATTGGCAGATTTGGACAATCCTCGACCGGCACTCTGGGAATGTTTCCGTAAGGCAGGTTCTGGTGCCGCGCCCATTCGCAAATGTTGTGTGGATTGTCATACGAAGCCACCAGCAGGAACGGCTTGTCACGCTCCTCTCTCAGAAAGTCGATGCAAGCGTCCGCGAGGCCGATATCCCCGAATCCGTGGAGTTTTCGGAAACCGTGTTCCTCGGTGATCGAGCCGTGCGGAACGTGCCATTTGCCCGCATACCCGCAATCGTAACCGGCCGCGTTGAAAAGGTTGCCCATCCCTTGCGAACGGAGTTCCTCTGGTATCGGCTTCCCGTTCTGCATGACATCAATTTCGTGTGGCATGAACGCGCTGAACAGACTCGCACGTGATGGCGTGCAGAGCGGGAATGTACAGTAAGCGTTTTCAAAACGGACACCCGTCTCGGCCAGGCTGTCCATCGCTGGCGTGTGCAGATCTCGATTTCCTGCGCAGCTCATGGCGGTTGAGGATTGCTGGTCAGTGCAGATAAAGAGGATGTTTGGTCTGGACAAGGGATTGATCCTGATGAATGGAATGAAGTGACTGCTCTATTCGAAAGGCAAGAGAATGAAATCTATCGCGTCAATATCCAAGGAAAGTTTGACGCCATCAGCTCCACGAATGACATTTTTCAGAGGGTTCCTGATGGCATAGGGCTGTTGAAGTTTCCGTTCTGTCTTCACTCGGATCTCCACATCTTTCAGCCCTCCGGCAGACCAGTTTGCCAGCGCGACGACCAGGCCCTTCTCTCCGTAAAGCAGATTAGCCTCAACCAGGTGACGGCTGGCCGTGCATTCCGGCTGGTACTCTACGTCGGACAGCAGAGCCCGGAACAGTTTACGATAGGCCGCAGGATAGGAATGAGAACTGTAGAACGGCGCCTTCTTGGCCTCTTTCTCCAGTTCGGCCCACCAGTTCTTTCGATTTACAGCGGCCGCCCTGCAATAGGAGATGCCTGGAAAGAAACCTGAAGCCAGGAGGCTCCCCTCGCCCATGGGCCGTCTGATCAATGCGGAAGAACCATCTGAGAATTGTGCGAGCTGCTCCGTATCTGTGTTCGAGGTCCTTTGGAGAGCGCACACGCTTTCAAGCTCTGATCCGGAGAATTTGACTTTCTCCAGCACTTTCAGTTTTGGGAACTCATACTGCGCACGGCCGCATGCTTCGTGAAACTCATACTCGCCCCGCTTAATCGCAAAATCACGGTCATAGCCATATGGCTTGTTCCGCTCATCGAATCTCAGCGAGCCGGCGCCAAGGTAGAAGTGTCCGCCTGCCTTAATCCAGGCTTTCAGGGGGAGAAGTGCGTCTCGGCGCAAGTGTGAGCCACAGAGAATGAGAAACTCAAGATCTGATATTCGGTCTTCAACAACATCATCCTCGGTCACGACCTCGACGGGATAACCCAGATGGCGCAGGAGGAGATAGAGCCCCATGCGCTCGTTGCCTTGTAGTGAATGGGCATCGTTGAGAGTCCAGATGTCAGAGGTGTGCGAGTAAAGGAATGCGATCTTGCTGCGCGCGGGTTTTGCCCCAACCAGATATTTTTCCGCTCCGCCGATGGCATAGTTCGCCTCCCGTACTGCAGGATACTTCTCGAACTGGTGCGATATCTGGTCGCTCGTCGGGGAATAGTAGGGGCCGTAATTGAAGTGGAAGATGGCGGACGCGCCGTGTCCGATACTTGTGACGGCTTTGAGTTTTATTTCCCGCGTGGTGCGGCCCTTGACGATGTTGTACATGCCAAAGGGCTGTTGTTTCAGGCGGCAGGCAGCTCGCAGAAAATCGGCACGATAGCCGCACAGTTGGAAGCTTGTGCTGTAGGCGAGCCAGTCCTCTGTCCAGCCGCGGGTCAGCGCTTCCTGCTCCTGAATCAAAAACCAATCGACGCCTCTCTTCAGCAGGTTTCCGTTGAAGGTAAGGCTCTCTGCAAAATTTGAAGTGGTGCGCACCATCGGAAGTTCGCCGCGAACAAAGTCAGTGCCGATTTTGAAAAAATCCGCAAGCGTCTGATGGCGAAATCGAATGGTGAGGTAGTACAGGAGACCATCCAATCTGTTCTGAGAAGGAAAAACCTGTTGCCAATTCTGTTTGCCCAGGTCATCAAGAGTGAATCCCTTCGATTGCACAAACTCGCTGAACTTAGACCGACACGTGGAGCAACCGGTGAGGTGTTCGAGGCTTGGGCCGCCGGGCTCATCCATCAGGCCGATGTGGGTGAGCCGGTCTTGCAGCTTCAGTTCTCGGATGTTCTTCACGTACGCCGCCAGAGCTTTCTTTATCGCATCCACTCGCGGCTGATTGAAACAACCGTTGTTCTTGAGGTGGAAATAAAACCTGAGACCGGCAGGACGATTGAAGTCCTTTGTTCCTTCGAGTTGGCCGATCTTAAGGCCAGAGAATCCCAACTGATGGAGAATCTCCGTCTCCATCTTCACGATCTCTCTGGTGTAGACATCGGGTGGGATACTGCATGAGGTTTGAACCGGAAATATCTGTGGACGCCTCCCCGGCACATCCGGGAGCTTTCGTGCCTGCTCCCAGGCTTCAACACACCACTCACGATCGCTGCGAATGTTTTCACGATCTGTCAGATCAATCATCAGGCCAAGGTCTGCACCGCTGCCTTTGCGCTCGGCCTTTTTCAGGAGACCTTCTTCAGAAGGCGTGCTCGATAGCCACGCAGTGAAATGGACCGAGTCGAGCCTGTCATTGTAGCTGCGAATGGCCGTCAGCATCAGGCGGTTAAAGCCGATCGTATCCAGCAGGCCTACGATGTTGACCCACGGCGAAGATTCGTTGGGCGACAAGAGCCTGGCAGGATCTTTTGCATGTTTGCCACTGATGCCGCCATAGGGATTTACATGGAGTCCAGCCTGGGTGAGATTGTGATGCTTCATATACCACGGCGAGCGGGGCCGGCGTCCGAACAGATGGATGAAGCATGGTTCGACGTGCTGGTCACCCATGGTCACGCGTAGGTAAAGCGGCTTTTCAAAATCTGTGATCCTGGGGATGTAATCCAGATCTGAGGTGACAACGAAACAGTCCACGTGGCGGGTAATCCACGATACGCGGATCGGCTCTGCCTTTACCAGAGTCAGACTGGCTTTCCCCTTCTTGAGCGAGACTTCTTTGCTCGCCCAGACAAATTGTGCGAACCCCTTTCCCCATTTCTTTGTTCCTGCCGCGGCGCTGCGAACACTAGCTTCGTCCAGCAACAGATCGAATGTCTCATCGTCCTGCCTGACCTGCATCTTGAAACGTCCGCGGAGTTTCAGCACATCAAGATAGCGAATCCAAACTCGATATTGGCCTGGCATTTTGATGTCGAGGCTCTTGGTTGCGGTGCCTTGCCCATCCTTCGATCCGCGCAGCATCTTTGCTCCTGATGGCACGCCGTGATACCAGCCCGCGAAATTGTCGATAGCCATCCACGTGTTGCCGTCTGTGGTCATGGCTTCGGCCTCGATGAAGATCGTTTCAGAGAAGACCACACCGAGGGAGATTGAGAGAAACAGACAGAGCATTTTCATTTGTGCGGAGGTTCGTAGGATGGGCGTCCCCGCCCGTCTCAGTCGTATCCACCAGAGACGGCCATCCTACGTCCTCTTGCGAAGAATCTCAGGGCTCAGTTCCTTATACACGGGCCAGAACCCTATCGCAGCCTCACAGACCGCAGCCGGTGGTTTGTACCGAAGTAAATGGTGTCTCCGACGACAGGCCCGACAACTTGAAACTCATCGGGCCCGTCGACAAGAACCTTTGTCTCCATCGTATCCGGGTCAAGGGTGTAGACACAGGACGAGGTCATGCCATAAATAATCCCGTCCGGCCCGTGCTGCAGACCGTGGTCGAGGGGACGGCCTGCTGGGATTTCGACCAGGTCCGTGAATGCACGTGAATCGGCATCAAAGACAAATATCGTTCTGAAATCACCTCCCACGGCAGTGCCCAAGAGGCGTCCATCGTGAGTGAGAAGCGAATTAAACACCGATAGAGACTGCTCGAGCGTGCCTTCCCAGACCTTCTCCTCTTCATCGTAATCCCAGAGAATCAAAACGGCCTGGTCGACCCTGGCTTCTGTGCCTGATCCGGCCCGGATGGTCGTGCCGACGGCAACGAGCTTCTGATGTTCCAGATGAGCGAGGGTGTAGCAGCTTGCCTCACCGGCGATGTAGCGATACGAGTCCCTCTCACCTGTTTGAGGGTGATACCAGGCGAGTGGCCCACCCCACATACCGTAGTCGGGCACGGAGGCAGTCCAGACCTTTCCCTGCGGGCCGGTAAGCGTTGAGCGTGGGCGGTAGGAAACATCGTCCATGCGGCCGAGGTGCTGCGGATTTTCTCCCTCGGTCGTGCCGTAATGGTAAGGCTGCTCCGGATCGTAGACCGAGAGATTCGCGGCCGGATAGGATGCCAGATAAACTTTGCCGTCAAGATTGGCCATCGAATACGCCTCGCCGGTGGATTCAGATGCTTTGCCGAAATTCACCGTTTCATCCGTCTCAGGATCGTATCGGAAGAAATGAAGCGGCAGAATGCTCGATCCGTAGATCTTGTTGTCCGGCCCGAGATGCAGGTAAAAGATCTCCGTGCCCTTGGCTTCAAAATCGAGGTCAAAGACATTCGATGAGCCGTCCGGATTGATCACTTCCAGCTTTCGGAAGAGTTGTTCGTTACTGTCGCCGAATCGGAATCTCCGGCCATCGGAAAGAATGGGTTCTCGCCTGGCCTCCGGCACATCGTCGACGGGCACGGCCTCCCATCCTTCGATGCGGAAGTTACCCGGGCTGGAAGAAATGTAGAGGTAGCCATCTTCGGCCTCGACCAGTGTGAGCGTGCTCTCTCCTTTGATCGTGACTGGTCCGACCACCCGCTTCTCACTCGTCTTTGGATCGAAAACCACGACCTTTGGCTTGGTCATGCGCACGACGGATGCAATCTTCCCATCGTGACTGAGCGAGGGGTACAGGTACATGTCCACATCATCCATCCTCCCGTGACGCACAAATTCGCCCGTATCCGGATGAAAGCTCGTCAGGTCGGCTGTCCCAAAGCTTCCAACCCAGATGACACCTTCTTCATCCTCCACGATCTTGCAGGGGAACGAAGCAGCCTTGGGATTCAGCGCGCCCAGATTTTCAAACACTTCCCGGCCAGGATCAAAGCAGTGCAGATGGCCGGCATACGCGGACCCGACGTACAGTTTGCCCGTCCGGCTCATCAGCTTCGCGGTGGGGAAATTCGATCCGTCAACTTCCGACATGAACTGCCGAAGCTCGCCGGTGTCCGGACTGATCTGGAGAACGAAAAAGTTGTCTGCCTGCTGGCCCATGGCGGCATAAACGGTGGGCCGGCCATTCTTGTCGTGCCCGGCGTAAAGCCCGTTCCAGTTGGTGGCCTGGACGGGAATGGAAATGTCACGGATGTCGGATGCGTTGAAAGACATGGCAGCAGTCTGAGGAAAGGAAATGTTGGCCCCTTACTTTTTCGCTCCGCGCTTAATAAGCAGGTTTCGCATTGATTCCGTTCTTGCGCTGGCCAATGGGGTCTTCCTGGCTCGATTCGTGGCATTCACATCAGCGCCTCCATCGAGCAACAGGGTCGCCACTTCTTTGCGCCCTGAAAAAGCCGCAAGATGCAGCGGCGTTCTACCGTAGTTGTTTCTCGCATCTACATCTGCGCCTTTTTTCAGCAACAGCTTTACCACATCTTTATGGCCATTTTTCGCGGCCCGGTGCAGCGGCGTCAGGTCAGACTTCGATTTCGTATTCACATCTGCGCCTTTGCTCAAGAGCAGTTGCACAACGTCTGCATGGCCCTTCTCGGCCGCCCGGTCAAGGGGGGTAGCGTCCTTGAATGAGCCTTCGGTAAACTTCGCGTCTACCTCTGCGCCTTTGGCGAGAAGCAGCTCGGCCATTTTCTTCGAGCCGGTCAACGCAGCGAAATGAAGCGCAGTTGCGCCCTGGTAATTGCGCTCGGTACTCCTGGAGTTCACGTTCGCGCCTTTGGCTAACAGCCGCTTAACCGCGTCTGCATCGCCTTCTTTGGCGGCAGCCAACAGACGGCTGCCGGGGTCGGCCAGGATAGGGGGAGTCGCAAAAGTCATCGCTGCAACGAACGCGAGGCCCTGAATCCTCATGGTGATCATCCGTTTCGGTTTACGCATTTTGCATACCCATGTTTCGACAGAAGAGTTAACGGCTCAGTGTGCTGACCAACAGACAATCAGGACAGAATGAACTGGGACAGAACGGATCGGCATCACTATTCTGTCTCATATCACTCTTTACTTTTCGCGCGCTGTAAAAAGGCATCGGGGTTTGTTAGTGTCACCGTGATTATCAAGGGCCTGCGGAAAAATCAATTTCTCGATCATTTCCAAGCATTTCTCGCCTGGGCGCGGCGGGGCCGGGGCGGCGGCGTGGGGGGGGGCGCCACCCCCCAGCGCGACCAGCCCCGCGTTTG
>JASLXP010001134.1 GCA_030740295.1 Planctomycetota bacterium
TACAAAGGCCTCGAAACCGGCATGTGGACTTACTGCAAAGCACTGCGGCCCACGCATGACGTCAAGTTGCTGGGCAAGCACGGCGATCACCTGACCGGCCATCACAGCGTGATGAACCGGGTGGCCGATATGCTCGAGCCCCTCAATACGGCCTTTCGTCCGGTGATGAACGACGATGGTGCGCAGGACATCAAAGTCGCCCCCAATCGGGAACGCCGTTGTCACGCCCGGGATTGGAACATGTTCGACCAGGCCGCGGAATTTCTGCGCCAGAAAGCTGACACCGCAAACAGTGATGAATCGGGAGAGCAACAGCCCTTCTTCCTTTGTCTGAACCCCGGCCTGGTTCATGCGGCGTTTCACACCAACGAGTACTGGCTCGAAAAAATCCCCGAAGAGCTGGTAGATGTGCCACCGCTCGATGAAACGAACCACCCCGCCAACGAGTATCAGAAGAAGGCGAAAGGCTGGCGCAACGGGTTTGACGGAGAAACCGTTCGGCTGGTGCGAAGAATTTACTTCGCCATGTGTGCCGAAGCGGATGACATGATCGGAGAGCTTCTGACAGTTCTGGACGAATGCGGTCTCACCGAAAACACCACCGTGATTTTCTCAAGCGACCACGGCGAACTGGCGATGGAGCACCAGCAGTACTACAAAATGAGCCACTTTGATGGCTCCGCCCGGGTAGCCTGGATCATGGCCGGCCCCGGCATCAAGGAAGGACAGGTCATTGAAACGCCCGTCTCGCTGATCGACATGGCGCCTACCATCTGCGAACTGGGTCAGATGCCGCAACGCCCCAATTTCTCCGGCGAATCACTCATGCCCCTCGCACGTGGCGAAACGGATCAGAGCCGCGGCTGGGCGTTATCGATGTACTCCGGCGTAACGAGCAACACCATTTCCCACATGCTGCGTGAAGGCGACTACAAACTGATTGTTTACGAAGGCTATCCCTCACGCCTCTTCAATTTGGCCAACGATCCCCAGGAACTCAAAGACCTTGCCGAGTCCGATTCCGACCGAGTGCAAAAGATGGAAGCCTTGCTCGCGACAGTCGTTGACCGCGAAGAGACCTGGCGCATCTGGGAGGAGTACCGCCGGCAACAGTTCGCCCAGTTCCAGCGCCAGGCCAAACGTGGTCTGTACTGGGACAACTCCTACAGCCTCCGCGACAACCCCTCCTCAGATTATCACGCCCTCATGAACAACACCTTCACCGGCTGGGATGAGGAAGACGAAGCCCGCGTCAACGAATGGCTCAAACAGGGAGGCCCGTAGCGGCGAGCTGCCTGCGGTCCGGTCTTACTTTTCATCTTGCTTTTCATCTCTACTTTTTCTCTTCCGCTTTTTCATCTTTGCTTTTCATCTCTACTTACTTCCGCTTTGCTCGCCTCTTTCCTGTTATCAGCTGATGGCCGGCAAAAGGAAAAGGTGAGACAAGAACCGAAGATTAAAAGGCGGAAGCAGAAAAGTGAGGATCAGAAGCAAGATTAAAGGGAACACCACCCATGACCACACCCACCAAACCAAACATCGTCTTTTTCTTCGTCGACGACATGGGCTATGGCGATGCCTCTTGTCTGAATCCGAATGGGAAGATTAAGACTGTCAACCTCGACCGCCTGGCCGCCGAGGGGATGATCTTCACCGATGCCCACTCCAGTTCGGCCGTCTGTTCGCCCTCGCGCTACAGTGTCCTGACCGGACGCTACAACTGGCGTTCGACCTTGCAGCGAGGGATCGTTGGGCTCTACGGTGACCCGCTTATTGCCGAGGATCGGCTGACCGTGCCGGGCTTTCTGAAACAGCACGGCTACCACACAGGTTGCATCGGCAAGTGGCATCTGGGGCAGGGCTGGGATTTCGAGACCAACAAGGATGACTACCATCCAAACACCAACTACGACCATGCTCGTACCGAAGCAGATGCCGACCTCGAAGCCACTCCCGAGCAACAGGAGCAATGGCAGGACGCGTTTTCAAAACCCACTACGGGCGGGCCGACCACCCGTGGATTCGATTACTATTTCGGTGTCGACGTCCCAAACTGGCCACCCTACTGCTTCATCGAGAATGACTGCCCTGTAGGCACTCCCTCCGAGTTTCTTCCTTCGCGCCTGGTCGGCGACAATCTGGCGAGCATGTCCGGGCCGGCCATGCCTTATTGGAATTTCGAGCAACTGCTCCCGACGTGGGCAAAGAAGGCTGACCAATACATCGGCGCACGTGCGACCGCGGCCGAACCGTTCTTCCTCTACCTCCCGATGACCTCGCCTCACACGCCGTTATCGGTCAACAAACCGTGGATCGGCAAGAGCGGGCTGAACAACCTGTACGCTGACCTGGTGTTGGAGACCGACGATGTGTTCGGCCGCGTGCTCGCCTCACTTGAGGCCCACGGCGTCGCCAACAACACGCTGGTGATCTTTGCCAGCGACAACGGCTGCGCCCATTACATCGGAGCTTCAGAAGACGGTCGTGGAAACGGCGAGAAAGCAATGGAACCGCAGGGCCACTTCCCCAGCGGCCCCTACCGTGGATACAAATCCGACGCGTGGGACGGCGGCCACCGCATCCCGTGCATCGCCCGCTGGCCTGGTGTCATACAGGCCGGAAGCAAGTGCGACCAACTCGTATGCCTCTCAGACCTGATGGCCACCTGCGCAGAAATCCTCGGTGAAGATTTGCCGGACAATGCCGGCGAAGACAGCGTGAGCATGTTGGCGCTGTTCCGTGAGGCCGGCGAATTCGAGCGCAACACAGTCGTTCATCACTCCATTCAGGGCAAGTTCGCCATCCGCGACGGACGGTGGAAGCTCGTGCTCTGTCCGGGCTCCGGCGGCTGGACACATCCCGACGCTAACGCGGCAAAGGAAGGTCTGCCCCTCGTGCAGCTTTACGATATGCAATCCGATCCTGGAGAGACCAACAATCTGCACGCCGAGCACGCCGACAAAGTCAAAGAACTGCTCGCGACATTAAAGACTTACATCGCCGACGGTCGCAGCACCCCCGGCGAGCCACAAGAAAACGACGCTACCATTGACATCTGGAAGCTCGATACTATGCCCGACCTCGACCCCAACGTGCTCGATGACTATTGATGATTGCAGACGCTGTCGTATCGAGCGGTGTCCAGGTGTTGACATGGCATTGCGGCCGCCTGTCGGCGACTCCAAGAATCGCTTTGCCCTTGTATGGCGGGATGACTTCGTTAACCTGCGTGGCCGGGTACAATCCATTTCACTTCCGACCGCAGTATTCCAGGAGTTTGCACGATGAAGCAGAAGTATTGGGGACTTTCTTTGAGCGCGCTTTTTACCGTAGCCGCGCTGGGCTCGGCAGAGACCATCGAGCCCTTCAATGGCAAAGATCTTTCCGGCTGGAAAGCCAAAGGCCCTGCGGCTCGAAACGCCTGGAAGGTGGGCAAGGCCGTCATGGATCCGAAGAATCGGCGAAATCTCCTGGTCGAGGAAGGCGGAACGGATCTGGTCAATTCGAAAGGACACGGACTGGACTTCTATACCGTGCAGAAGTTCGGCGATTGCCGGATCGAGCTCGATGTAATGGTTCCCAAAGGGTCCAATTCCGGGATCTACGTCATGGGCGAGTATGAGGTCCAAGTGCTCGACAGCTTCGGTCGCAAGAAACTGGGCATGGGCGACATGGGCGCCATCTACAGCGCGGCCGCGCCGAAGGTAAACGCGACCAAGCCGCCGGGCCAATGGCAGACCTACTTGATCGAGTTCCGCGCCCCGCGTTTCGATGACGCTGGCAAGAAGACGGAGAACGCAAAGTTTCTGAAGGTGGTGCTGAATGGGACTGTGCTGCACGAGAACATTGAGATGAAAGGCAAGACACCTGGAGGCGTCAGAGGCAGGGAAAGCGCCACTGGACCCATCATGTTCCAGGGCAACCACGGCCCCGTTGCCTATCGAAACATCCGAATAACCCCGACGGCAAAATGAGACGCCGAAATCATACTTGAACGCTGAATATAAACTCTTCTTTCAAGATTCAGCTTTGCAGACCATCAGCAACATCGAGGAGGAAATAAGAGAATGCTACACGTCTTCAGTCTGACACTTTTGTTCGGGAGCTCGTTTTCATTTTCGCTTCACGCGGAGGACGCTGCCCAAAGCGAGACCCTCATCAAGAGCGGTCAGAAGATTGCTTTTCTTGGGGACTCCATCACCCAGGCTGGTGCTGGCCACGCCGGCTACTGCCGGCTGGTTCTCGACGGACTGAAGAGGGAAGGCATCAAGGCAACCGGTATCTTTGCCGGGATTTCCGGTCACAAATCGAACCAGATGCTGGCGCGCCTGGAGAAAGACGTCCTCAACAAGAAGCCCGACTGGATGACCCTGAGCTGTGGCGTCAATGATGTCTGGCACGGCAAGCGAGGCGTCAAACTGCCCGACTACAAGAAGAACATCACCGCCATCGTCGACCAGGCTCAAAAAGCGGGCATCAAGGTCATGTTCCTGACCGCAACCATGATCAAGGAGGATCAGAAGAACAGTCTCAACCAGCAGCTCCTGCCCTACAATGCGTTTCTGAGGGAACTGGCCAAAGAGAAGGGTTGCCTGATTGCCGACCTCAATGCTGAGATGCAGGAAGCACTTAAAGCATTTCCGGCGGACGCGAAGAAGGGAAAACAACTGACGACCGACGGCGTCCACATGAATCCCCTCGGCAACATCATGATGGCCAAGGGCATCCTCAAGTCGTTCGGCGTGCCGGCCGCAAAGCTCTCCGCACACGAGAAGGAATGGAAGAAGATTCCAGGCGCCGTTCGGATCCGTCTTCAGCTCACGCTGTCACAGAACGAGTACGAACAGATGCAGGCGAAATACTCAAAGCCGCCTCATGAAGTCGTGAAACAGTGGCTCGAAGAAAAGAAGAAGGAGCTGCTGAAGAGTGGTGAGTGAATAGGAGGCCACCGTAGAGCTTCCGTGGCTGAAGGATGTGGTTGGGGAAATGGGCGCGCCCCGAACCCACGTCGCAATCAGACACCAAAGTTGACGCATGAGAACACCTGCTCGTGCGGGCGAGTTGGTTACCAGCCGATAATCTCTGTTTACCAGAAATTTGTTGACCCGATAGACAGGAATGATCAGAAGAACTCCAGTGATAGCGGCGGTTTTCCTCCTGGTGACAGGTCTGACTTCCCATTCAGACCCCGCATCAACAGAGAAGGCCAAGCCCGCGGACATGAGCAAGCCGGTGCAGGTGTACATCCTGCTTGGTCAGTCCAATATGCTTGGCTTCGGAAAAACCGGAGGAGCGGACAGGCCCGGCTCCCTGACGCACGCGGTAAAGAAAAAGAAGCTGTATCCCTACCTGATCGACGACGCCGGCAACTGGACCGTGCGGAAGGACGTTCGCAACGTGCGCGTCATGGGAAGCGGCGGCCCCGGCAAAATGAAGGTCTTCAACAACGAGTGGATGACCATCAAGGGCCGGGCCGTCGGACCGGAAATTGGGATCGGCCATCACGTGGGGGATGTCACCGACGCGCCGGTGCTCATCCTCAAGAGCTGCATTGGGAACCGCAGCCTCGGCTGGGACCTGCTGCCGCCGGGAAGTCCTTCCTTTGAAGTTGAAGAAAACGGTAAGGTCTGGACCTACGGCGGCTACAAGGCATTGGCTCCGCGCTGGGAGAAAGGTACGACGCCGAAGCCGGGCGGCTGGTACGCGGGCGTGCAGTACGACGGCGATATTTCCCGAGCGAAGAAGGTGCTGGCAGTACTCGACAAATACTGCCCTGGCGCCAAGGAATACGAAGTCGCCGGGTTCTTTTATTGGCAGGGAGACAAGGATCGCTACAACGCCGTACACGCCAGCCGGTACGAGCAGAACTTCGTACGCCTGATCAGGCAATTGCGCAAGGACTTCGAGGCCCCCAACGCCAAATTTGTATGTGCCACACTTGGTCAGACCAAGAAAGGCGCCAAAGGCAACGAAGGCCTGATCCTCGAGGCCCAGCTCGCCGTCGACGGCAAGACCGGCAAGTACCCGGAATTCAGGGGCAACGTCGCCACCGTTTACTCCAACCCGCTCTCCAAAGGAGGCGCCTCCAACGGACACTATGGTGGCAATGCCGAAACCTACATGAACATCGGCGAAGCCATGGGCCGCGCAATGGTCGGTCTTCTCAACGATCCGATCAGGAAGGCCCTGGAAGCCAAACTTGCGCAGGCCAAAGACCCCGCTGCGCTGACTGCCCTTTGCCGAAAGTTGATCCGCGACAATCCTGAAGACTACTTCATGCAGACGTTCTGCTTAAGGCGCCTGGCTTCCCAGCCGGGAGCTGAGATTTCCGGTGACCTGCTGGCTGCTCTCGGGAGCCCGAACAGTGGGGTGCGCCAGGTAGCACGCGAGTTGGCCGCCAAGCTTCCTGGCGAAGCAGCCACGCAGACATGGTTAGAGTACCTCGGCTCCGCTCAAGACAGCACGCGCCCGGAAATCCTGCGTGTACTGGTGGAAAGGCGTGACGCCAAGGCAGTCCCGGCTATCAAGGCCCTCCTTGGCCATCGTGATGCAAATACTCGTAGCGCAGCCCTGAGCGCCTTGGATTCATTGGCCGCAGCCGAAAGCATGTCTGCCGCCGCGGTGGCCGCCTCCGATCCGAGCCCCGAAGTCCGTGAGACCGCCTACCGCATCCTGGATTCTTCTTCGGACTCGTCGGCAACCGACACTCTCTTGACGCTCGCGAGGAAGGCCAAGACCATCGAAGAAAACTCCCTCGCTCTTCGGCATTGCTTCAGTCGTATCGCAACGGGAAAAGTCCCGGTATCGGACAAGATGTCAGTCCTGCGAAAGTCGCTGGCGCTATCCCGGCGGCCCGAAGAAAAGAGACTGGCTCTCCCTCTTCTTAGAAGATCGGCCACCCTCGAGACCATGCAATTGATTAACTCGCTTCTGAGCGACGCAAACCTGCGCGAGGAGGCTGCCGACACCGCGGTAACGATCGCCGGAAGCCTGAAACTCGAAGACAAGAAGACGAAGCAAAAAGCCATTAAGATTATGGAAACCGTCATGGCGCAAACCAAGAATGCCAACACGCGTAAAGCCGCCGAGAAGTTCATCTATAAGCACAAACAACCAGACATGGAAGCCATCAATGCCGCGGACGACGAAGACCTCGACCCCGCGGACTTGGAGGCCACCGACCCCGATTTCTAAGTGACAGATGAGGAACGCTTGAAGCGATGAGAACAAAGGTGAGGACTGTTGTGTGTGTGCCGCTGATCGCCCTGGCGATTGGAGCATCAAGCGTCTGGGCGGCCAAGAAGAAGGCGGCCGCGGAAACGCCTCTTACCGAGGCAGGGCAGAAGCTCTTGAAGCGATATGCTCGCATGCTCACGGAGTTGCGCGGCCAGCTCGTCAAGTCCGTGCCGCTCGTCGAGGAGAAGAAGCAGGCCCGCACACTCCTTAAAGCCGATAATGAGAAGCAGAAGTCGAAATTCCCCAGCGTTGCCCCCCGCCCCGTTCTGTTGGATGACGACGAGACGGAAACGGACGTCGACGGCCTGCTGGTGGAACTGAGCGAGAAGCCTGAGAAAAAGGCGCCGGCGATCGACGAGGCGGAAACTGCCGACGACGGTCTGTTGACGAAACTGAGTGAGAATCCTCAAAAGTCCGCGCCGGCGATCGACAAGAAGGTTCAAGCCGTCTTCCAGTTCCTGAAAGTCCTCGCCGCCGAAGCGAGGGAAGAAACTGAGAACCCCAGGAGCGTCGCATTTGCGAAAGAGATGGCCAGGAGAATGGAGGCTGCGGGCCCTCTCCTGGCGGAGCTCGAGCCCTTTCTCTCAAGTGACAAGCTGGATG
>JASLXP010001135.1 GCA_030740295.1 Planctomycetota bacterium
ACCGAGGTTTTGCGTCGGCGCAAGCGTCTTGTCGTTCTGGGTCTGGCGATCTTTGCTCCCGCGGGAGGACTTTTCGGGATTCAGATGTCTTGGAGTTGCTTGAGTCCTGTCATTGCCGTCAGCAGCGTGGTCGTTCGTCAGACGCACGCGGCCTGGGCTGTCGCCCTTGCGGGAGGGCTTTACGGGACTCGGCCGCTCCGGAGTTATCTGAGTCTCGTCGTTGTCGTCAGCAGAGTCGTCGTTGGTTTCGGTGTCGCAGTCCGTTGTGCTCGGTGTCACGGTCAAGGTCCCACCGTAGCTCACCGAGGGAACGGCGTTCCCCAGTGCATCGCTGATGACTGACTGGGTAGGCACCAGGGAGTAGTTTCCAGCTGGAAGTTCGCACGCGAGATCGACATTCAGCGTTGCGACGGCCAGATCAGAAGAAACTCCCGAGTAGGCGGCGATCTGAAGACCGCTCATGTCGAATATCAGCCAGGCGGTATTGCTCGCCCCGCCCGTGAAACCTTCGCCTCGGCCGAAGTAGGAGCTTCCCGTGACGTTGATCTGGGGGTCGAAGGCGAAGTTCAACTGTGCCCCGGCGATCGAGACGGAGTTATCCAGCTCGATGTTGACCGTTACAGAGGTGCCGGCCTCGGCGGTAACGTCCGAGAACCCGATGAGCACCGACGTACTGTCGTTGGATGGGCGCCGATCGGGCGTGGTGTTATTCCGCGTTAGAGACTCCGCGGATGCGGTAAAGACTAGGGCGAATGCCCCCGCGATAAACGCCAGAAGGCCGATGATCGCGCTGGTCCTGATATTACTTAGATTCACTTGTCTTCTCCTCCTGCTAATTCGAGACAGACGACCCCGGTCTTCACCGGGACGCAGGCTTGAGCTCTTGGCCTGTGTCTCCCCCGCGTATGGGGGTGTGGGAGAAAAAGGTGATGGTGCCGCGAAGAAACATTTCCTGAGTTCGTGGGAAGTTTACAAAGCGGGGATGTAGCCGCGGTTTACTGGCGTATATCGAGAGAGTTGGCTAATCGAATATTTGCGGGCGGCTAACGTCCATCTGGGTAGAATCCCCGATCGTGCAGAGAACCAGATTCCTCATGATCAGGCACGCGCAGAGTGAAGGTAACGTCGCCTCCATCGCCGAGAGCATCGGCGAGTGTGTGCAAAGAGAAGGCTGGATTTTTGGTGTAAAGGCCGGCGTCTATTTCGCCATCCGCACTGTGCGAGGCGCATTCTTGAATGAGCAGCAATCCGACTGGATTCCAGGCAAAGTCTTCGTTGCAGATATCTGGGACGACGTTGTTCTGATGCAGGTCGCCGAGTTGGAAGAGGCCGGGGATTTCCAGGATTTCCAGGACGCGGTCATCTCGACACGCCTCTCTTTTGACGATAGAAGCATCCGCTACGTCACACTCGAAGGAGACGAAATAGCTTTCTACTGGAAGGAAGACGGCTCACCGACGGTAAACGGCTCAGTCCCCGACTACAGCCGCCTTCGCATCCAAGACCCCTGCGTGAAATCGCAGCAGGGCAGCGGAAAGATCACGGTGAAGTGCGCCGGGGACGAGGCCGCTATTGGTCTACCTCAGAACCAGTAAATCTCTTTCGTAATCCTTCTCTTGATCGAAATGCGGCCATTCAGGCACTCCGCATCAGTATCGAGGGAAAGGTCAGGAGCCACAATGAACCACCCAGATCTCATCCTCGGCCAATCCACCACTGTCGCCATCTCCCCGCCCGAAGAGAAGCGGTGGGGCTGGTTTCAATTCCCATCGCTCAGGCAACTGGCCGATGGCGCGATTCATGTCGCGTACCACATGCAGCCGGATTCGTACGAAGTCTACACGCTCCCCGATGGCGGCCGCGATCCAAAGTACAAAGAACTCTCTGATTCCTATTTCTCTGAAGACCATGGCAAGTCATGGCGGCCCTACCGTGATCGCGCCCCCGAACTGAGGAAAGCCGACGAGCTACTGAATGGCATCGGGCTCGCCAATGGAGACCGCGTCCGCATCAGCCGCCGCAATCCGCCAGTCATAGACGGCATGGATCTACCAGAGCCGGTCGGCACTCTTTTCAGCGATTACGAGCAGTTGCGCGATCCGGGTCACGGGTATCGCTCCGCAGACCTTCCCGACGAACTTCGCTATCAGGATCTGTTCCGGCTGCCCGCAGGCTCCCACGAATGGCTCCAACAGAAAGCAGAGATCGTTAATCCCCATGAGGTAGGCCGGGCGGTCACCACCGCTAATGGCACGGTCATTCCAGTCTTCCTCGAAGGCAACGTCCACCTTTCGCCCAACGGCCGCGACCTCATTGCGATCTGGGACGGCATCCACACGCGCACCGGCGGCACATTAGACGAACGCTGGGCCTGCTTCGCTTACCTCTCTACCGATGGCGGCAACACCTGGAATCTCCAGGGCATCATTCCCTACCAGCCCGACAATGCCTTTGATTCTTACGGGGATCTGCGCATTGGATTCTCCGAGCCGGACTTTGCTTTCATAAACGAAGAGACACTCGTTTGCGTGATGCGGACGACGGACGGTTTCGGCCCCGGCCCCACGTATTCGGCCATCTCAAAAGACCTGGGCAAAACGTGGTCACGCCCCAGAGTCTTCGCTCCGAATGGTGTGCTCCCCCGCCTACTCAAGTTGGACAGCGGCCCACTCATCCTTGCTTCGGGCCGACCCGGCGTGCAGTTGCGCGTCAGCGCCGACGACGGACAGAGCTGGTCGGCGCCCATCGATTTGGTACCGGTCACTATGGTCGATGTTTGCGGCGATACCTGTGGATACACCCGCCTTCTCGCGTCCGGCCCCGACCGATTCTTCATCGTCTATTCACATTTCCGCACAAAGAACGAAGACGGCCTCGACTGCAAGGCCATTAAGGTCTGCGAAGTCCGCGTAGAGACCAGTTGCACGCCCGCGTCTGACGTGCCGCAGCTACCCGATGGTGAAGTAATCTGGGAACGCCACTACCACGGCGATACGGGTGACAGACTGTTCCGCGAGATTCCTCGCATCGACGGCGAAGTCAATGGCATCGTTAAGACCTGGTTTCAGACGGGCACCCTCGCCGCGGAGAGCACGATCCGGGACGGCAAAGCTAACGGTCCCCAGCGCATCTACTACCCCAATGGCCAACTTCGCCGGGAGACCACATTCAAGAACAACGTCAAGCACGGCCCTGAAACCGAATATAACGAACATGGCATCATCACCCGTCATCTCTACTACAGAGGCTGGGTGCCATGTACCAGGCAGGAGTTTTATGCAGGTGAATGATCACCCCGCTTGAAGTCGCTCCAACTCTTCAGTCCCAGCTCAGCGTCGAGGCGGCCTGGTATTCGGTGACTCTGGTCTCGAAGAAGTTCTTTTCTTTGGCCAGGTCGATGGTTTCGCTCATCCAGGGGAATGGGTTGGATGAACCGTAGATGGCGCTCAGGCCGATGCGCTCAAGACGACGGTCTGCGATATGTTGAACGTAATCGCGGAAGAGGTCGCTGTTGAGGCCGAGAATCCCCCGGGGCATAACGTCCTCTGCATATGCGAGCTCCAGCTCGACCGAAGTGCGGATGAGGTTGACGACGTATTCTTTGAAGTCGTCGGTCCAGACCTCGGGATTCTCACTCTTGATACCGTTGATGAGGTCGAGCCCGAAGTTGAGGTGGATGGTCTCGTCACGAAGGATGTATTGGAACTGCTCACCGACTCCGGTCATCAGGTTGCGGCGGTGGAATGAGAGCATCATCACGAAGCCGGTGTAGAAGAAGATACCTTCCATGATGATGTAATAACCGATGAGGTTCTTCAGGAAGGTCTGGATACCTTCGAAAGTGCTGGTGTCGAAATCACCACTGAGCACCTCCTCGGTCAGCTCCATCTCGAAGGAGTCCTTTCTCGCAATGGAAGGAATCTCGCGGTACATGTTGAAGACCTCCCGCTCGTCGAGAGCGAGGCTGTCGACAACGTAAAGGAAGGTGTGCGTATGAACGGCCTCTTCGAGCGCCTGGCGCAGCAGGTACTGGCGGCATTCGGGGTTAGTGACGAATTTGAAAATGGCAAGAACGAGGTTGTTGCCGACCAGGCTCTCGGCGGTCGAAAAGAACCCCAGGTTGCGCATGACGACCTTGCGTTCGTCATCGGTAAGAGTATTCGAACGCCACGTTTCGATGTCCTTGGTCATCGGGACTTCGGTCGGCATCCAGTGATTGGCGCTGCCGTTGAGATAGTGTTCCCAGGCCCATTGATACTTGATGGGCATGAGCTGATTTACGTCCACTTGTGAGCAATTGATGAGTCGTTTTTCGCTTGCGTCAAAACGGCCTTCTTCGCCAACGAGAACATCCTTCAGGACCTTGTCTTCTACGGCGACCATAATTGATTTTTCCTTTTGTTGTGAGTGATGAGAATGGTGATGCGCGATTACTGGCAGGCTTCGCAATCGCCGTCGAGGCTGCATGCATTGACGACTTGTGTGGCCGGCACTTCCTGCTGGCGATCGATCTTGATGTCGCTGGATGCGCTGCGGCTTTTCATCCAGCGAGGTTGAACGCCGAACTTGTTGACGTCGACGGTCGACTTTTCGATCTGGGTCGCGGCAACAGTGCGCAGGTAGTAGGTCGTCTTCAGCCCTCTTTTCCAGGCAAGCATGTACATGTCGTGCAGTTTCTTTCCGCTCGGCTCGGCAAGATAGAGATTGAGGGACATGCCCATGTCGATCCACTTCTGGCGGCGGCTGCCGCACTCGATGATCCACTTGGGGTCGACCTCGAACGCACACAGGTAACGCTGCTTGACTTCGTCCGGAATTTGCTCGATTTCCAGCAGAGACCCGTCGTAGTATTTGATTTCGTCGAGCATGTTTTCATCCCACAGGTCGAGCTGTTTGAGATCGTTGATCAGGTGCTCGTTTACCTGGGTGAAATCGCCCGACAGGTTGCTCTTCACAAACAGGTTTCTGTAGGTCGGCTCAATGGACTGGGTAACACCAATGATGGTGGAGATGGTTGCGGTAGGTGCGATTGCCATGACGTTGCTGTTGCGCATGCCATGGTCGGCAAGCGCCTCTCGAACGGCGTCCCAATCGAGCGCTGCGGAGCTGTCCATCTCAACATTTTCTCCCCGCTCTTCCTGAAGCAGCTCTATGGTATCCATCGGCAGCAGTCCCTTGCTCCACTTCGAGCCTTCATAGGTGGAGTAAGTGCCTCGCTCTGTGGCGAGCTCGGTGGAGGCGAGGATCGCGAAGTAAGAGATCGCTTCCATGCTTCGGTCGGCGAAATCGACGGCTTCCTGGCTGGCATAGCTGATGCCCTGCCCGTAGAGCGCGTCCTGGAAACCCATCTGTCCGAGACCGACCGGGCGGTGTTTGCGGTTGGAGATCCTGGCTTCAGCGGTCGGGTAGTAATTGATGTCGATGACGTTATCGAGCATGCGGACGGCTGTGCGTACAGTCTCTTCGAGTTTCGCCAGGTCGAGCGCACCTTTGGTTATGTGCACAGCGAGGTTGACCGACCCGAGGTTGCAGACGGCGGTTTCCTCTTTGGAGGTGTTAAGAAGGATCTCAGTGCATAGGTTGCTGCTGTGGACGACCCCCGCATGATCCTGGGTCGAACGGATATTTGAAGGGTCTTTGAAGGTGATCCATGGATGGCCCGTCTCGAAGAGGCGGGTGAGCATCTTGCGCCAGAGCTCTTTTGCCGAGACTTTGCGATGCAGCCGCAATTCGCCGGCCTCTGCCTTTGCTTCGTACGCGGCATATCTTGCCTCGAAGTCCTTGCCAAATGAATCATGAAGGTCACTGACCTCGTCAGGGCTGAAGAGCGTCCACTGTTCGTCGCGGAGCACCCTCTTCATGAAGAGGTCTGGAATCCAGTTGGCGGTGTGCATGTCATGCGTGCGCCGGCGGTCGTCTCCGGTGTTTTGCGCAAGTCGAGAAACTCTTCAATATCGAGATGCCAGGTCTCGAGGTAAGAGCAGACCGCGCCCTTGCGTTTGCCGCCCTGGTTGACGGCGACTGCCGTATCGCTGACGACCTTGAGGAAGGGGATAATGCCCTGGCTTCTTCCGTTCGTGCCTTTGATGTGTGAGTTGGTGGCGCGGATGTTCGTCCAATCGTTTCCGAGCCCGCCGGCCCACTTTGACAGGGAGGCATTATCCGCGATGACTTTGAAGATGTGCTCAAGGTCATCCATCGCGGTCGACAGATAGCACGAGCTCAATTGCGGGTGGCATGTTCCCGAGTTGAAGAGCGTCGGCGTGGCCGAAACAAAGCGAAAGGTCGAGAGGATGTTGTAGAACTCGATAGCCCGTTCGTTTTTGTGTTCCCCCTCGAGGATCGAAAGGCCCATGGCAACGCGCATCCAAAAGTACTGCGGGGTCTCGATACGCCGGCCTTCGATGTGAAGCAAGTAGCGGTCGTAGATAGTCTGAAGGCCGAGGTAGGGGAAGAGTGAATCACGTTCGTTGTCGAGCGCGGCGGCAAGTTTTTCGAGGTCGAAATCCAGCAGGTCTGAAGAGAGCCTCCCTGCTTCGACGCCTTCCTGGACATAGGGCGCAAAACTCTCTGCGGTTAGGGTCGGCAGATCCTCTGGCGCGGAAGTCGTCCCGAGCGCCTCCCTGTAAATGAGAGAGAGTGCAAGGCGGGATGCGACCTTGCCATAGGAAGGATCACGCTCGATGCGGGCGCGGGCGGCGAGCAGAACGGCTTTGTGGATATCGCTGGGAGTGATGCCGTCGTACATGGAACGGTGGACTTCATTTTCGAGTTCTTCCACCGAGCATGTCTCTTCGAGCCCACGTCCGGCATCAAAAACTGTTCGGCGGATGCGTTTCGGATCGAGCGGCTCGGATGAGCCGTCCGGCAGGCTGACGCTAAAGCGATGCCGCTCTCCAGCCTCCAAATCATCCTCAGCATGGAGCGCACGAATTTTGGAATGCTCTTCACGGTAAACGATATATCGTCTGGCGACCGAATAATGACCACGCCGCATGAGCTGCATTTCGACGGCATCCTGAATGCGTTCCACGTCTGCGCCTTCTCTGCTGAGCGCTTGATTGGCGATCTCGTTTACGATCGTGTTGGTGAGATCGACGACTTCGCGCTGGAGGGTTCCTTCGAGTGGCGTCTCAGAATCGAGACCGAGTTCCGCCCGGAACGCTTTTTCCATCGCCTTCGCTATGAGCGAACGATCAAAAGTTACCATTCGGCCATCTCTCTTCTTCACTACCATCTCTTGTTCAGGTGTTATCATTCGGGGTCTCCTTTCAGCGCATTTGAGTCTGCTCAAAAATTGGGGCGGAACGTCAGCAAACGTGGTGAGTGGAGGTGCTTACCACTTGAAATCAGGGAGCTAGGGCCCTGTCTTCTGGTTGTCTGTGATGTCGACTGAAGCGCCCTCTCCAATTGGTGGGGGAGATTCACCATTTCTTCCCGGAAGGGTCGAAAAAGAGAGGTCAGGTTGGGGCCGAAACTTCAGTCGCGCCGGAAGATTCACACCGCTTTTCTGCGGTCATCTCCAGAGCGGAGGCACAATATACTGGGCTTGCTTTCAAGATCAATACTAAATATACGAAAAAGTGAATAAATCTCAGATTCCGTCTGATTAAGGGGATGCCTGGGCAAAGGGTGATTCCTTTAAGCTCTTGAAATCGAAGGGTTTCCGAAAAATGAGAGCAGACTTACGCAAGCAGGATCTGCGCTGAGACAGAACCCTCTTTGCAGAACCTGACTGCAGATGTGGAAGAATTCATCCTGCAACTACCACATATGGTGGTTCGGGCCTGGCATGACCAAGGGGCAGCAAAATGACACCTGAAAGAAATGCGAAAGCAGATTCAGTCGAAGTCGAGTAGAGTTGCGGAAGTGTTCCCTCCAAGAGTCTTAAAGGAAGGATTGGCCCGTTGGAATACGCCGAAATCGTCCTGAACCGCCCCATGCGGCAGAGCTACCATTACCGGGTCCCGGAACGGCTGCGCCCGGTGCTCTGCCCAGGCAAGAGGGTACTCGTCTCATTTGGTCGGAAAAACGATGCGGAAGGCTACTGCGTGGGTTTTGCGGATTCGGTTAACTTCCCGCCGGAGAAGATTAAAGACATTCTGGGAATACTGGACAAGGAGCCGCTGCTCAGTCCGATGATGCTGGCCCTTACCAGGCAGGTTTCCGAGCATTACTGTTGTTCTTGGGGCGAAGTCATCCAGGCCGCATTGCCGAGCGGGGTCCGAAAGCCTGTCAGCGAGAAGACGATCAAAGTGGTCAGGCTCCTGATGTCTGCGGAGGAGGTGGCCGTATTCGTCAGTGAGCATCGAGGCAAGAGAAGAGATAAACAGGCACGGGTCCTCCGTGTGCTTGCAGAAGAGATTCAGGGAGACATCACGCCGTTCGAACTGGGCTCGATCTGCGCCGTGAGCAGAGGTGTGATCGACAAGCTTCGAAGCGAAGGCCGCCTCGCATACGAAGAGCGAGCCGTGGAAGTCGATATCTTTGAATCGCCGGCGGAAAAAGAATCCACCCTCGCCCTCAATGAAGAACAGCGCGTCGCGCTCGAGCACACTCTTCAGCGAATTCGCTCGGGAGCCTATAACGTCACCCTCCTTCAAGGCGTAACCGGCAGCGGCAAAACCGAAGTTTATCTTCAGGCTATCGAGGAGGTCGTGCGCCTTGGCAAACAGGCCATCGTGATGGTACCTGAAATCTCATTGACTCCACAGATGGTCCAGCGTTTTCGAGCGCGTTTTGATGGAGTGGCCGTCCTGCACAGCCGGCAGACAGAGGCGCAGCGGAGGGAACAGTGGAAAGGAATACGAGACGGCAAAGCGTCAGTGGTCATTGGCCCTCGATCCGCTGTGTTTGCTCCCGTACCTTCCCTCGGGCTGCTTGTCGTGGATGAGGAACATGAGAATAGTTTTAAGCAGGATTCGTCCCCCCGATACAACGGACGTGACGTTGCCATCATGCGTGCAAAAATTGAGGGCGCGGTCGTCCTGCTCGGCTCGGCGACCCCCTCTCTGGAAAGTTTCAACAACTGCCGGGCCGGAAAATTCGAACGGGTACTGCTGACCAAACGCGTCGCCGAACGGCCGATGCCCCCCGTTCATATAGTGGATATGAATCTCGAGCTTGAAGGGGCGAAATACTGGAACTTCCTGTCGCGTCCACTGAGAGAACGCATGAAGGAAACTCTGGCAAAAGATGAACAGGTCCTCCTGTTTCTCAATCGCCGGGGCTTCTCCACACAGGTGAGGTGCACGCGCTGCCGGCACCAGCTCGGATGCGATCAGTGCGATACCTTGATGACTTATTATCAGGTTCGACATCTTGCGATTTGCCTTCACTGCAGGCAGGAGATGGTACCGCCCGAGCTCTGTCCCTCGTGCGGTGTAGGCCGCATGCGCTACCTTGGCATCGGCACTGAAAAAATCGAAGAGGAAGTCAAGAAACAGTTCCCGGATTTCCCCGTGGCCCGGATGGACAGCGACACGATGCGCGGCCACGACGCGTATGAAAAGCAGTTCGCGAAATTCAGGGAAGGAAAAACACGGATTCTCGTGGGCACGCAGATGATTTCCAAAGGGCTGGACATGCCGAACGTCACACTCGTCGGCGTCATCTCTGCGGATACTTCCCTCAATCTTGGCGATTTCCGTGCCTTTGAGCGCACCTTCCAACTGGTCGCCCAAGTAGCCGGGAGAGCCGGCCGCGGCACTAAGCCGGGTGATGTAGTGGTCCAGACCTTTTCGCCCGAACATCACGCGATCACCATGGCATCCGAGCATGACTTCGAAAGATTCGCCGCGAGGGAAAGCGAAGATAGAGAAGCCCTCATGTGCCCCCCGTTTTCGAGAAGCATGCGAATCCTCTTCAGTGGAAAACAGGAAAAAGAGGTGGAGGACTTCAGCGAAAAAGTCGGAGAGAATCTTCGCAAGATTGCGCCTGCCGAAGTGCATTTCCTGGGCCCGGCGCCCTGTCTCTTGAGCAAAGTGCGCAATATGTATCGCTACCACATGATGGGCTTTGCACCAAAGGTCGGAATGATCCGGTATCTGGCAAAGTCCCTCGACCCTGTACTGGGCAAAAAACGTAGAGTGGATGTGGCTCTGGATGTCGACCCGGTGAATATGTTTTGAGAGCTCCAGCCAATTCGATCAACAAGAGTTGTTCGCAGCTCATTCCTGCGGCGTTCGGTATAGCAACGGTTGCTGAGTGATTTTCACTTTTACGACTGGTTGCCCAGCTCTTCATAAAACTCGACGGCCTCACGATAGAGCGATTCAACCGCTTCCCTCTCGGCGACACTCGCGTATCGTTCCTCATCTCCGGCCGAATTTGCCAGCAGCTCCTGGCACCAGTTCCGGTAATAGTCTGCGGCTTCCCGACGCGGCTTCATTGTCCCACCCACTTCAATATACACGGGATTAGTGTGGGCAAAGCGGACGGTCTCATTGTTCTTTTCAAAAGCCCGTGCAATCAGCCATCCACTGGTATCGAAGGAAAGCTCTACTTCCTCACAACACTCGGATTCGCCGTTCGCATCGGACCGGTGAATGATTTCGCCGTTGAAGATCAATTCCACCCGGCCTAGCTGCGTTTGGGACAGGCACTCGATGGATGCGGTACCGTTGAGCTTCTCGCCGGCGGGGCATGTCAGAGTCGTGCCAGGGCCATGGCCTTCGAATGCAAAGAAGAGCATTGGGCCGTTCGTGGCGAAGGCGCGACCGGACTTCATGCCTTCAAACCATTCCTCGTAGTCAAAACCGTCTTCCATGCGAACGTAGAGGCGGTTGTAGCCGACCGGGCACCGCAACACGCCCGATGCTGAGCCGGCCGAGATGGGCAGCTTGAAACCCAAGTCAAGGTACCGGTAATAGAGGTCGAGTACGTTTTCGACGAAGCCTTCGAAACCGGGATAGCGATCCCTATCTCTGGGACGGCCCCAGGCTTCGCTGTCCATGACTGTGACCCGCTGCATATGGTTGTTGATGATGCCAATAGAATCCACGCCGCCGAGGGCAACGTTCACCGGCGCTTCCCACCAGAAGGGTTTCTCCTGATCCACGTGGCGGCCCTGTTCGTGTGCGACCCGGCAATAGGCCATGCCGGGCGGATACCAGCGGGAGGCCTCGCCGAGGTCGATGGGCGCGTCAAGATTCATCACCATTACTGCGCCGCCGCCGCGCTCGTCCTCCTGGGCTAGAATCCCGCAAGCATGAGTCTCATCCACGTTTACGACTTTGTCCGCTGGAATTTCTTTGCCCGTCCATTCGTTGCGTTGATTCCAGGCCGTGATGACGGGCGCGACATTGAGGTCTTCCGCAAGGAGCAATTGAGGCATGTCTTCGAGCGGTCGATGAATGTGGAGGTCGCCGGAATACCAACCACGCTCGGCCATGTTAATCCATCGATCGATCTTGATATCGAGTTCCAGATCCTCGCCAGCCTGAATGGCCACCTCACGGGTTACCGAGCGATACTGCTTACCTTTCTCGACAAGGAGCGACAGCCTTCCCGCCGGAACAGTTACCTCAAACCGGCCGTCAGACGTGAAGTGATGGTCTCGTTCGAACCGGGGACAGCCCTCGGCGTAGTATGCTTCTCCGTCAGCATCCATGATGTGGGTGCGGGCTGGGGTCGTCTCGGAGCATCCGGATTCGCGAATGGAAATCTTCAGTGTCTGCATGGCGGGAAGACCTTTTTAAGAAAGTGAAACATCGATCCATCAAGCGACCTTTTAGCATTGGAAGTCTGGAAAGTGAAGGCGTAGCTTCTTATTCTGTTGTGAAGCAACACCATTCCTGAGGACATGAAATGTTATTGAAAGATCGAGTGGCCATTGTCACTGGCGGCAGTTCCGGCATCGGCCGGGGGATTTGCCTGGAGTTTGCAGCCGAGGGCGCGGACGTGGCGGTTGCCGACATCCGTGAGGATCCGAAGCGCGGAAAGTATCACGAACAGGACACGCGCACACCGACGGTGGTGGAAATCGAAAAGATCGGGAGGCAGGGGCTTTTCGTCCAGACTGATGTCGCGGAGGAAGGGTCAGTCAAAGCGCTCATCGATCAAACGGTCGAGAAATTTGGCCGGCTGGACATCCTGGTGAACAACGCGGGAGTTTACACACCCGGGGACAGCCAGGAGCTTTCGCTGTCGGATTGGGAGTGGATGGTCAACGTCAGTCTGAAGGCCGCATTCCTGACCACGAAGTACGCCTTGCCGCACCTGAAGACTTCTCCGGCTGGACGCATCATCCACATCGCTTCGGTACACGCGTATGGGGGCGGCGGCGGGCCAGCTTATCCGGCCGCCAAAGCGGGGCTGGTAAACCTGACCCGTGACACGGCAGTCGAAGTGGCCCCGGACAACATCACCATCAACACCATCTGTCCGGGCTACATCGAAACGGCCATTCAGGACTACCTTACGGAGGAGGTGATTGAACAGGTGCGGGAACGGACCCCGCTGCCGCGCTTCGGCACGCCTCGGGATATCGGCAGGGCTTGCGTCTTCTTTGCATCGGACGACGCCGAGTGGATCACCGGGACTTCCCTGCCCGTCGATGGCGGATGGCTGGCGCCGCTGATGTGAGGGCAGTTGACTCGAAATATCAGCGCTCAGAGGCCCTGATACTTGACGGTTTCCCCCCCCCGTGTGTATAAACCTGCCATACGCAAACGGGCGACGACAGGTCTCAGCCACATCCAAGCATTGCTGCAATGGCCAATCAATCACACGAGATTTTCAGCAGGATTATCCTCCACAACAACCTGATGCCTGAGGCTGAGCTACAGGCTTATCTCAAGGCAAATCCTGACCCCATCAATGCCGCCGAAGCCATGGTCCAGATGGGGAAGATCAGCGGGAGCCTTAAAGACAACCTGATGGGGATCTATAAGAAACAGATGGCGCAGGTGGCTGGGCAGCAGCCCGCCACCGCGGCAGCTCCCGCCCCGGCAGCAGCCCCCCAGGCGGGCGTACCGGCCACGCCGAAATCAGCTCCGGCGACGGCGGTCAAGGGTGCGGGTAGTGAGCTCGTGTTCCGGTTATTCAAAGTGGCCCGCGACGCGGGAGCGTCCGATCTTCACATTAAGTCCGGCGCCTGCCCGGTGGTACGTATTAACAGCGTTCTGCACGACCTGAAATCTCCCATTGATCCGGAGGTCTGCAAGCAGTCGCTCCTTTCCCTGCTGACGCCGGAGCAGAAAGAGTCTTTTCTCGAGAAGGAGGACATCGATTTCGCTTACGACGCCGGGCCTGAGCTTGGCCGCTATCGCACGAACTTCCTTATGCAGCAGCGGGGAATGGATGGCATCTTCCGGCTCATTCCCAACAAGGTCAGCGCATTCGAAGAACTGGGGCTGCCCGACCAGGTGAAGAGATTCACCGATTACGCTCAAGGCATCGTGCTGATCACGGGCCCCAAGAACAGCGGCAAGACCACCACCCTGGCAGCCATGGTCGACAAGATTAATACGGAGCGCAAAGAGCATGTCATCACAGTTGAAGACCCGATTGAGTTCGTTCAGCCGAGCAAGGGTTGCCTCCTCAGCCAGCGCGAGGTCGGTACGCACACAAAATCCTTTGCCAATGCACTGCGTGCAGGACTGCGTGAAGCGCCGGACGTGATCATTGTCGGTGAAATGCGCGACCTCGAGACCACATCACTCTCTATCACTGCGGCGGAGACGGGCCACCTGGTACTGGCCTCGATGCACACGCCGAACGCGATACGTACCATCGGGCGTGTTCTTGACGTCTTTCCGCCAAAAGAACAAGGACAGATCCGTTCAATGATCTCAGAATCGCTGCGAGGGGTTGTGTCGCAGCAGCTCGTCCCATCGCCCGATGGCAAGCGGCTCGAGCTTGCGCTCGAAATCATGGTCAACACGCCGGCTGCCGGAAACCTGATTCGGGAGGACCGCACCTTCCAGCTTCAGAGCGTCATGCAGACCGGAAAGAAGCTTGGAATGATCATGATGGATGAATCACTTGCAAACCTGGTAAATGAGGGCCGCATCACAAAAGAGGAGGCCCTTACCCGGGTTGCAGACCCGACTTTCTTTTTGAACCAACTCGATTGAATCGACTGTTCCGTACCTGCCCCAACCGCTCCCCCTTGACCTATGGCACAGATAGACAAACTCCTGCTGCAAATGAAAAAAAACGATGCCTCCGATCTTTTTATGCATGTGGGGCAGAGGCCAAAGTACAGCATCCATGGCGAGGTGGTTGATATTACCGAACACCCGGTCTTGACAATGGAATCGATGGGTGCGTACCTCTTTGAGATTATCAGGGAAGATCAGAAACAGACCTACATCGATAATCTTGATTTCGATTTTGCTTACGGCATTCCGGGTGAAGCACGCTTCCGGGTGAACTACTTCTTCCAACGCACCGGTTACGGCTCGGTCATGCGAATCATTCCGGATACGATTATGACACTCGAGCAACTGAATCTGCCGCAAATTCTGACGAAGTTTACAAAGCTGCGAGACGGCCTCGTTCTCGTCACCGGCCCTACCGGGAGTGGTAAATCGACAACCCTCGCCGCAATGATCGACTTCATCAACGACGGGCATAGGAGACACATCCTCACCATCGAAGACCCGGTCGAATTCGTCCATCACAATAAGAACTGCATCATCTCTCACCGCGAAGTTCATAACCACACCCAGTCGTTCGCGGTCGCATTGCGCGCTTCCACTCGCCAGGATGCAGACGTCGTGCTCGTCGGCGAACTTCGAGATGTGGAGACCATGGGCCTTGCCTTGAGCGCTTCTTCGATGGGCACCCTTGTATATGGCACACTTCACACCAACAATGCGCCCAAGACCATCGACCGCGTCATCGACGTGTTCCCCACGGATCAGCAGGCACAGATCCGGACGATGCTGGGCGAGTCTCTCCGTGGCATCGTCGCACAGCAACTGCTGAAAAAAGTCGGCGGAGGCCGCGTTGCAGTGAATGAGATCCTTGTCGGTTCGAGCGCGGTAGCGAACATGATCCGTGAAGGAAAGATCGACCGTATCATGTCCGTCATTCAAGCCGGACGCAGTGAAGGTATGCAGGCGATGGACGATGAGCTGGAGAAGAAAGTCAAGGAGGGAATCGTCACCGGCGAAGATGCGTACATGAAATCAATCGATAAGAAACGTTTTGAACAGTATGCCGAATTGTAGGCGGTGTGGCGCAGGTTTTGTCCTGCGAATGGAGACTCGATGGTGTTGCGCGAGTCTCTAACCTGCGAACGGAGGCTCGGTCAGCCCCTGATCAAATAAAGCTCCTTCTCAATCCACAGGAGAACTCAAAATGCAGCCACTCTCCCTGATCTTCTCGTCCCTGCTCCTGTTCCAACTCTCCGCTGAAGAAGCGCCGGTAGATTTCGACCCCGTGCCGCGGCTGTTGCAGAATCTGAAATCATCCAACTACCGGTTCAGTATCAGCGCAGCGCGATCCCTGGGGATCATTTTTTCACCGGGCAAAGGGCGTCAGGCCGACGCGGACAAAGTCATTGAGGCCCTCAGCGAAAAACTCGATTCGGCAAAGAACTGGATGCTGCGCCGCGAATGCGCTGTCGCGCTTGGAAAGATGAAGAGAGTTGAAGCGGTCGAAGCGCTCAAGGCCGCGATGGACGACGAGGACGTCAACGTTGCCATCGATGCAGCGAACGGCCTGGCGTCCATCCTGCCCCGAGATAAGACCCGGGAGCTCCTCCTCAAGCAAAGCCAGGAAGGCGCGTCCGAGATCATACGCATCGCCGCTTACAACGCGGTGGTGCCCTATGTGGCGGCAGAGGATGCCCCGTTCCTGATCAAGGGCCTTGAATCAGACAACTGGCGCATTCAGACCAGCTCCGTCCGTGGCCTTGAACGCGCCGTTCGAAATGGGGCTCGTCTCAAGACGGAGGACTACGACAGAATGGGCATGCTCCTCGGCCACGAGACCTCCAACGTCGCGGATGCGGCCATGCATTACCTGTCCAATCTTCGCAACAAGGAAACTACAAGAGTGCTGATGGCACAGGCCGAGGCCAGGGGGGATGGAAGCAAGACCGATTCCACCTGGCGCAATCGTACCTACGCGCTGCGCGGCCTGAACCGAATGTGGGAGCCGACCATCCGCCAGGCGCTGCCCGTGGTCATCCGGCAGCTTGGCGATCCGGTTTCAAATGTCTCCAATGAGGCCAGGAATATCCTGAATCGCTTTCGCAACACCGAGCACTATCCCAAGACCTTCCTCTTCCCACATCTCTTGACAGAGCTCGAGAGCGCCACTGATGCGAAGCTCAAAACCGCCATCATGACAGAGATGGGCCCAAACTTTGCCACCGAGTATTCCTCTCGGATCGCCAAAGTGAGTGCAGCCGCGCTCGAGCAGGCTATGGAAGACAGATCAGCGTGGGCGCTTCGTGCCCATGCCCTGACATTACTTGGCAAAAGTGGCAATACCGGATCGGTCGAGACTATTGCCAAGTGCGTCAACGACAACATTTCGAATGTTCGCCAGGCTGCAGGATACGCGCTCGAACAACTCGATAAGCTCTGCACTCCTGAACAACGAGCGAAAGTATCGCCCATCCTCCTACCCCTCATCGAAAAGCCGCACGATTGGCGAAAGACTGCGATCGCAGCCCGTGTGTCGGCCGGCTTCCCATCGGACCAAGCTATCGAGCCGCTGGTGAAATTGCTGAGCCATTCCATCGTGAACGTCCAGGACGGCGCCGCTCGCTCCCTTTCCGCCTGGGTCAGCCAGAAAGATGCCGAGGAGACGAAGAAGGCGGTGAAAGAATCTCTGATCAAGGAGATCGGCAGCGACCAGCAGTCCTGGGAGTACGGCGCCAACGTCCTGGCCAGCCTGGCCGATGCGTCATCGATAGAGTTGCTGACCCGCATCCTCAAGAGCGGAAACTGGCGTGCGAAGACCAACGCAGCCAATGCAGTTTCCGCTATCGCCGGCAAGACTACTCTCAAGGACAAGGCCCTCTCCGAAGCCCTCATCAAATGCGCGCAGAGCGATATCCACCAGGTTCAAAACGCGGCGAATAGGGCGCTGTCTCTGGTGTCCAAAGGGAAGTAGCACGCTACCTTTCTTTGGACAATGGCACTGGGGCGTCACCGGTCCCCATATTCAGATTCACTTATTCACAATTGCTGCCGATATGAAGAAACTCCTCGCATTACTCGCACTCTTCCCACTTACTCTCACCGCAGACTGGACTCAGTTTCGCGGCCCGGCCGGCCAGGGGCACTCTACATCCGCCAAGCTGCCGGTCCGGTGGAGCAAGAACATGAACGTGGCATGGAGACAGGCGATTCCTGGCTCCGGGTGGTCTTCGCCCATCATCCATAGCGGCAAGATCTATATAACAACTGCGGTCGAGCTCAAAGGTGGTGCGCTTTCCCTCGAGGTCTATTGTCTTGATGTTGCGAGAGGCAAAGGTGTCTGGAAACAGAAGTTGTTCCACGTTTCCAAAGAGAATGTGGTTTCCATCAACAAGAAGAACAGCCACGCCACGCCCACACCGGTCATCGATGCCGGCAAACTTTACGTTCACTTTGGGCACCTCGGTACTGCCTGCCTCGACCTGCAGGGCAATGTCATCTGGAAAAATGACACCATCAAGTACCCACCTGTTCACGGCGGCGCGTGCTCGCCGGTGATTGCAGGTGACAAACTTTTTTTCAGTTGCGATGGTGCGCGCAATGCATTCGTCATCGCGCTGAATCGCGGCACTGGTAAAGTTGCCTGGCGGAAGCTGCGCAACATGAACGGCAAACGGCAGTTTTCCTTTTGCACACCACTCGTGATCGAATTGGACGGCAAGCAGCAGATTGTCAGTCCCGGCAGCGACGCGGTGATCGCGTACGAGCCCGCCAGCGGTAGAGAAATCTGGAAAGTTCGTTATCCCGACGGTTACTCCGTCGTGCCGAGACCGGTATACGGTCACGGATTGGTTTACGTCTGCACTGGCTTCGGTCAGGCCAGTCTGTTTGCGATAAAGCCAGACGGCAGCGGCGACGTGACCGATAGCCACGTAGTCTGGAAAACCAACAGAAGCGTACCGCACACACCTTCGCTCCTTCTGGTGGATGAAGAGATCTACATGGTGTCAGACAACGGTATCGCCACCTGCCGCAACGCAAAGACAGGCGAAGAGATCTGGAAGGAGCGCCTGGGCGGGAAGTATTCGTCCTCGCCAATCTTCGCGGCCGGGCGAGCTTATTTCCTTAGCGAAGACGGAAAGACTGTGGTGATGCAGCTTGGCAAGAGCCACAAAATAATTGCCACAAATGAGCTGAAGGAGAGGAGCCTTGCCTCTTTTGCGGTGGATGGAAATTCGCTCTTCATTCGGACGGAAAAGAATCTCTATAAGATTGGCAGGTAGTGGCGTTGCGAAAGCCCGCGAGAAATTCGTGTCTCTGAATGACGGGCGAACTCCCAATAACACGCTACTATCCGGGGCATGGCATTAGTGCGGCATTCACAAAAAGCCCGACTGATGACATTTTAGGTGCGAGACCCACACGCTTACTGTGTTGGGTTCATTCAACTTCGAGAATGCGGCCACCCGGACCCTCATCTGCCAAGATGACTTAATGCGCGTCCCGGTATTTTTGCTTTCGACCGCGACTGATTCTCTTGCTCCTCAATCACATTGCTGCCGGCATACGGGTGTATGTAACACTCGTTCTATGATCGCGCCGAAGTCAGTCGAATTGCAGCGTCTGACAGCCGCGAGCTGACAGCCTTCGTCGAGTCACCGCTTACCGGTGCCACTCGGCACACGTCTTTTTTCGAAAGTGAGCAATCATGAAATTTGAATCTCTCTCTCTCTGCAAGCCATTACTCCGTAGCCTACGGGCTGCGGGATACCACGAAGCCACTCCCATCCAGCAGAAAGCCATGCCAGAAGTCCTTAAGGGGCGCGATCTGGTCGGCTGTGCTCAAACGGGAACAGGCAAGACAGCAGCCTTCGCGCTGCCGACGTTGCAGCAGTTGATGACGTCTGACGCAGCAACTGCGGGCAAACGCCGTCAGCGTCAGCAATCCGGACGGCGAGCCATCCGCTCTCTGATTCTGGCCCCCACACGCGAACTGGCCGGACAGATCGGCGACAGTTTCGGTACCTACGGCAAATTTACAGGACTGCGCCACTCAGTCATTTTTGGCGGGGTTAAACAAGGTCCGCAAGTCCGGACTTTACAGGCCGGCGTTGACATCCTCGTTGCTACACCAGGCCGGTTACTCGATCTGGTCGGGCAAGGACACGTCAAGCTCGCCTCCGTAGAAATTCTGATTCTCGACGAAGCTGACCAGATGCTCGACATGGGGTTCATTCACGACCTGCGCAAGATCGTGGCGCAGGTACCCAATCGCCGCCAAACGCTGATGTTCTCGGCAACCATGCCGAAGGAGATCCGCAGGTTGGCGTCCGAGTGGTTAAAGAAGCCATTCGAGGTGCAAGTAGCGCCTGTTGCATCGACGCCCGATCTCGTTTCACAGTCCGTTTATTTCGTGGAACGAAATAATAAGGCAGCATCTCTCACCCGGTTTCTCGAAGGGAATGACACTTCAAAGACACTGGTGTTTTCACGGACCAAACGGGGCGCCGACAGGATCGCCCGCTATTTACAGCGTGATGGAATCAGTGCCGTGTCGATTCATGGCGACAAAAGCCAAGGCCGGCGAAAAGCCGTAATCCTCGAATTCGGTTCCGAGGATCCACCGGTCCTCGTCGCCACAGACCTTGCGGCCCGAGGGTTGGATTTTTCAGACGTATCGCATGTCATCAACTACGACCTGCCGGATACGCCAGAAGTTTACGTCCATCGCATTGGTCGCACAGCACGGGCAGGAGCCTCCGGACAGGCCGTGTCGTTTTGCAGCAACGATGAACGGCCCCAACTCCGCTCGATCGAAAAACTGACCGCACAAGTCGTTACTGTGGAAAAGTTGCCAGCCATGACCGACGAACAGCGCTCGCGCGCAGCCGCAGCCAAATTGCGTCAAAGGGACACGAAGAAGGCAAGCCACAGCAAAGCTGCTCGAGGAGCCAAACCGCGTCCGCCCAGGCATCGCGCCCAAGGCA
Organism: Planctomycetota bacterium; assembly: GCA_030740295.1. Next base: position 20,090 of record JASLXP010001135.1, read on the forward strand.
GTTCGCGGCCACCGCGGTCTGCGTCTTCCGGCTCCACGTTTGGCTCAAGACGACGCAAGTCTAATGCGTCGCGCAGCCGAAGAGGACGGCCGCGAGTCGCCAGTGGGCGTTGAACTGGGTAGCGCTGCATCAGGGATGCTGGAAACTGTGCAGAGTTAACTGATCAGGACGGAAATCCAGATGGAAACAATACGTTCGCAGAGTTCAAAGAGATCGTGCTGTGACGCAGGCTGCCGTGCTGACAGGTGGCCTGCTCAGCAGATGCTCACTTCCCGATGGCATGCTTCATCAAAAAGTCCACCAGCTCCTGGCAGGTAAAGAAGCCCATCCACATATTGTGGCCCTGCTTCTCCGCGATCTTCAGCACCATGTTGCCGCCGAGTTCTTTGTAGCGTTTGGCCACAGCACCGGAGTTGGCGTCCAGCGGCACAACTCGATCGACATCACCATGGATGTGAAAGATGGGCACTTTTGCTTTGACGAGTGACGCCAGCCGATCGACGGGATTGTGTTCTTTCAACTTCGTCTTTAATCCGTCGGCGGTCATCTCGTACGCGCCGCACGCGCGCTTGAGCCCCGGATAGCTGGCTATACTGCAGACCGGGTAAATGCCGGTGATGCACTTCACCTTTTCTGCATTCTCCGCAGCCCAGCAGTAGAGCATCAGACCTCCGCGACTCCGGGCCAATAGGCTTGCCTGTGCAGCGAATCCGCGCTCCTCGGTCAATAGTCTGTAAAAGGCGTTGTAGGTTTCACGCCCTTTGGGGCTGCCGTACGATTCACCGACATCGACGCCAGCGACAGCGATGCCGGTTGCCAGGAACTGCCGGAACATCCAGTCCTCCGCTCCGCCGGGCAGTCCTTTGCCGAGGGTGGGCGCGTACAAGACCCACGGGATGGGTTTGACCGGCGTCTTCGCCGGCATGATGGTGAAGGCGGGACGGCCATCGACCTTGAACCATTTCTTCTGTTGAGTGGGCGCAGGCTCGGATGAAGCAGGCATGAGGCCGTGAACGAAGAGAGAAATGAATGCGAAAGTGCTCATTGCTGCTGTTTGAACATTCTGTCTTGCGGATTGCCTCTCGACATCAGGTAAGCGAGAAGATCTTTGACCTCTTCGGCATTCAGTGTATTCATCAGACCGGCGGGCATGAGAGACACTGGTGAAGGCTTTCTCTCCTTGATCTCCTTTTCGGCAATCGTCGCCGTTTTGGACGCATCGAAAGGATCGGTCATCACGACCAGCTTGCCTTCTTCATCGCCAATGACTCGGCCGGTAATGACCTCTTCATCTTCTGTGAGAAATACCGTTGCCTGATACTGATCGGAGATTACCTTGCTCGGCTCGGTCATGGCCTCCGCAAGGTCGCGGGAACTGAATCGGCCGGCCGCGCCTGTCAGGTCGGGTCCGGTCGCTCCCCCGAAACCGTCGAATCGATGGCATTGGATGCATTTGGCCGCGGCGAACATCTTTCTGCCGTGTTCAAAATTGCGGCCGGACAATCCCTGCGCGGTCAGCTTTTCGATGTCGGCTGTTTTCCATTCTTTGCCGGGGCCTTTTGGCTTCGGCAGTTCGGCCGGCAGGGCAGCGAGTTTGCCTTTCTTCAGTTTCAGAGCGACCTGCACATGCTCGGGTGTGTTGCCCATGGCCTCTTTGCGGATATTGACCAGGAACTTGCCGTAGCTGTTGCCGCCGCTCGCTTTGGACTGGGTGTCGAGGAAATCGTAATAGGCTTTACGCTGCTCGAGGGTCCAGCCATAGCGCAGATTACGGAGGACAAACGCATAGTGGAGATTCTGAATCTGCGGCTGGTTGTCGAGCATACGGCGGATGGAGCCGCCATAGCCGCCGTGACGCTTGAGTAGCTCATCACTGATGTCAAAAGACTGCTCATGCTTCTGGTGGAGCAGGGCAATGGTTTTGTCGATCACCGAAGGCTCGTTGAGGTAAACGAGCAGTTGAACGAGCTCGCGGTTCAGCGCATCACTTTTTGCCGGATACAGCGGGGCGATCCTTTTGCCGAATGCCACTGCAGTCTCGTCGTCCGGCTTGCCCTGGCGTATGAAGGTCAGTGCCAGTGCGCGCAGCCAGTCTATCTGGAGCGACTCATTCAGATGCTCAAAGTCAAGATCAGAAAGTGTCTTTAACAGCCTGGGCTGAAGGGCGGACGTACCGCCTTCAGGCCCCGGTTTCCCCTGCCTCGCCAGGCCGATAACAGCAGTTATCAAAGCTCGCGGTTGTTTAAGGCTCAGCGCTTTGTCCTGCCATTGCTCAACAGGCTGGTGCTCGAGCGCTATGCGCGCGGCAAAACGAATGTGCCTGTCGTCATGTTCAAGCTGGCTCAGG
>JASLXP010001136.1 GCA_030740295.1 Planctomycetota bacterium
AGAATGAAACGGAAAGACCCCTTGCCAGCTTGCCTGGCAGGTGAATCAGGTTGAATGGTTTCCTCCCTGGCTCTTGAGCTAACCTTTCAACCTGATTCACCCGTGAGGCGAGCTCACGGGGGTCTTTGGATAATCTCGTCCACTTCTAACTGTTCAACCTCCTTCACCTATGGGGCGAGCCCACAGGGGTCGTTCTTCCCGAATTGGTGACGATTTCATTCCACCACACGAGATGAGTTCTGTAACTAACTCTGGCCATAGATGGCAAACGGGCTGTCAATGAACTCCACGTAGACCTCTTCAGGCTTTCGACCGGTTCGTTCTGCGGCCAGCGTTTTTGCCTGACCGAGCTCCTGGGAGCTTGCGACGACCTCCTGGTCTACTACGGCTACCCACATGTCCAGGAACTGTTCATGCAACTCCGTGCTGTGCTCTCTCGCCCAGCGCATGTCTGCCAGGTAATCATCAGGAATATCGACCTTTTCCTCTGCCATTTTGGACTCCTTTCAGATATCGAGCCTATTTTACGTTCCCGCCATCATGCGACAGCCGTGCAGGCCACGTCTACAGGTCCGCCATTTCCGTATGCGGTGACAATTCCTCCGCATTGGGAACCTCGATTACTATCCCCCAACGTGCGTCCCGCACCATTTGACGGCACTATCCAGAAGCTCATCGGCTGCCTCCTGATTCGGCGTGGAGGTACGCAGTACAAGGCCTTCCGGGGACAGACTTCGGATGAGGTATTCCATGTTCGCCAGAGGTGCTGACAGGTCAAGACCCATCCCCGCGGCCTGGACCTGTTGATAGAGATCAATCCAATGCGGGCCGTTTGGCGGTTGGCCTGGGCCGGGGACGTATTGAATGACAGCGACGGAAGGGCTTGCCAGCAACATCGGAACGTGGTGGAAAGCCGTGGGCCCGTCCAGGTGATACCAGAGGGGGCCGTACAGGTCGGCGAGCATGTCGAGTTCCTTCACTACATAACACTCGAACATCTCCTCGGAAATCATGCACGACATATCTGATTGGCTGATCATCACCATTTCGGGATGCCAGAGGCCGGGCCAACCCCAGACACATCCGGCGCCCTGCCTGGCGTTTACCAATGACCGGAAGTGTTCCACGTTCTCAATCCATAGCGGAATAATCTCCTCCAGCCGCCGGGCACATTTGCCGCAGTCTTCGGCCATGTCGATCAGGAACGGAGTCGTATCCCGCAGCAGCATCAGGAGGTCGTTCGCCATGACTTGCGTGGCGTACCCGACGAGAGCCTTGCCCTGCGCGAGATCGAGGAGACGGTTGAGGACGCGGTCGAGTTTCTGACGCCAGGGATCGTCCGGGCCGGGATGCCAGTTGAAAGGGTCATCGATGGTGGACATCGTGACGGGATGCCAGACCGTGTCCGGTGCGAAAACAGCCCCATCCCCGCAGCCCAACGCATATCCGCCCATGAAGAACCCGCCGGTAGGCACCGCTTCTCCGCCAAAGTAAGTAGACCCCATCCGGTATTGCCAGGCCTGCGAAATGTAGTCCGGATCGAAGTACAGGTCTTCGAGCGATTCGGGGAGGAGAGGCGGCGACAGGTCCGACTGTTGCCGCGCTTTGATGACCATGCAGGGCCGGTCGGTAGCGGAGCGGTCCCAAAAGGCCACCCATCGCTGCTGGGCCTCAGGCCAGTCAGGTTTGTGTTGGAGCGAGGCACCGTGTGCACAAGTGGGGTTCACCGTAGTCGAGCTGCGTGTCATAACAATCGCCGATAGGGCAACTCCGTGCGTGGCGTTGGCTGAAACTCACTTCGGGCTTCGAGGGTTTTCTCCGGGCATCCGATGCTGCGAAGAAAATCCAGGTATCGTTCATGCAGATGTCTTCCTGCCTCGCGACATGAATCGATGATGTTGTTCGTTTCATCCGGGTCTGACTTCAAGTCATAGAGTTCGCTTGGCCATTCATCACCGCCGTATATGTAGAGGTATTCGTCCGTTCTGAAACTGGCGGGGCAGCGGACATCCTCATCAGTGATGTGTGTAAGCGTGCTGACGGCGAAATCACGTAGGCTGCCACTTTCGCCCTGCACCACCGGCAGAAGGGATTTTCCCTGCAGTGGTGCAGGTATTGAGACTCCCAGAAGTTCCAGAATGGTAGGGGTGACATCCGGCGGATGGCAGAAGGAAGAAAGCCTCGTGCCATCAGTAACGCCGGGGATCTTCAGCATCAGCGGCGGGTGGGAGATCGTCGAGTAGAGCGGCCAGCGGCCAACGATCCGGTTTTCCCGGTCAAGGTGAACCTTGCCAATGAGCCCGTGCTCCCCGTGATAGAACCCGTGGTCGCTACAGAAGATTACCGCGGTGTCATCGGCCAGCCCCATCCGCTCGATCCCTTCGAGGAGAAATCCAGTCCACCGGTCGACCATCGTCAGTTTACCGGCGTACATGCACCGCATGTGGTGAATCTCGCGCTCGCTTGCATAGCCTGAAGGCTGGTATGCCGGTTCCATCAGCCGGTCGCCTTCGTATCCGGGGTCATACAGGTCGATGTAGTATTGGGGAGGATCCCACGGCTCGTGCGGATCGAAAGTATCGACCCAGAGGAAGAACGGTTTCGAATCATGGCTTTGGCTTTCCAGCCACCGGTGAGCGGCGAGCATGGTGCGGGCTGCCCGCCGGTCGGTCTCGCTGGCGTACCCGAGAGCATTCCGGGCGATGCGCTGGGCGTATTCCATCGGGAAACGCAGTTTCTCCGGCGCGGCAGGCAGTTCGACAGTCTCTGGCACCTGGTCGAGATTCGATGCTGCGGACGGCACGATCTCCAGGTGGTCGAAGCCCTGGGCATATTGCTGGGAATTGTTCGTGTCGCCGATCATCGCCGTCTTGACGCCCGCATCCTGGAGCATCTCGGCAAGAACCATTTCTCCGTCCGGACGCTCGCCTCCCCAGTTGGTGTAAGCGAAAGTGAATCGTCCGGAATGAAAATCCTTCCGTGCCATCCCGGTTGGAAAGCTCGCGCAGAAGAAGTTCTCCATGACCGCTGCCTGCTGTGCCAGGCCATCGATGTGAGGCGTCTGAACCCAGTCGTTGCCATAGCAACCAAGGTAGTCATGCCGGATCGTGTCAGAGATGATAAGGATGACGTTCATGGGAGCATTAGGATAAGAGCTGAAACAGCCACCTGGAGTACCTGTGGAGCAAGATGGCCTCTGCGTGTACCGGGCATGGCCAAAGGCTATCAACCTGAGTGGGTCGATGCAGCTTTATCGCGTTGTCAGGGCAAAGCTTGGTCTTGTCTCTATGATTTCTTTCGCAAGGTGTCCAGGCAAATGTAACTTCATCATTTTCAACGAAGATTGGGACGATGCGTATCACAGGAGCACTGCCAGCACTGATTTTTCTGATCGCAAACTGCTCAACGGCGGAACCTATCAGGAATCTGCTCCGCAACCCAGACTTCGAGCATGACTCGGATGGGGGAGGCGTTCCGGATTACTGGAAGATTCTGAGACAGAAAGGGTCTCCCTCTGGCACCGCTTCTAAAGAGCAACCCTTGTCGGGCAAAGCGTGCGTGGTCGCTCGGTGTGCTAATGCGGAGGACACGGGCTTCTGGTCGCAGATTGTCAGGCTGAAGCCGGGGATGAAGAAGCTTCGCATCACCGCGTCTGTGCGGACAGAACCTGAATCGCAGGGGAACATCAGTATCAGCGCCTACGAATTCAAGACCAAAAAATGGCTGGCGGCAGATTACAAACTCATCGAGGTCAAGGGTGCCGCAGAATGGAAAAAAGGGACGGCGGAGTTTGATGTTCCGGAGGGAACGGGGAGCGTCCGAGTGGCTCTCTGGTGCAATCTTGGCAAAGGCGGGCATGGCCGTGTCTGGTTTGATGATATTGTTCTCATCCCGTTAGGTTACGAGCGAGCCCCAGTACCGAATAACCTGGCGCTGAATGCAGGCTTCGAGCGCGTCCAGGAAGGCCGGGACGGTCTGCCGCAGGACTGGTCTTTCACGAAAAGCAAAGGGGAGGCGGCTCCGCTGATGGCATGTCCGCAGCCGCACGGAGGCAAGGCCTCGCCAGGAATTGAAGTCGGGCCCGGCGGCACCGGTCTTCTGTGCGAATGGGCGCCGATGGCACGGGGATGGGAAACGTATCGACTAAGCGCATGGATTCGTACGGAGGGTGAGGTCCGTGCCCTGGGCAGCCTCAGTGTTTACGACCTCGAAAAGAAGAAATGGTTGGCTGCGGGTTACGAGCTATTCAATGGGAAGGCGACAGGGGGATGGCAGAAAGTTGTGGGGTACTATGAAGCGCCGCCAGTCGATGGCGTCCTGAAGGTCGCGCTCTGGGCCAGGTCAGAAGCGGAGGGAACTGGACGCGTCTGGTTCGATGATGTCGAGCTGATGCCAGTCGATGAGGTTCCGCCGATGCTCTACCTGCCGAAACATCCTGAGCCTGCTGCAACCGCTGAGGACCGCTCGAGAGGATTCACTGTTTTCAATCGAAACTACCTCGATCTGATGCCTCCTGCTTACCGGCCTTCTCAGGACGAGATTCAGCGACCATTAACGTTTGCCGCCGCGGCCGGCGAGCATGAACCGATCAGTGTTGGCATCTACGCGCTGGATGACCTGGTTGAGCTGAAGGCTGAGCTGGCGGAGCTGCGGTCTGACAAGGGGAATCGCATAGCGGGTGAAAACATCGATGTCCGCGCTGTTCGATATCTCGTCAAGCGGTCTCATTACGCGATGAGCGACCGTCTGCTGGTACCCACGTATCTCGAACATCCAGGCGTGGTCAAAGCGCCGAAAGGTCAAGTGCGGCAATTCTGGTTCACCGTTCATGTTCCGGCCGATGCTTCTCCCGGCGAGTATCGCGGCACCATTCGATTGGTTCGCGCCAAAGGTCGGGGCGAAGCTCGTTTGCCGGTAACTCTTCGAGTCCATCCGTTCCGTCTCGACTCTCCCAAAGGAATGGCTTTCGGCATGTACGACTCGCTCCAGCGAACCATGCCGGGAGAGAATTTCATGGCGCAAAAGTACCGAGACATGCGCGCTCACGGCATGACGACCGTGGGCTTTTACGGCGCGCTCGGTGCGTCAGTGGATGTGGTCGATGGCCAAGTTCAGGTGCGGTTTGCGGGTCGGCCTGGCCTGGAAATCGCCCTGGATGCCTATTCAGATGCCGGTTTCACGGAGCCTGTTGTCTGGTTGATGGGAAGTGACGTTCGCCGATTTGCCGTCAGCCGGGGACTCGCTGAGAGCAAGGCATACGGCGACGCTTATAAAGCTGTTATCCAGGCAACCCTCGCCGAAGGAAAACGCCGCGGCTGGCCGGAGATTATCTATCAGCCGGCGGATGAGGTCTTCTCCCACAAGGATCGTTTCGATGCCTGCTTTCGAGACCTTCAGCTTCTCAAAGAAATCCCCGTCCGAACTGAGATGGATGGCACCAACGTGAATCCCAAGCTCGCAGAACAGACCTATCCCTTTACAGATTGCCTCGTGCACTGTTACGGCCCCATGCTCTACAACAAGCGGGTCTATCCTCGCAAGGAATGGCTGCGAACCGTTGAGAAGTTTCACGCGGACGGAAAACGAATCTGGTTCTACAACACTGATACCACGGGCTACCACGTCGAAACGATGCGCTTTGCGGCCGGCCTTTACATGCTCTGGTCTAACGCAGACGGGTTACTCTCCTGGGCATACTCATCAGCAGATGAAGAACCCTACGATGACTACTCCGGCCCTCGCGGAGACACGGTTTTCTTTTATCCTCCCTGGGGAGGACGCAAGGGCGGACCGGCCCTGGGATGGGAGGGCCTCCGGGAAGGAGTTGACGATTACAGGTATGCCAGAACCCTGCTCAATCGGATTGAAGCTGCTGAACGCGGCAAAGATACCGGCCGCCAAACCGTGGCAAAGAAGGCGCGTCGCGATCTCGCTCAGTGGCTCGACAAGCTCGATTTGTCCCGGCTGCGAACCAACCGAAGCATGCAGGGCAACTGGACCAACCAGACCACGAGTAACGATGGCCGTGCCGCAGTCAGCGGCAGCTTTACAGTTGGTGTCGGACTGTCCTTTAATGACTACGGCCGATTCCGAGCCATGTGCGCTCGATACATTATCGAACTGACGGATTGAACTGAGGCCATTTGCAGCGACTCCTCAGTTCCCCCTCCCGTGGCCCAAAGCTGATGATCAGACCGTTCCCCATTCGATTGGAGTTGATTGCCATGTGTGCGATTTTGACCTGCGACGGAGCGGACGCCAAGGATGGCCGAACATACTACGACGCCGAATTGATGGCTCGTGTGAGGCAGAAGATCGAAAAACACGACTGGGCCAAGAGGCAGATTGAGTCGGCGAAAGCTGCGAGCGCCTGGCTGATCAAGATGTCCGACCAGGAGTTGTGGGATTTCATTCCTCCGCCCGAACAGATCAGGGCCATCAACGTCCACATCGCACACGATTGTCCGGTTTGCGGCGACGAGATCACGCGCAAGGCCGGGCACTACCCGTGGATCATAAAACGCAATAAGCCGTTCAAGCTCCAGTGTCCGGTCTGCAAAAATATCTTTCCTTCCAATGACTTTCAGCCCTGGAACCTGGGCGGGCTGGAGGGCAAACCGGAATCGGGCCCCGGATATATTGATAAAGGACTGGGCTGGCTCGGACCCGACGGCAGACGCTACTACTTCGTTCCTTACTACATCTTCTGGCAGCGATGGTGGCGAGACATTCTTGGGGGGATTCCAAGACTTGCGGAAGCATACCTGCTCACAGATAAGCCGATTTACGCGCACAAGTGCGCGGTGATGCTTTCCAAGATCGCCAGCGAATACGACCGCTTCGATTACGCCAACCAGGCATACCACGAGGGCAAAAAGGGAATCCCCGGCCGAATCTCAGACCGCATCTGGTCCACCCGAGACAACTCGAAGATTGTGCTGGCCTTTGACGCGATCTTCCCGGCCCTGAACAAGGATGAAGAACTGAAGACCTTTCTCAAGGGTAAGGGCCTGGGCGATCCCCGAAAGCTCATTGAATCAAACATGCTCTTCCCTATGGCCAGGGACGTAATGAGTGGCTTTGTCGCTGGCAACATGGGAGCACACCAGAAGACCATGTGTTATCTGGCCATCGTGCTGGACAATGACGACCCGGCAAAAGGCCCGACGACGGAAGACATGCGCAACTGGCTAATGAGCGGAAGAGGTCGTGTAGAAGACCTTCTGTGGAACGGGTTCTGGCGTGAGGGCCTCGGAGGCGAGAGCTCACCAAGCTACTCTTCCATCTGGACGAACAGCTTCTTTGAGATAGCCCACCTGCTGCCAAAGCTGGGAGTGGACATCTGGAGCAATCCCAAACTGAAGAAGATGGCTGACGTTGGATTGGATCTGACCATTGCCGGTGAATTCTGCCCTTCCATCGGAGACTGCGGCTCCATCCGCGGCACGGGTAAAGTCTGCTGGTCCGTAGGGCTGCAGGGCCCTGCCTTCAAGCACTATAAAGACCCGCGCCACGCTAAAGCTCTCAAACTGATGAATGCAAGCCCCAAGCACTTGTGGCATGAATACTATGATGGAGAAGAAGTTGACAAAGTTGTTGCTGAGCAGGGCACAGACCTGGGATTGAAAACGCGCAATCTCGGCGGATACGGCCTGGCGATTCTGGAAAGTGGGAAGGGAGAGAACAGGCGCGGGGTCAGTATGTATTACGGAGACGCCAACGGCGGCCACGGCCATAAAGACCGGCTCAACATTGAGATGTTTGCGTTCGGGCGACCCATGCTCACGGAGAACGGTTACCCGACTCCCTTCACCCGCCCGAATTATTACGACTGGCGCGGTGCAAACACCTTCCGGCACTACTGCGTCATGATCGACGAGTGGCCCCACAGGAACCGCAATGCCGGTGACTTGAATACCCTCGCAGAATCACCCGAAGTTCATCTGATGGACGGGGCCGCTGAAATCACCTATCCGGGCGTCGCTTCGCTTTACCGGCGGACAACAGTTCTGGTCGACATCTCAGATGAGGATTCGTACCTCCTGGACATTTTTCGCGTACGAGGAGGAGACCAGCACGACTGGTGTTTTCACGGCCCGCCATTCCCGGAGTTTTCTGTAAACGGAGGGGAGCTCGGTCCGGTTCAGAAAAAGGGGACACTGGCAGGAGAAGACGTTGCCTACGGCGCCAGACCGCCTCAAAACGGCGGCTCGTGCGGTTTTCAGGGCCTTTTCAACGTGCGGCGCATGAGACCGAAAGCTGCATGGTCAGCCGTCTGGCGTAAACCTGACGAAGACCTGTACCTGACAATGACTATGCCTGCCGGTTGCGCTTCTGAAGTGATCACCGCCGTCGGCGAGCCGGAACTGACCCCGGACAGCCCCGACACGATTCAGTATGTACTGGGCCGGAACGTGCTGCCGGAAGTCGAGGGCAAAGCAAAGGACGGTCTCTACTCAGCATTCGTCGCGGTCATCGAGCCCCATCAGGGCGAGGCCAAAGTAACTGAGGTGGAAAATCTGAAAGGAAACACAAACCCCGAAGCGGTAGGCCTGACCATTCGCCGGGGTCAGACACAGGACATCATACACAGCTCTCTAACACCTGGAGAAAAGTGTGTGTGGAGCGGCGATGGTGAAAAGTTCGAGGTTGCTGCCGAATTCGCACTGCTGACTCTGGACGACGACGGCGTCAAGCGCGCTGTCGTTGTCAATGGAACGCTTCTACGTTACGGAAAGTTTGTTCTGGAAACTTCTCCGTCACCCGAGGGGAAAGTGCTCAGCGTCGACCATCAGGCCAACAGCATTACTGTTGACACCGAAATCGAAGCGCCGGACGCCTGTCAGGACCTCGTGATCATTCTCGGCAACGAGCGTCAGAAGACGAGCTACACGATCAAGAATGTAGAAGTAGCTGAAGGCAAAACGACCCTGAGTTTCGGGGACGTCCTCTTCATCGTTGGGATGGGTGTGGTGACATCAACGGATCAGGCTGCGGGAGCGATCATTTCCGACAGAAAGCTCGCGGGTTACGGCCGAAACGATGGAGGCAAGCACGCCGGACGCTGGCTCTACAATGAGGACAAGTCGAGAGGATTCCGGATTGCTTCCATTAACGGCACCAGGATCGTCCTCGAGGATGTGAAGGATGACCTGGAGACAATCTTCAAGGACGTAGATGGTGACGGCCGGCGTCTCTACTGGATAAGCGACATCGGACCGGGAGATACGTTTCGGATACCGACGACAACTTATTTCGCACGATGAGCCGCCTGTATCTCAGTCTGAGTATGCGGCCTCTCGCAGTCCTTTGATGTACCCGATGGCGTAGAGCCGACCGATTGAGGAATACATCGGCCGATCGTTCCCGTCTCCTTCCATGGTAGGAACGTGGTCCGGCCGAAGGACACCGTCGAAACCGATGTCGCGGTATGCCTTCATGCAGGCCAGCATGTCGGTCTTGCCTTCTTCGTGAAACGTTTCCACAAACTCGTCGGGTGTGCCCCGGACATCCCGGAAGTGCACGAAGAAGATCTTTTTCTGGTCGCCGAAGTGCCGTATGACCTCAGGCAGGTCATCGGTCATGAGTGTGAAGTTCCCCTGGCAAAGAGCGATGCCGTTTGCCGGGCTTGGCACAAGGTCAAGAAGCTTCTGAAAATTGTCCACCTTGGTCATGATGCGGGAAACGCCGCGGATGGGCGACAACGGCGGATCGTCCGGATGCATGGCGAGCTTTACTCCGGCTTCCTCGGCTACAGGCACTGCGCGCTCCAGGAAGTATTTCAGATTATCCCAGACCTGGTCTTCACTGATTTCGCCGTACTGCGTCGGAGGCGCATTCGCCATGTCTTTGTGGTCGTAGCCGGTGGCCAGTGCTCCGCCGCGGGCAGGGATCGTCACGGATGTCCTGAGAACGCTGACGCCACCACTCATCCACTCGTAACACCAGACCGGGATGCCGAGTCGGCCCATGTTACGAATGAGCTCGCATGCGCCTTCGATTTCCTCATCCCGGCCCGGGAGGCCTGCCTTGGCCTTTTCCATAGGAGGCCGGCTTTCGATGACGGCCAACTCGAAACCCAGGCTTTCATAGGCATTCCTGGTTCGCATCAATGACATGTAGCTCCAGGGCAATTGCTCGCCGGACTGATTGGGCGTTGGGTGCAATCCGAAACCTCCCACAGCATGGTCGACGCCGCATTGCTTTACGAGTCTGCTTAACGGACCCGGTTCAGGACTTAAAACTTCAGCGATCTGAATCATGATTTGAGCTTCCTTTTTTTCTTCAGGTATCGGGCGTGGTCACGATTGCTCTGCATCCCCGAAGGACTGCATGCGAGGCGGAGTATACTGTCTGGGAACGATAGCAGCACAGGCGGCTTTGGTCTCGGCCTTTCCCTGCGGAGCATCCCTCTGTCAGGAAGCTGAGTGAATCGCACAAACACCTCCATACTGCTAGGCCAAGACGGAGTCGTTTTGACGGATTTCAGGGGCGAAGCCCCGGGCTGTTTGCCTAGCCCAGCCCAACGGGCTGGGTGAATGGCACAAAGATTTAAAAAGGGGCAACGCCCCGGCCATTTATGCGGAGGCATTCATTGGGGCAAATAACCGGGGCGTTGCCCCTAAGGATGATCTGCCCGAAAACCCAGCCCGTTGGGCTGGGCTAGGCAAACGGCCCGGGGCTTTGCCCCTGAGAATTGTCATCCAGATGCGTAAAATTGCCCTCGTCTCGGCCTACTGCGGCGTACTCTCTATGGATTGGTCGCGCTCAGAATCCGCCAGTTGCGATCTTTGTCGCAGGCTTCGTAAAACATCCTGCGCTGCCCGTTCGGCAGATCGATAACGCACGGCTCAGAGCAGTGGATCTGGTCATGCGGGCCTCCGATGTCCACTCGAATTCCGTCGTCTTTCGACCATTCGATCCCATCCTGAGAAACGGCACTGAAGATTCGGCCGTGCATGGGATCTTCGCTCCAGCCCGGGTAATACATCCGATACGATCCATCGCCGAGTCGAAGAATCTCGGGAGCGTAGACCGCGTAAGATTCGAAAACGTTCTCCTGGCGAATCCGGACGCCTGGCTCTGCTTCAAAGTGAAGCCCGTCATCGGAAACTGCGCTCACAATATGGTTCTGAGCATCCAGTCCTGAAATCATCGGCTCAGAGTAATGGTGACAGTAAAGGCGAAACCGGATCCGACCCGCTTCCTTAAAGTAAAGACACCGCGGCGAGCCGTATGACCATTCACCATCCCCGAAACGGATACCCGGCTCCGGCTGCCATTCCAGGCCATCTTCGGAAACTGCGCTGAGCACATGACTGGCCTGACCCGGTGTTCGTGCCTCGAAGTACATCCTCCATCGCCCATCGTGCAGCGGGATGACATCCGGGCAGAGGGTTCTCTGAGATGCATACGGCTCGTGCACATCCATTCGGACACCCTCTTCCTTCACCCACGTGTGAGCATCAGCGGAGTACGTACTCACGATGTACCCGCTGCTGTTTTCGACCGTTCGCGCCGGGCCAAACCCGGTGTAGTACATCCGATAGCCACCCTCAGGAAGCTTGACAACATTCGGAGTCAGGACCTTGAGCGAATCGAGAGGAGAATCGAGATCGATGGCGATCGCGGGATCTTTGACCCAGTCTAGGCCCGGGTCTGTTTCCTGATAATGGACGGCGGTGAGAGGGTCGAAGTGCATCATTTCCACAAGAGTAACAGAAGGAGAATTGCATTGTAGAAACTTCCGTTGATGGATTGGCGGAATGGGCACAATGACGGACACTGGGTTTTCGGCTCGAATGAACTATCACTGACCCGAGGAACAGAATGCTTACGCAGACTTTTAGATGCACGATTCTCCTTCTGGGCATTGGCCTCTTTTTCTCACCTGCAAAGGCATCAAACCTGCCCGCCGAACATCAACCGAAGCACGGCATCTGTGGCGTGATCAGCGACGGAGAGGTCTCCCCCTGGATGATCGATCTGGCCAGAACCGGCGAAGTCGTCGTCCATTGCATCGCACCTACCGAAGAAGCTGCCGACAAGATTGCCAGGGCAGCGGACAAAGCCGGAGTGGGCGGCAAGTTGCTGGTCGAATCGATTCCCGCGAAACCGCTGCCTTACCGGGATTACATTCTCAATGGTCTTGTCGTGGAAAAGTCCGACGGGATCGATTTTGCCGGGGCGCTCAGGGCGGTAGCGCCGGGCGGGAAGCTCTGTCGACTGCAAGGAGGCCAATGGAAGGTCACCGTGCGGAAACGTCCCGAAGGGATGGATGAATGGACACACAGCTATCGCGACGCGGGCGGCAACAGCGGCGTCTCCACGGACAAATTTGTGAAGTTCCCCCTCGGCATCAGGTGGCACGACGACCTGCCGTTCAACCTGAGTACAAGTATGCAAAGCTCGAACTCCTGGACGAACACCCGCGCTATGGCAATTGTCGACGGCCGTGTCTACTACATCACCAACTGCGCAAGAGAAAATCTCAAGCGCACGGGAGATGAAATGCGTGCAGTAAAAGTAACGCAGGATCAGTACGTGATAGCTCGCGACGCATGGAACGGGACTCCCCTCTGGCGCAAAAAGCTTGGTGATATTTTTTACGGCGGACTGTTCTACACGGCCCGCGCCCCGATGGTGGCCTTGAACGGAAAACTCTACGCGGTGACCAGGCAGAAAGATCTGCTCGAGGTAGACGGCGCCACCGGCAAGACTCTACGAAAATTCAACACGGACTTCCTGCCTTCGATAGTCATGGTGCTGGAGGACACCCTCGTCGCCGCCTGCTGGAAAGAAGGCCACGCGGTAGGTGGATTGACCGGTGTCGATCGCCGGCCAATGGATGTGACTATCGAGGAAGGCTCAGTGGTGGCATTCAGTCTCTCGACCGGCAGCAAGATCTGGGAACACAAAAAACTCGCAACATCGATGCGGGGCGCAAACGGAAGAGCCTATATCGTGCATCGTGAAGGACGGGACAACTATTCCCAGGACACCTATGAGCGGGCAAGGCGCCGCGGAAAATATAAGGACTACGACAAATCCAAACCTGAAGAGATGAAGGAAAAATACGGCAGCGCGCCCGGCCGCGGCAATCAGACGGTCATGGCAATCGATGTGAAGAGCGGCAAGATTCTCTGGGAGGTCGAAGCAGCCGCGCTGAAGCTGCAGCCCGTCGATCACATCGCGGTCAATCTCGCGGGGAAGGGCGCCGTAGTCGTCGGTAAGAACACCCACGCCATCACCAGCGCGCCCGGCAACAGCGGCCGTGAAGCCATCATCCTCAGAGGCACCAGCGGAAGCATTGTCATGCGGAAGAACACCAGCAGCTTCCCGGCGCTCTACGATGGAAAGATAAATTTCGACGGTCAGGCATTCTCCCCGGGCACAGGCGAAAAGTCCGATAAGCCCGGCATCGGCCTGCGGGTCACCGTCTGCACGCCCCAGGTCTACGTGAACGGCATGACCACCAACAACCGTGGATGCAATTACAGGGTGGATGGCAAATCCGTCACCTTTGGAGCGGCCCGCGGCAGTTGCATGTTCGCCGCCATCCCCGCTCACGGAGCATTTTTTACTTGCCAGACTTTTTGCGCGTGTGCGCCGGGCACCGTCCCCGGTTTCATTTCGTTTGGCGCGATCCACACCGAGCCAACACCCGCACAGATGGTCGCCGCGCCCCGGCTCACCAAGGGCCCATCGTACGGCAGGCAGACGGCCACCGGCGCGGATGGCTGGTTCGCCTACATGGGCAACGGCAAGCGCAACAACTCGAGCGCAGCCTCCCTGCCCGACAAGCTGGCCATCGAATGGCAAGCCAAGATCGCTTCACCCATCTCAGACAGCACCATCGAAGGCAGTTGGAAAGATTCACTCTCAGGTCTGCTGACCGCGCCCGTCGCCTCTGGCGGGCTCGTCATCGCGGCCGACCGTCACCGCCACAAGGTCGTAGCGCTGAAGGACGAGGACGGCAGCGTGGCATGGGAGAAGTTCGCGGGCGGCCGTATCACTACCCCGCCGACCATCTATGATGGTCTCTGCATGTTCGGATCCAGTGATGGATATGTTTATGCGCTCGATACCGTCGATGGCTCACTCGCATGGAAGTTGCGGATGGGCCCCGAAGACAGGCGAATGGTCTCGTACGCGCAGCTCGAATCGCCGTGGAGTGTGATCTCCAGCGTGCTGGTTTCAGAAGAGGGAACCGCATACGCATCGGCCGGCAAAAGCACGGGTGCAGAGGGCGGCATCGTCGTCCGTGCATTCGTGCCAAAAACCGGCGAAGTGAAATGGTCAAAGGCCATCGCCCATCGCGCGGGCCGCGGCGAATACGTCAATGATGTCATGTACATCAACGGCGACAATCTTCATTTGATGAAGTCCATTCTCAATCTGAAGACAGGCGAGATCGTTGAGAACCCCCGCACAGCGTATGACCTGGCAATGCGGCAGTGGCATCGTGATCGAGCCGCAGCAATCAAAGCAGAAAAGCCAATACCTCCGAAACCGGAATTGCCGGAGGGGCTTGCCATGACCAACATCGGGATGGAGGGAATGGCCAGCCCTAACTGGACCAAATTGGGCACTCGACGTAAAAGGTACATTGAATTCGAACACGCCAGGGGAATGGTCCTGGCATGGGATGAGTCGGTCATTGCCGCAGCTAACGGTGGAGGGGTAAACGTGTCCAGCCGCAAGGGACGACCAGACGTTGCCACGAAGACCGCATGGGCCAGCCAAGTGGGAGGCGACCAGGTGACCGCCATTGCCATGGGCAAAAACGCAGTCGTCTGCGCGGGCGGCCATTTCGGCACCGGCGGCCAGTCAGAGGGTTTTATCAGAGTCGTCGATCGTAAGACCGGAAAATTGCTGGACAGGAAGGTCTTTTCCACGCCGCTCAGTTACCAGGGGCTAGCGATTGCGGAAGGCAAAATCTATGCGACTTTTGAAGATGGGACTCTGGTCTGCTTGAAGCAGGAATAGATCGAGTCCATCTGCAGCAGCATTTCATCTCAAGACTCTGGTATCTGAATTGAGCACATACAAAATCGCAGTCATGCCGGGGGACGGAATTGGCGTCGACGTTACCGCCGAAGCCGTCCGGGTCTTACGGGCTATCGAGGCAAAATCGGCCCATTCCTTCGAGCTGACAGAGTTCACCGTTGGCGGGGCCCTGATCGATCAGAAAGACGTGCCGATTGATGACGACACCGTCGAGGCCCTGAAAGGTTTTGATGCGCTTCTGTACGGCGCAGTCGGCGGCCCCAAGTGGGATTCGCGGCCCCTCGGACAGACACCTCTGTCGGCCATCCTGCGCATGCGGAAGGAACTCGACAGCTACATTAATCTGCGCCCGGTCAAGCTCTTCCCGGCTGTCGCCGCTGCCTCGCCGCTCAAGGATTCCATCGTCGAAAGAGGCATCGATCTCCTGATCATTCGCGAGCTCACCGGCGGGCTTTACTACGGCAAACCCCGGCTGCGCGATTCCGAGCATGCCGTTGACACCATGGAGTATTCCAGACACGAGATCGAACGGATCCTTCGTTTCGCGTTCAACGCGGCCAGGACCCGTAGCGGGAAACTGCTTTCCGTGGACAAAGAAAACGTGCTCGAGACTTCAAAACTGTGGCGAGAGGTAGCGCTTGAGATGGCGGATGAGTTTCCCGATATCGAGCTCAGTCACCTGCTGGTCGATGCCGCGGCCATGCGCCTGATCACCGATCCGGACAGATTCGATGTCATCGTCACTGAAAACACTTTTGGCGATATTCTCAGCGATGAGGCCGCGGTCCTTGCGGGTTCGCTGGGCATGCTGCCGTCGGCCAGTCTCGGCGATTCGGGGCCGGGCCTCTACGAGCCCATCCACGGCAGCGCGCCCGATATCGCCGGCCAGGGCATCGCCAATCCGATCGCAGCCATCCTGACGGTAGCCATGCTGGTGCGACATTCCTTTTGCATGGAAGCCGAAGCCAAAAGTATCGAAGATGCCGTGGAGAGCGCGCTCGACGAAGGCTGGCGCACTCGTGACATTTCAACCGGCGCTCCCACCGAGCGAAGTGCAACGACGGTCGAGATGGGCGACGCGGTGCTGGGAAGATTGGAATGATGGATGCTGGATACTCGATGAGGCATCACTGCACTCCACCATCACTGCCCCCCATCCATCACTCTACTCCTCCATCCCATCCCTGTTTCTTGACAAACTCAGCCACTTGTTTGGCGACTACTCGATGGCCGCGGACTGTCAGATGGCATTGGTCGATGAAGAGGTCCTCGCCTTCATTCGCCCGCTTGAGTCCGTCCAGGAGATCGAGGAATGGCCAGTTCATTTCATCGGCAATGTTCTTTAGTTCTTCCTGAGGCTCACGACGCTCGGTCTCAGCGTTGACCTGGACGGAAACGGGCATGGCGACCAGAGCCGGACGAATGTTGTGATGCGTGCAGAGCTGGTTTAGCTGATTCAACTGCGATTCTACCTCAGGCCAGGTTTCAGGTTTCCATGCTGCGCCCCAATCGTATTGGGCGGCATCGATGAGGTCCTGAAGTGTGTCCGGGTCGCCGCGCCAGTTTTCCTGCTGGAAGATCTCGAGCCATTCCATACGGCGTGAGACAGGAAGGCGCGAGGCCTCGTCGGCAATGGCCCATGAAAAGTAGAATCTGTAGAGCATGCTGTAGACCATGCTCCGGCGAGTCCACGGAAATCGTTTGGTGAATCGGACGATTGGGTTGCCCTTTACGAACTCGGAACGAAAACCGGCAGGCGGGCGCGAGTCGTTCATATAAAAACAGCAAAGCACAATGTCCGGCGAAAGTGGCAGGTCTCTTTTTTTGAAGATGCGAATTTGTTCCCTGATACCGGTATCGGGATTGCCGCCATTAATACATTCAGCGGTAAGGAATTCTTCAGCCTGTTTGGGGAACGTGTCCTCCTGCGCAACGCCCGGCCCAAAGACGATCGAATCGCCGAGCATCAGGATTCGGGTGGCGGTGTTAACTGCCTGGATCTCTCTGTCTCGGTGGCCGGTCGAGTTTATACGGACGCCGTCCTCCTCGGTGTTAGGAATCAGTTCGTAGCCATCGTTTACGTGAAAGGTCATCGTGCTGTACCGGATGACATTCAGGTCTTCATCCGAAATCAGAAATCGTGAAACGAATTCCGCCACGGGCAATGCTAGAATGAGAGTAACAAGGCTGACGGCCAGCCGTTTCCAGGGGCTGCGGTGCACTCTGGCTGCCTGTTTCTCGTCGTCAGGTCTCTGTGTTTGCCGAGGTTGTTCGGTATCAACCATAATGTCGTTCACGAAAGAAGATGACAGGACCGAGAAATTACCCTTAAATAAATCCTTGCCAACATTTACAGGCGTATTAACTTCTTACGTTCTGGGGCCGGCCACAACTGTAATCTTGGCAACGTTTATGCTCATGCCAGCACGAGCCATTTTTCAGGGAGTAACCAGCAGATGCTGAATACGAGGGAAGTTCTGTTTTTGAAAACCGCGGGTAATCTGAAGCTTCTGGACCAGACCCAGTTGACTCAGGCACAGGAAGGCATCAAGCAGGCCCGTGCCCAGAGCAATCCAATCTTTGTCTGGGACCTGCTGGTTCACTGGCAATTCCTGCCAAAGGAGAAGGCTGAATATGTGGTGAAGCTCATCCTTCAGGCGGAAAAGAAACAAACCGGAGCGAGTTCAACTGCGTCCCTGCCCGCGGCACAACCTGCCGCTCCCGCGGCTCAAGCCGTCCCTGGCTCGCCTGCCGCCATGCCCGCGGCTCAACCTGCCGCTCCCGCGGCTCAAGCCGTCCCTGGCTCACCTGCCGCTCCCGCGGCCCAAGCCAGCCCCGGCTCGTCTGCCGCCATGCCTGCTGTACAGGCTGCTGCGGCCCAGCCGATTGCTCCTGCTGCACAACCAGCCGCCCCTGGTGCGCAGCCGGCCGCTCCTGCTGTTCCTGGCGCACAGGCTCAGATGCCAGCCGCCGTTGCGCAAATGCCTGCTGCCCCGCAGATACCATCCGCTGCTCCTGCAGTGCCTGCGGCCCAGCCACTGATTCCAGGCGCTGCGCCGGGTGTTCCTGCGGCCGAGCCACAATTGCCCGGCGTTGCGCCGGGTGTTCCAGGAGCCCAGCCACAAATGCCAGGCGTGGCGCCGGGTGTTCCAGGAGCCCAGCCACAAATGCCAGGCGCAGCGCCGGGTGTTCCAGGAGCGCAACCTCCTGATTCCGCTGCTGCACCGGCGGAGGTGGCCACTGCAGCGGATACCGCTGAAAGTGTATCTGCAAAAGCCAAAGGGCCGGTACCCGTCGGGCTGATCGCTGCCGGTATTGTCCTGGTCATTGCAGTCGGTGGTGGACTGGCTTTCTATTTCTTGAAGCCCCCGGCAGATCCAGTGACACCAGAAGACGGCGGGGCAATTGCGGCGGGGAATACAGATGAAACTGGAAACAATGCTGACAAGGTGGCCGTGAATCCTGGTGGGCCTCCACCTGTAACTCCGGGCGGACCTCCATCAGTTACTCCGGGAGGACCTCCAACAGTCAATCCCGGCGGACCTCCAACAGTTAATCCCGGTGGACCTCCAACAGTCAACCCAGGTGGGCCTCCGACGGTCAATCCAGGCGGACCGCCTGTGGGCATTCCGGGTGGGCCTCCCAAAGTCGAACCGGGCGGGCCACCGAAAGGCAATCCGGGTGTAGCGCCTATCGGCTTGGCACCGAATGGCCCTGGGGGGGCACTTTCTCAGGCCCAGGTCAATAAGGCCAATGCGGAACTCAAAGTCCTGTCTTCTCAGGTGGCGGAATTGGTGACCAACAAGAATTATGACCAGGCCCTTCTGAAACTGAATGCCTACAAACTCAACACCTCCGGCGATCCGGTCTTAAAAGCAAAAGTAGATTCCCTGATTGCTGAGGTGAACCAGGAAAAGAACCCTCCTCCGGTACCAGAGGAAGAGGAAGAACCTGAGCTGAGCCTTCCCGTGGCCGGTGGTCAGGGTTCCGGTTCGAAGCAGGTGACCAAAGAGATCGACACCTACACGAATATTCGACAGCAAATCGATCCGCTGCTGAAAGAGAAGAAGTTTGGCGAGGCGAAAGGGATTCTTGGCAAACTGGTCGAGAAGCCGGAGAACGAGCTTTACTACAATTTTCTGAATCAGCTCCAAGGCGATCTCACAAAGGCGGATGAATTCATCGTGGCAACCCACGGTCTCCTGAAAGAGAAAGTTGGGAGCGATATTCACTGGGGCGGGCTGCCGTCAAAGGTCAAATCCGTAGACGATGAAAAGATGGTTATCGAAGCCATCGGCCGCGAGAAGACGGTGCCCTTATGCAAGATCAAGGTGACCGAGCACATGAAAGTGCAGGGAATCAACTCCAAGGATGCGAACACGGACCAGTTGTTCGCGATGGGGCTGGTCTACTTTTGTGATGGCCAGTATTCGCAGGCCCGGAAGCTTCTGGATGAGACCAAGCTCACCCACAATTCCGAGAGTTATCTGGAGTTCATGAACAAAGACAATGACTCCAAGGCTCTTGAGATTGTCCGTGAAATCCAGACAGCTCAAAAGGCCAAAGATCTCAAGGCATTATCCAGCTTGACCAAGAAGCTGCGGGAATCCCATGAACAGTCCCCAGTGACTTCAGCCTATAATAACCTCCTTATTCAGGCGGATGAGGATCTGGCAAAGTACAGGGATGAAAGAAAGAAACAGATCGATGCGCTCTTAGCGTTGTCCGAGAAGGTTCAGGTGAAGATCCGATCTGAGATCTCAAAGAAAAACGGCGAAATTATGAAGAAGATTGCAGAGATAGAGAAGAAGCCGCAAAGGGACAATTTCTCATATAAGCTGATAGGACCAAAGAAAGGTCCAAAGAGCATCAGAATCAACAATCAGAACAAGACCCTCAGAGAAATTCAGAAAGAGGGAGTAGCAAAAGAGAAATTCGCTAATCTTGCCGATCTGCAGAAGTATTTGGGCGACCACGTAAAAAAGACATCCCTGCTCATCAGCAAGTCGAAAAGTACTGCCGAGAAAGAAATCAAACGGCTGAGCTCGGAAATCAAACGCTTTGAGAATATGATCGAAATGCAGAAGGCCAAGGCGCTACGATTGAACACAACCAACAACTCACGGCTCAAATCTCAGTTAAAGAAACTGCAGAGCCGGATCAAGAGTGGCGACACGATGACCGAAGAGGAGATGGCAGCCTACTTGAGGCGGTAGAAAGGGGCCGCTCTGTCTCATCGGATCCCACGAGTGGCCGGACAGGGCCGACTGGATTTCACACTTCGACGCGGCGTTCCAATTCTTCCTGTGCAAGCTGATGTATGCGGGAGCAATCGATGGGCTCGGTCCCCTCGGGCACCTGGCTTGTCCCGGAGAACGGGCCGTCGTACGAACTGGTCTTGACCTCACGGTAGACATCGCGCTTGGCCGTGAGAGACGTGGCGAACTGCAGGTTATCCGTTGTCATTTCCTCGATATGATCTTCGAGCACTTTCTCGAGCGCCTCCACCGCATCTCCCGCCACTGCAGAGTTTCCCGCGAGATGGAGCAGGCATGACATGCCTTGAACGGGGTCGAGTTGGGCAAAGACCACGGCGGCCGGGGTTTTTACGATTTCCGGCGTCGTTTCATCTGCGAGCCATTCCTGAAGTGGGAGTTGCGCGGCCTCACCCAGCTTTTCCACTTCTTCCCAGTTTTGTGTCACTACGGCGAAAATGGCCTGTTGGGTCTTGTTCGAAGGTTCCCAACTCATCAACTGTAGAACCGCGGCAGCCTTGGTCCGAACATTGTTATCGGGATGCAGAAGGGCGCCTTCAAGAGGCGAACTGTTCTGCTCACCGATGGCGCGCGCGGCTTTCCTTGCCTCGATAGCAACCTCGCCAATTTCACGGATGGACAGGAGTGGAACAACAGCCGCCGGGCCACCGATCCTGCCAAGCGCGATGGCCGATTCTCTCCGCACATCGGAGCTCGGATCTTCAAGAGAATCAATGAGTGGTTGAAGGGCCTTGGGAGACGCGACGTCGCCCAGCCGACGCGCCGCGAGTGATCGCCGACGAGCGTCAGACGAACTTTTCAGATGATAGACTTCCCAGACAAGCATTACTTTATTTTTACGACCCCAAATTCTGAATTCGAAGATACGCACTCATGTCATTAATTCAAACACCGATTACGCAACCGGTGCCAACCGCGGGGAGACGCCGCCGAGGACACTGCCGGCGGACACGACTCACCAGATCGCAGAGCACCTCCCAGTAAGAATGACTAGAGAAGAAGTGGGACAGTGGGACAGACGAATGGGGACAGACGAATGAAGAAAGTTTTTCCTTCTTTCGTCTGTCCCCATTCGTCTGACAATATTTGAGCGACAATAAACTACCTTCCAACCAGGGATCACTTCCCGACTGATTCCAGGAGTTTTTTGACCTCCTCGTTTTGCCTGTCCACTCTACGGGCGCGCTGCAGGATCTTGCGGGCATCGGTCTTCTTGTTTCTTTCGATGAGGAGTTTTGCCAGCTTGATGTAGTTATCGACTTTGCGCGGGTTGATTCTGGTGCATGCTTCTAGCTCACCGGCAGCATCATCAAGCTTGTTCATTGCGCGCAGAGATTCGGCGAGGATTTCGTGGGGCTCGAGCAGGTAAGGCTGCACCTCGAACAGACGAAGGGCCACACGCTCGACGTCTGCGTGACGGCCGGCGGCGGAGTAGGCATTTAAGAGAAGCGGGCCGGCGTAGGCGGCCGATGAATCGATCTTGAGCATGCCTTCCCATGCCTGCAGACGGAGGTCATTATCGTTGGCCTCGTTTGCCAGTGTTTCCATCACTTTGAATTGCGGGGGATATCCCGGATACCTCTTCGATGCGTTACGGAGATGGTTGATCGCATCCGCTCTGCGGCCCTGTTCTTTGGCGACCAATGCCAGTCTGAAGTAATTGCCCACGGGTTTGGGGTCGAGCTGAATGGACTTTTCAAAAAGTGTCTTCGCCGAATCCCACTCTCGTTTGAGAAATGCCAGCTCGCCCTGAATGCGCACGGCCTTGGCGCATTTCGAATCGATCTTCAGGGCTTTCTCCGCCCCTTTTTCGGCCTGATCTTTCTGACCGGTCATCAGGTATGCGAAGGCCAACTCCGCCTGCGGGTCCGCGTCCTTTGGAGCGGCCCGCGCGGCCGTTTTCAGTTTCTCCAGATCGTGGGGAGAGTATTGTGGCAGCAGTGGCAGAGATTCGGCCAAAGTTTTTGTGTGCGCATACATCGCGTCCGAAAGTTCCTGCATGCTCATCCCGAGCAGTTCTTTCGCCCCTGTCTCGAAGGCGACCTCCTGATGCAGAGATTTCAGAAGGGCCAGAATTTTTTCGAAGCCGAACTGCTTCACCAGGTAATCGATACATATCTCACCCTGAACGTAGGCGAGCAGAATTTGAAACCGTGACTTGGGTCGAGTGAATCCGCGGTTCAGGTTTTCCAGCCGGATGATCACGCCCTTCTTCAGCGCGGTCACCAGCATCCGGTCCTGGGTGAAGGTACGGGGCGTATGTTCATCGTAGACCGCCAGGCCCTCGGTGAACCAGCGGGGGATGTTGAATTTCGTCGCGTGCAGAGTGACTGCGTGGCTGAATTCGTGTACGAGCACCTCCTTCCAATTGAACTGCCCCGGCGAAACCCGCGGCGAATCCATAGCGATGACCCGTCCGAAGCAGACACCGTTCAGACCGATACCGGGCAGGCCGTGCACCCGGGCCGCGAAGTAATCGTGCCGGGGAAACATCTCCACCACTACCTGGTGATTCATTTCCGTGGCGTATTGCTCGAGCAGCAGTTTCTGCTGTTCACTCAGCCACTTGCGGGCATAGCGGAGCAGGAAGCCATCCTTCTTTCGGTGTGCCTTTATGCGAAAACTCTTGTCTTCGTACACATCGAATTCATCCATGTAATCGAGGGTCTCGAGCATGTTGTAGACCTTTCGATTAAACCGGTTCTGTTGGAACGCCTTTTCCAGAATCTGGTATCCCTTGGCCTCGTCGCCTTCCCGGCAATAGAGGAAGCCGAGGCTTTGCAGCACTCGCCAGTTCGTCGGCTCAAGCTTGTAGGCTTTCTCCATGAAATCGAGTGCAATCTTGGGCTTGCGCAGCCGCTCTGCCGCGTCGCCGATAGTCCGATAGAACTCCGCGTGGCTCGGATGGATGGCTTCCACCTTCTTCTTCACCAATTCGTATTTTTCGAGATCCTTTTGAAGGTAGTGAACGGATGCCAGCCGCGTGTGCACGCTCAGGCTTTTGTCGTTGATCTTCAGCGCCTGCTGCAAGAGCTCGATGGCTCGTTCGTAATCCTCTTCATGTACGGCAAGCGATGCTTGAATTTCGATGGCATCGATGAGATTGGGATTTACTTCCTGAATCCGTTCAAGCTCTTCCTCAACTTTTGGGAACTTGCCGTCGTGATAAAAGCAGACAAGCATTCCAAGCCGGGCGAGCGGGTGCTTGGGATTCTGTTTCAGGATGGGCCGAAATTCACCCGCGGCATCGTTGATCTGCCCCTTGTCCAGAAAGAGAAAACCGGTGGCCAGTTTGCCGTCGGTGCTGTCCTCTTTTTTTGATGCCTTCACGAACATATTCAAAGCCTGGTGCGGCCGGTTGAGCTCCTGCAAAGCCATTCCGCAGAAGATAAGCGAATCAACGTCCGTTGGGTTCTCCTGATGAAAACGGTTAGCGATCTGGTTGAAGAGCGACTCTGCCTCCTTTGGTTTTCCCGTGTTCTTGTGAAGCATGGCCATCCCGATTTTGGCGGCCGTGGATTCCGGAGAGATTTTCAGTCCGTTTCTGAGAGCTTTTTCTGCCTCCTCAAACCTGCCGGTGATGGAACAGACTTCACCAAGCCTGGTGAATGCGACAGCGTCGCCGGGGTGCTTCTCCGAATACTCTCGGCAGCGATTCAACGCCTCTTCATATTTGCCGGTTTCGAGCAGGACATCGACATATTTGCTCAACCGGTCTGACGGGGTATCGGGCTGCTTGTGAAACAGCCAGCGAAAATGTTTAAGGGCCTCGTCATACCTGCCGGCCCGGTAAGCTTCCCATGCCTGTTCCGTGCCTATGGTGCTTTCGGCTGGGGCCTGTTTCTCTTTGACAGCTTCCGGGGCAACGTCTGGTGCCTGGCCCGGCAGAGAACTGGTAAGAAACAGAATTAGAAAGTTCATTGCAGTCATCTTCGATTCCGTGAAAAGTCTTGTGAGAATGCGTGACGGGGCCCAACGCCAGCGTCAACTGCACGCAATAGATACGACAAGTCAAGAGTATCAAGTCTTGCCCATAATATGTCCATCTACAGCAGCGATCCTGACTGTTTTCATCCGTAAGATCGTTTCGTATGAATGCCCGAGGCGAGTTTCAATGGCAACCACGGCCTGAAGGAGTTAGAAGGGCAGGGACTCTCCAACCAAACCTGCCGGCCAACCTGTTAGATATGAATCAATATCCTGCCTTCAAAGTTGCCGCAGCCCATGTGTCGCCTGTCTTTCTCGACACTGAGCGAACCGTCGAGAAGACCTGTTCGCTGATTCGCGAAGCTGCCGGGAACGGGGCGGAGTTGATCGTCTTTCCGGAGACTTTCATACCTGCGTTTCCTGTCTGGCTATCGCTGCAGTCGCCGATTCACAATCACGAATTCTTTAAGCGACTGGCCGCGAGCGCGATTCGGTGTCCCGGACCGGAGATTGCACAGATCGCCGAGACTGCCCGTTCCTGTGGCATCTTTGTCTCTGCCGGTTTCAACGAAGGCACAGATGCAAGTGTCGGCTGCATCTGGAATTCAAACGCACTGATTGGAGATGACGGGTCGGTTCTCTGCCATCATCGCAAGATCGTCCCGACGTATTACGAAAAGCTCGTCTGGGCCCCCGGCGATGGTGGCGGGCTCCAGGTTTGCGAGACTCGTATCGGCCGGCTCGGCATGCTCATCTGTGGCGAAAACACCAACCCGCTTGCCCGCTACACTCTGATTGCGCAGGGAGAGCAGGTTCACTTCGCCACCTATCCGCCCATCTGGCCGACCCATTCACCGGAGGACGCGGGGACATACGATTTGAAGCAGGCGATTCAGATCCGTGCCGGTGCCCACTCATTTGAAGGCAAATTATTTACGGTAGTCGCTTCCGCCTTTCTCGACAAGGCCGCCTGGGATGAGCTGTCCGCACTGAATGCCGAGGCTGGCGAGGTACTGGACGCCAGCCCGCGGGGCGTATCGCTGGTCACGGGCCCGGGCGGGCTGCCGGTCAGTGAGATAGTGCAGGACGAGGAATCCCTGCTTTACGCGGATATCGATATCTCGGCATGCGTAGAGCCCAAGCAGATTCATGATGTCGCCG
>JASLXP010001137.1 GCA_030740295.1 Planctomycetota bacterium
CCTGGAAATCGATCAGCGTGCGAAAGCCATCAGGGAGATGATCATCGCCGCCGAGATTCCCGCAGATATTGAAGTGGCCATCCGCACAGCGTACAAGCAACTCGAATCACAGTTAACTGAAGGTGTGATGGTATCTGTCCGCTCTTCTGCAACGGCTGAAGACCTGCCCGGCACTTCGTTCGCAGGACAGCAGGATACCTATCTTAATATCCATGGCGCAGACAACGTACTCGAGCACGTCAAACGCTGCTGGGCGTCCCTCTGGACAGATCGAGCAATCTCCTATCGCAATCGTCAGGGGTTTCAGCACCAGGATGTACTTTTGGCTGTCGTCGTCCAGGAGATGTTCCCGTCTGAAGTCGCCGGCGTCATGTTTACTGCAAATCCAGTGACCTCAAATCCTGACGAGATATTCATGAACGTCAGCTGGGGCCTGGGCGAGGCTATCGTCTCCGGCAAGGTAAATCCGGATCAATACATCTTAAACAAGGATGGTCCCTCGATCACTGAGAAGACAATCCATGAAAAACTTGTCATGACCGTAAGAGCAGATGTTGGCCAGGGCAGCACCGAGATCGAGGTACCGGAAAACCTCCGCAGTATAGAAACGCTGGCTGATGAAAAGATTGTTGAGCTGTCTGAAATCGGCGTACGCATCCAGGAACACTACGGCTTTCCGCAGGATATCGAATGGGGATACGCGGACGGCCGATTTGCCATTTTGCAGTCCCGCGAAGTGACCGCCGCCGACATTGACTTTCGGGAGGGACTCGAGGCCTGGCAAACACCCGTCGCATATAAAGAACTGACCGATGAGAAATGGACCTGGTCCCGTGCCTATTCAGACGAACTGCAGACAGGCCCATCCACTCCCATGATGTATTCCATGGCACAACCGCACAGAATTCGCACCAAATTTCTTGCCCTTGAGTATATGGGAATCACCGAATTTGCCGGCTACCCGGTCGAGAAGTTCTGGGATATGCCCGTGTTTCGCTGGTATGGCGCACGCGCCTACTACAATACCAGCTTGGAAAAGGAGTGGATTCGCATGTTCATACCACCCTTCGCACGGGACGATATCGCCCTGTCTGCCTTCCCGGAGGAAATGCGAGAAGAGATCAGGAATATGCCCTTCGACTGGCTACGATTCTTCAAGACTCTAGTGAAACTTGAATGGACCCACCCCACC
This sequence comes from Planctomycetota bacterium, assembly GCA_030740295.1. The sequence goes on from JASLXP010001137.1 coordinate 1,193, forward strand.
AGATCACTGCTCGGCAGTACTCACTTCCTACTGGATAATTTTAAGGACTGGATCAGGCATTCAGATTCAGTCTGGGATGACTTCGACCTGGAATCCGCAAGTGTCATGGATATATTTGGGGCCATGCAGCGTTCCAATGAAGGTAATGAACTCGAACCGAATGTTGCCCTGCCCTTTAACTTCTTCCTCTATGTGCTCCCGCACGGTTTACAGCGGTTGTGTGAGATGTGGTGTGATGATGAAGGCGGCAGGATCTTCGGCCACCTGGTTTCAGGTTTGCAGATGCCAACGGGCGAGCAGAATATTGCCGTATGGGAACTGTCCAGGGAGGTTAAGAAATCATCCCAGCTCATGGAACTCATGAAGAAAGAGGATTCAAAGGAAATTCTTGATTCTCTGGAGGATTCAGAAGATGGACTTAAATTCAAACGGACGCTAGATGCATTCATTGAGTTGTTCGGCCATCGCGGTGCAGACGAACGGGATTCAATTCACTACCGCTGGGCAGATAAGCCGGAAAGGGTCTTCCCCTCAATTAAAGCATTACTATCCCAGGGCGATGAAGATTCTCCGGCCGTATTCGAGACAAAACTGAATGAACGTATGCTCGAAACCAAAAAGGCCTGTTTAAAAAAGATCCGCCAACAACCTCTCGGTTCGCTGAAGTCAGCCTTCTTCAAGTGGTACGTCGAGCTGGTTCAGGAGTACTTCTACTACAGGGACTGGGAGCGATTCCAGAACGACAAGAATGGTGTACGGCGCAGGCCAATGTTTACCGCCATTGGCAGCAAGTTTGTCGAACGTGGCCTGATGCAGGATGAAGAAGATATCTTCTTTCTCACCATGGCAGAAATCATCGAGACAGAAACC
>JASLXP010001138.1 GCA_030740295.1 Planctomycetota bacterium
GGCATTGCTGATCGAGTGCGATTGGAACGCCAGGGATGTCCCGGCGAGTCATGAGGCATCTGGAGGTCGGGATGTGCCAGAGGCGGAGCGTGCCGTCTTCAGAGGCCGTGACGCAGGTATGTGTATTGCCGCCGTAGGTGATGCTGATCACCGGACCGGTATGGCCATTAAGCTCACCGATCTTTTTAGGAACTTCGAGATCCCAGATCTCAACAACCGGGCTGGCATGAACGCGCGCTGCCGTGCGTCCATCCGGTGAGAGGGCAACCGCGGTGATTTCTCTGCCGCCGGGCAGTGCGCCTCTTGACCAGTTTCTAAAATCCCATTGATGCCATTCATCGCCGCTGCAGGAAAGCCCTTTCAAACCGTTGTAGCTGACTTCGAAATGAGTGATCCCCTGCGGGACTAATACCTCGCCGGTCTGGGAGGCGTTAGGCAGGTACCAGGAACGAATCTGACCGTCTTTGCTAGCGGTGATGGCGCGATTCTTCTCAGTGATCAGCGCGACATTAATGATCTCTTCGCCTTCGTGCGTGAAGCGCTGGATTTTCTTTTGCTGATCGATATTCCAGAGCCGGATAGGCCCGTCGACGCGGCCCGTCAGAAAGTGCTTGCCATCCTCGCCAATGCTCACCGCGGCATAGTGGCTGTTGCCTGCCTCCGCGGTGAAGACGGTCTTCCCCGTCTGAAAATTCCAGAGCTTCAATTCCGAGCCAGACTCACTGCCGACGGAGACGCCGAATCTTCCCCCAGGGTCAATCGCCACTGCGCCGACCGGGCCTGCGTGGCCCTCGAGATCGTACGGCTGACAGGCGCCCTGAAAAGCGGATTGCTGCAAGGCGAGCGCTGTTTCTTCCGGCCAGATGGCCTGCGCTTTTTCGCTTTCCCCTGCCAGGTAAAGTGTGCTGGCGGCGCGGCGTTTGATGATCGTTGCCGGGGCGTTTCGATGAATGGCTTCCTGATAAGAAAGCAGGGCTTCGCCATAGTGTCCGGCGCCGGCCTGGGCATCTGCCCGGGCCATCCACGGGGTAAAGTCAACCTGTTCATCAAGGCAGACGTTCTCCAGCAGTTTCTCGGCCTCGATGGCATTCCGGGTCTCCAGGAGCGCCATAGCGTAGAGGGTCGATACCCGCCAGTCTGATGGGCTGTAATTGCGAATGCGATGGATGCGCTCAAGGGCTTCCACGTCTGTAATCATGCCGCACCGCCATTCCATGAGTGCACGATTGTAAATCGTCTCCGGATCATTTGGCATTGCCTTCTGAGCATCCCCAAGAGCGGAAATTGCCGGCCCGATCTTCTTCCTTTCGTGGAGCACAAGCGCGTGGACGTTTTTGGAAAGGGCCGCGATCAGCTCCGGATTCTGAGTTTCCGGCAAAGGCTCTCCGGACTGCTCCTGAAAGAGTTGGGCCAGCTTGCCACGAATGTCACCAAGGTTCACAGCCCCCATATCCGGGAGTGTCCCCAGCCATGCTGCGAGTTCCGGCGTCTGCCCCTCGGACGTCTGCAGCAGCCCAGGGAGCAACCCAGCAAGGGCGGTGACGTCAGTCTGTGGATCATTCTCCAACGGCTCGTTCTCCATTCCGGTGAGGATTGGTCCGGCTGCCTGTACCAGGCAATGGCGCGTAACCAGGCTGCCGTGCGTCAAGCCATGCTGGTGAAGGTGGAGGAGGGCGTCGCAGATTCTGGCGGCGAGTTCCAGCCGTTCTGGCAGCTCATGATCCTCGACCATCCAATGATCCAACAATTGCCCGGATTCATGTGGCAGGATGATGGCTGTGCCACTGGACTCGATAGCGGCAAAACAGGGCACTAGGTTGGGATGCAGCGGCAGTTCCATCCATTTCCGCAGCCTGGCGCGGAAAGAAGCAGAGAAGGAATCCTCATCCGTCTTGATGATGAGCACATACATGTTCCACTGACGGTGCCATCCAAGCCACCACTCAGCCGTACCGCCGGAGTCCAGCCGCTTGAGGAGTACAAGCCGTTGCCTCTCATCAGACTGTCCTCCTGGCGAGAGCTCGCTCACTTTCTGGGGGCCTGTTTCTGCCAAACCTGGAATCTCTTCGGGTATTTCAAAAGAATCAAAATTGGCTCCCCCATCAGCACCTTCGCCTATGGTACACCGAGGATGCCCACTGTCACAAATAGAATCAATTTAGGAGATTCCCCTTGATTGGCCGAGAGATTCTGAACTGAGGCTGGCCGCGAGCGTCCCGCTGGCTTTCTGGTGCGACCGCCCACATCAAGAACCAATCAGCAGCCGCAGAACTGCCCGCTGCACATGCAGCCGGTTTTCTGCCTGGTCGTAAACGATGGATGCCGGACCATCCATGACTTCATCGGTGATCTCTTCGCCGCGGTGCGCGGGCAGGCAGTGCATCACCAGGACGCCTTCCTTCGCCGCGTTCAAAAGATCGGCATTCACTTGAAAGTCGGCAAACACCGTTCGCCTGGCATTCGCCTCCTCTTCCTGACCCATGCTCGTCCAGGTATCCGTGTACACGATATTCGCGTTCTTGACGGCCTCTTTGGGATCGCGTGTTTCGAGGAATGAAAACCCATCCCTGCTGTCCATTCCATCCAGCAGGCCCGTGAATTCCTGCGTAAAGCCATAGCTTTCGGGCGCGGCAAGGCTGAATGGGATACCGAGCTTGGCGCAGGCCAGCGCGGCCGAACGGGCCACGTTATTGCCATCGCCAACGAAAGCGACGCTGGCGGATTCGAATCCGCCCAGTTTCTCCTTGATGGTGAACATGTCCGCCAGAGCCTGGCAGGGATGATATTCATCGGACAGGCCGTTGATGATGGGCACGGTAGCGTACTCCGCGAGCTGGTTGATGTTCTCCTGCTCGAAAGTGCGGATGACGATTCCGTCCAAGTAACGTGAAATAACTCGCCCGACGTCTTTAACCGATTCGCGTGTGCCGAGCCCGATGGCCCTCTGGTCCATGTAAACCGAATTCCCCCCCAACTGGTTGATACCCACCTCGAAAGAAACCCGCGTGCGCATGGACGCCTTTTCAAAAATCAGGCCGACCGTCTTGCCCTGCAGCGCGAACTCTCGAATGCCGCGGGCGACGCGGGTTTTCAGCCGTTCGGACCAGTCAAAGATTTCAAGGATGTCTTCCGTACTAAGCTCAATGAGTGAGGTGAGGTGTCTGTGCTTCATGATTGCTGGCCTTATTTTTCAATCTGCGTTCCGACTCCCTGGTCGGTAAAAATCTCGAGGAGCAGCGAATGGTCGATCCCCGTATCGACGATGTGCGCTTTGTGGACCCCGCCGTTGACGGCCTCCAGGCAGGATTCAATCTTCGGCAGCATCCCCCCTGCGATGACCCCTTCTTCAATCAGTGAATTTACTTCATCCTCGCGAAGGGAGGAGTAGAGAGTGGATGAATCTTCTGGATCGTGCATGACACCAGGCACGTTGGTGAAGAAGACGATCTTCTCAGCATCAAGGGCCTGCGCGATCTTGGATGCTCCGTCGTCTGCATTAATGTTGTAAAGCTGGCCGTTTCCATCAACGCCCATCGGCGCGATGACCGGTATGCGACCGACCTGGCACAGTTCCTCAATAAACTCGGTTTCGACGTCGGTTATCTCACCGACGAATTCGAGGTCATAGGTCTCCCCATCTTCACTCTCGAACTGCCGCTGCACAGCACGAATAAAAGGGACGAGCCGCACGTGAAGCGGCGCGGCCTTGCCTTCAAGCTCCTGAAGCATCCGCACCAGCATCCAGTTCACATCGCCTAGCAGCACTCGCTCCACAATTTCCAGAGTGGCGGCGTCAGTCGTGCGGTGTCCATGCACAAACGCCGGTTCAAGCCCGGATTCCGACATGGCCCTGGTAATGAACGGCCCGCCGCCATGCACGATGATTGGGTGCATACCAACGACGCGCATGAAGACGATATCCCGCAGCACGCTGTGGAGAAGATCATTGTCATCCATGCCCGCGCCGCCAAGCTTGATGACGACCGGCTTCGATTGAAACGACTGAATGTAAGGCAACGCCTCGATGAGGACGGCGGCCTTTTGAATGGCCTGTTCCATGCTTTAGCTTGTCTGTCGCGTGAAAATTTCCGTCGCAATTCTTGCCCGCTCTGCGCCGGAAAGCGGGGCAGTATAGCAAAAGAGATCACCAGTGCATGACGGCCGCTTCAGGATGAAACGCTTCTACCACTAGCCGTCCAAGACGGAGTCGTTTTGACGGATTTCAGGGGCGAAGCCCCGGGCTGTTTGCCTAGCCCAGCCCAACGGGCTGGGTGAATGGTACAAAGATCTGAAAAGGGGCAACGCCCCGGCCATTTATGAGGAGGCCATTCATTGGGGCAAATGGCCGTGGCGTTGCCCCTAAGGATGATCTGCCCGAAAACCCAGCCCGT
>JASLXP010001139.1 GCA_030740295.1 Planctomycetota bacterium
TTCTTTTCAAAAGAGAGCCCAACACATGTTATGTTGGGCTTTTTTTATTAGAGCGGCGTTAATCCGATTTGGCAGTTTCTACGGATTTGCGAATCCAATCGTTCAAGGCCTCTGCGGGGTTCTCGACGACGTTTCTATCGAGGATGAACTTGTCCTGCCCAGTATTCCTTTTGATCAGGACAAGCCCGTATTCGTAATCGGTGAACATCTCTCTGCAATATTCGATTGGCTCCTTCTCCTGTTCGGTACAAATATCGGCCAGGTATTCGAACGCGTCGTCCTCAAACTCGATGCTGATGCCGTGATCTTCCTTGAAGTCCCTGGCAAACCGGCGCATCTGCTCACGGTTTAGCAAATGCTCATTTGTCTTTGCGCCCTCCAGCATGGACTTGAGCTGGGCTTCCGGGTCTTCCACGACTTCAGGGGTAATAACGAGTTGATTGATGTCTGTGGATGGCAGCTCGAATTTGAAGTGGCGGAGCACACGCTCCAGCACACTGACCAGGGCACGTGCGCCGGTCTTTTCTTCGTGTGCCCGTTCGGCAATTCTGTGCAGAGCTTCGTCCGTGAAATAAACGTCGATACCGTAAGAGGCCATTGCGTTCTCAACCTGTCGAATAATTGATCCTTCGCTGTATTTCAGAACGTTGAACAGGTCCTCCGGTTTCAGATCACGGCAGGTAACGCATACCGGCAAACGCCCAATGAATTCCGGCTCAAAGCCATATTCAACGAAATCGACCGACTGCGCGAGCCGGATGTAATCCTCGGCCTCTTCCGCGTGGACCTCGGTCGTGAAACCAACGCGCTTGTCGCCCACCCGCCGTTGAACAACGTCAGCGATTCCCGTGAAGGCGCCACTGACGATGAAGAGAATGTGTTTTGTATTGATTGTTTTCTGAGCAGGTTTCTTGCCCTGCTGGAAATCCATCATGGACTGGATCTGCGCCTGGATGTCCATTGGAGAGCGCACTGGAACATCGGTCTCTTCCATCAATTTCAGCAGCCCGAACTGCACCCCTTTACCGCTGACGTCCCTGCCACCGAAACTGCGGTCGGATGCAATCTTGTCGACTTCGTCCAGATAAACGATCCCGAACTGAGCAAGCTCTACATCGCCTTCTGCTTTATGCACCAACTCTCGCACCAGGTCGTCCACATCAGACCCAACATAACCGGTCTCGCTGAACTTGGTCGCGTCCGCCTTTACGAAAGGGACGCCAATCAGTTTGGCGATATTGCGAATCAGATAGGTCTTGCCACTTCCTGTCGGCCCCATCATGATCACGTTCTGTTTGGCATACTCGTCGAGCTGCTCGCCGGATTCGAGACACTTCTTAACGTAATTGTAGTGATCGCAGATGACGGTAGACAGGACAATCTTGGCTTCGTCCTGCTTGATCACGTAGCGGTCAAGATACTCTTTAATCCCTTTTGGCAGGTAATTGAATTCCTGGATCAATCCCCGCGCAGCATCTTCTTCATGGAATTCATCTTCGCCTTCCCCATCCATTTCTTCCTCATCCTCATCGACAGGCGAGTGAGAAAATATGATCTGCGCATCTTCGCCGAACTTCCCCTTCAGAAGTTTCTGCAATTCCTTCTGGAGTTCTTCGGGATTGAATGGTGGCTTTGAGTTTTCAGACGACATCACATGCTCCTCTCTTATTCAACAAATCGATCTGCCATAGTGGCGCATTGAATATAGGCTTCTCATACTTTTCTTCAAAGATTGACACCTTTCAGTGTAACCATGCGCCGTTTACCAAAAACAGTGCCATGCCATTGATGCAGCAGTTATTCCGCCAAGCGCATCTGCTCCTCCCGTCTTTCCAAACAGGCCAATAAAAGCAACCCCGTGTCTTCGACGACTCTGAATCTTGACTCCAACCGAGCCGGCAAACTGGCCCTTCTGGTTGCGCATATCATTCCGGGCGGAGGCCACATCATCCTCGGAAGCACGATGCGGGGGCTTTGCATCTTCGCGGTGGTGGGTCTTCTCTTTGATGGCGTCGTTGTCGGACTGTTCGGGCCTGAGACGGGCATCTCTTCCGACGTATTGATATTAGGATCGGGCAGCTTCGCATTTCTGGTGTGGGCATACAGCCTGTACGATGTTTGGCGTCGCGCGTTCGGCCGATATCGTGAAAGCCTCAGAATTGTCAAATACAAGCACTTTCGAACGGGCCTGATCCGTTACCTGGGAGAAGATTTCGAGGGGGCCATTCGCGAATTCAAAAGCGCGCTCAAGCTGGACGACGAGGATGTGGATGCGTTGTATTACCTGGCAGTCGCCCATCTCGAAGACGGAAACACCAGGTCCGGAATGCGTCTTTTGAAAAGATGCAGGTCATTGGACACGCAAAAAAAGTGGGCCGACGAAGTTGGCAAATTTCTCAGAAACTCCGAATGAAGAGGGAACACCAATGAAATGTTACACGACAGATTGCTCCACACTTGATGGCCTGAAACTGCAAGAGAGACCCGCTCCCTCGCCGGGCCCTGGCGAGGTCCTCGTCGATGTCCATTCGGTCTCACTCAATTACCGTGACCTTCTTGTTTCAAGTGGAAAGTATGGTTACGCAACCGAAGCCCCATTCATCGCGTGCTCGGATATGTCCGGCGTGGTCTCAGCCGTTGGAGAAAGCGTGGATGGGATCGAGCCCGGTCAACGGGTATTCAACGCGCCATTCATGAACTGGCCGGCAGGCGGACTGAAAGCGGATTGGGCTAAAACCTTCGTAGGCGGCAATGGTCTCGACGGGGTTCTCTCTGAGCAAGTAGTCTATCCCGCCGATTCATTGGTTCCGCTGCCTGACAATCTCACGATGGAGGAGGGCTCTACCCTGACAGTCGCCGGCCTTACGGCATGGGCTGCAATCATGACCCACGGAAAAACGCGGCCGGGGGATTGGGTACTCCTGCACGGCACCGGAGGCGTCTCCGTCTTCGCCGCCCAGCTTGCAGCCGCCCTCGGAGCACACGTGATCATGAGCACATCCAGTGATGAAAAAGCAGAGCTTGTTCGCCAGAAATTCGGCGTGAAGCATACCTTTGATTACCGCCAGGCCGATTGGTCCAGAGACGTCAAGAAGTGGACGGGAGGCGGCGCAAACGTGGTCGTCGAAGTCGCCGGTGGCAAATCGCTCGGGCTATCACTCAAGGCATGCACTTACGGCGCAAGGATCGCCGTCATAGGCGTCCTTGATGGCCTGGAAAGTCAGATCAATGTGTTCGATCTGATTCGTCACCAGATAACCGTCCGGGGCATTTACATGGAATCCACCGAAGAACTGCACGCCTTCGCAAAAGCGGTAGATACGATGAAACTGAAACCGGTGGTCGACAGATCCTTCACCTTCGAGCAGGCTCGAGATGCCTTTGAATACTTGAAGTCTCAGCAACACATGGGGAAGGTAGTCATCACAGTAAGATGAATCGGTAGCGGAGCGTCCGCATCATGAAGCGTTCGATCAGGCAGTCGCGGAGCGCCCACACTACGAGGCGAGCCGCTGGTTGAATTCCCGATTCGGGTCTGTAGGATTCCGCCCTTCTTGAAAAAGCCCTGTTCGCGGAATCGCGTAGGAGATGCTTCCTCGGGGCAACCGACTTTTATTTCAGCCGAATCACAGGAGAGGCATACACCATGGCAGTCAAGGTGAACATTCCAACCATGCTTCGGACCCACACCGGCGGAAACGCGTCCGTAGAGATTGATGGCGTAACCCTGTCGGAAGTTTTTGAGAATCTCGAAGCTGAGTGCAGCGGAATCAAGGAACGACTGGTCGATGAGCAGGGCCGCGTTCGGCGTTTCATCAATGTCTACCTGGACGGAGAAGACATCCGTTTTCTGAGCGATCTTGATACGGAGGTCGGCGACGCAAAGGAAGTATCCATCGTCCCGGCGGTTGCAGGTGGCTGAACGAAATAATGCTCTAAAGTAAGGCCGCAAGTGATCCATTACTTGCGGCCTTTTTAATGTGAAGAAAAATCACGGATACGCGAAAGATGCTGCAAATCACAAAGGCCGCTCTCGAGTCTGTTTTCAGCCATGGCGAGGAAACGTTCCCCGAAGAATGCTGCGGCTGCCTCGCCGGGCCGGCGGATGGCGATGAGGTCACCGAGGCGCTCCGCTGCACGAACATCCAAAACAGACTGCACGAGAAGGACCCCGAACATTACCCGCGCACAGCAAAGGATGCTTTCAACATCGACCCTTTGGAACAGATGAAGATTGAGGAAGCCGCGGACGAAAAAGGTCTGAAGCTCTTCGGCTATTATCACTCTCACCCCGACTGCGAATCCTATTTCTCCGCCGAAGACACCCGCCAGGCCACCTACCCAACTACCGGCGATGACGACGGGCCACGCGAACCCATCTGGCCCGATGCACACCAACTCATCGCATCCGTAAAGGCTGGCAAAGCTGATTACGCAAAAGCATTCACGTGGGTTGGGGTTGCAGAAGAATTTGTTGAGGAAGAGATTGAGGTTTCGAGCTGATCTGTGACGAGTCGAGCGGTCGCGGAGCCTCCGCGCCACGGTACCGCTACCCCATCATCTCTCGCACGATTTCGGGCACTGCCTGGAGAGCTGCATCCAGTTTGGAGGGATCTTTGCCCCCTGCCTGTGCCATGTGAGGGCGGCCGCCGCCGCCGCCGCCGACTATCTTTGCCACCGCGCCGACAACTTTTCCGGCCTGAACAGTCTTCACAAGATCATCGGTCACAACGGCGACCATGCTGACCTTGCCGCCGATGGTTGCTCCCAGGACGCCGACCCCGCTGCCGAGCTGCTGGCGGAGTGAGTCGCCCACTTCTTTGAGGTCGCCCGGATTATCTGCTTCGATCTTAGTGGCGATTACCTTGACGCCGTTCACGTCCTGCGCCGAATCGACCAGCGAGCCGAGGCCGGCAGAGGCTGCTTCCGATTTGAGTTTCTTGAGCTCTTTATCGAGTGACTTTTTTTCCTCGAGCAGTGACTCGATCTGTCCAGGAATATCTTCGAACTTTGCTGAAGGAAAAAACGATTTCACCTGCCCTAGGATGCGCTGCTCCTGCTGCAGAATCTCTGCGCTTACGTCACCCGTGACCGCTTCGATACGGCGGACCCCGCTGGCGATGCTGCCTTCAGATAGAATCTTGAAGTGGCCCACCTGACCGGTCGATTTCAGATGAGTGCCCCCGCAGAGCTCGAGGCTGTGGTCGCCTATTAAGACCATGCGAACGGTGTCACCATACTTCTCACCGAACAACGCCATAGCGCCCGCAGCCCGGGCATCATCGAAGCTGGTGGTCTCTGTTCGGACTTCAAGGTCTTGACGTATTCTCTGATTCACCAGTCGTCCGATCTCTTCTATCTGTTCAGGGCTCACCGACTCGAAGTGCGTGAAATCAAAACGCAGGCGTTCCGGCGAAACCATCGAACCGGCCTGTTTTGCGTGCTCGCCAACGGTTGCATGCAGGGCGGCATGCATGAGGTGGGTGGCCGTGTGATTTCTCATGGTGTTGAGCCGGCGCTCGGTGTCCACACTGGCCTTGAGCTCCACGCTCAAATCGTCAGGAAGGCCATCCACCACGTGTATGAATCGATCGCCCTCTTTCAAAGTATCGATCACGTTGGCTGCGAAGCTGTCGGCAGTCAGAGTTCCCTGGTCTCCGATCTGTCCGCCTGACTCTGCATAGAAGGGAGTTCGATTTAGAATGACGTGGAACTGATCGCCTGATTTTCGTGCTTCGGTGATGTTGCAGATTTCTGTAAGAGATTCGTACCCGGTGAAATCGGAATGCTCACCTTCACGGACCACCTGCCATTCTTCCCCCGCGCCTTCGGCGAGCTTGGCCTTGCTTGCGGCTCGGGCACGTTCTTTCTGTTCATTCATGAGTTTGTCGAACGTCTCCATATCGACAGTCATCCCGATTTCGCGCGCCATCAATTCAGTGAGGTCACTTGGGAAACCACAGGTGTCGGACAGCTTGAATGCTTCGTCACCGGGGAAGACCGTTGAAGCGGATTCCTTGAGTTTGCCGGCCACACTCTCAAAGATCGCGATGCCGCGATGAAGGGTTCTTCCAAAGCCTTCTTCTTCGCCCTTGATCACTCGCTCGATGTGATTCTGGCGTTCGGCAAGCTCTGGGAAAGAGTCACCCATCTCGCGAACGAGAGTCGCCACGATCCGGTAGATGAATGGTTCGTCGAGGTCAAGGGTCCGACCGAATCTTGCTGCCCGGCGAAGTAGACGGCGAAGCACATAGCCGCGACCTTCGTTGGAAGGCAGCGCTCCGTCCGCGATGGCGAAAGACAAAGCGCGAACATGGTCCACGATGACCCGCATGGCGACCTCGCTGTCACCCTCATATGGCCGGCCGCAGATTTCTGAGAGTGTGTCAAGGAGCGGCACAAAAATATCGGTGTCATAGTTTGAGCTCTTCCCCTGAAGCACTGCAGTCAGGCGCTCCAGGCCCAGACCGGTATCCACGTGTTTGGCGGGCAGTTCGACATCAGTGCCATCCTGCTGGCGGTTGTATTGAATGAAAACCAGGTTCCACAGCTCGATTACATCCGGTCGGTCCGCGTTGACATCCTCAGGAGTGCAGCCGTTTTCAGTCAGGTCAATGTGCAGCTCGGAACAGGGGCCGCAGGGTCCGGTTTCGCCCATCATCCAGAAATTGTCCTTATCGCCGAACTTCAGCACATGCTCCGGATTAATGTCCGTCACTTCCTTCCACAGTTCCATGGCCTCGTCATCAGAATGATGCACGGTGGCCCAGAGGCGGTCCTTTGGCAGCCCGAACACCCCGGTAAGCAGTTTCCAGGCCCATAGGATCGCTTCCTTCTTGTAATAGTCGCCGAAGGACCAGTTGCCCAGCATTTCAAAGAACGTGTGGTGATAGGTATCGACGCCCACTTCCTCGAGGTCGTTGTGCTTGCCGCTTACCCGGATGCATTTCTGTGTATCAACAGCACGCAAATACGAGCGCGTACCCGTGTCGAGGAAGACATCCTTGAACTGGTTCATTCCGGCGTTCGTGAAAAAAAGCGTTGGGTCGTCTTGCGGGAAAACCGGCGCGCTGCGGACGGTTTCGTGGCCTTTATCCTTGAAGAAATCCAGGAATGTCTGGCGGATTTCAGAGGCGGTCATCATGATGTATCTGTGTTGGGTCGGGTGCGAAAAGCGGCGGATTATAGCAATCGATGTTTGGCAGGCGAAAGGAAAGAAGGGCTGATGCTGGATACTGAATGCTTGGAACCTGGATGCTGGTCATACGGCTTGAGGCATGAGCGGTCGTCTCAAGATGGTAGTGATACTGGATACTGGATGCTGGATACTGCTCATACGGTCTGAGGTTTGAGCGGCCGTCTCAAGACGGTAGGGATACTGGATGCTGGATGTTGGTCATGCGGTCTGAGGTATGAGCGGCCGTCTCAAGATGGTAGTGATACTGGATGCTGGTCATGCGGTTTGAGGTATGAGCGGCACTCTCAAGATGGTGATACTGGATGCTGGATGCTGGTCATACGGTCTGAGGTTTGAGCGGTCGTCTCAAGATGAGTGTCCTGATTTACATCCGTCATCACAGCAACACCGGTATTACCAGCATCCAGCATCCTGAGCATCCGACGCTCATACGAAGACGGCACTACCAGTATCCAGCATCCAGCATCCAGTATCCTGAGCATCCGACGCTCAAACGAATTCGGCACTGCCAGCATCCGGCATCCACCATTCATTAACCATCAATCATTCATGCTGCTGCGCTCATCGAAGCGGATGGAATCCGGGTCTTCTCCCATTTCGATCCGGTCCATCAAAAGGTTCACAATCTCATCGCATTCTTCGTTCTCATCGTGGCCCGCGTGACCTTTTGTCCATGACCATTCGATCTTGTGTTTGGAAGCTTCGGCATCCAGGGCCTGCCAGAGCTCTTTGTTCTTTACGGGCTTCTTGCTCGCTGTTTTCCAGCCGCGTTTTTTCCAGCCGTGTATCCAGTCTGTGATGCCCTGGAGAGTGTACTTGCTGTCAGAGACGAAGAAGACTTTGCTGGGTGCTTTCAAGGCTCGCAGGCCTTCGATGGCCGCGGTGATTTCCATCTTGTTGTTAGTCGTTTCATTAGCCGCGCCCCCGATGACGCGCCGGCTTTTGCCGTCAGTGAGAATGGCTGCCCAGGCCCCGTGGCCGGGGTTCCCACGGCAGCCGCCGTCGGTGTAAATGTGGACTTCTGGCTTGTCTGGCATGCGATTAATCCGTTCCTGCTTCAAGGATCTCCACTATCTGATCTACTTTCAGAATTCTGAAGAGCGGACGCAGATCGGAATGGATGTTGGTTAGAGTCAGCGTGCCGGAGTGCTCGCCCATCACCTTCTGCAGTTTGGTCATGTATCCGACCAACCGGCTTGAGAGGAAGTAGACTTGTTCGAAGTCCAGAACCATCTGTTTGTATTTGCCCGTAAAAGCGATCTTCTTCAGATGCTGAAAGATGCGCTCGACCAGGTCTGTCGCGAGGAGCTTTCGCTGATCGAGGACGAAGCTGATACTGCCTTCGTCCGGCTCATCCCAGATGAGCGGAAGATCGGCGATGCCCTCATCTTGAGCCTCCCGCCGATCCCTGGGGTCATCAAATGTTGATTCGCGCTCGGCTGGATCCTTGAGGGCTTTGTTGGACATGATGTCCGTGTCCAAGCCTTCCTGCTGTTCCTTGATCTCCTCCGTGTCAGATGGTTGGGATTGGGCCGGCTGCGGGCCAATTGGAGGAGGCGTCTCGCCGAATTCTTCCAGGGCTGTGGTTTCGTCCTCGGCGATCTCGAGCTGCTTGTCCAGCCCCATGATGGCAAGGGTCTTGACGACGGACTGGCCTACGTCGCAGAGCTTGAGCCTTCCGCCGCCTCGTTCGAGCGTCTTGTGAAGGCGCACGAGGTGCCCGATCATCAGGGTGGCCATCATCTCGATGGGTGTAAGATTCAGGACCACGGTTGTACCCTGGTTGTCTTCGATGAGCGCGGTGAGATCCTTGTCCGCCTGGTTGGCAGAGGCGACGTCGATCCATTTAGCGAATTCCGTGAATCGGATCAGGATGATGCTGCCGGCCTGATGGATCGTAAACAGGGGTTTCTGGGAGATTGCTGTCGTTGCCATAAAACTCAGACGGATTCAGCCGACTCGACGCAGAGGCTCAGCATGGTGATGTCATCGTGTTGTTCGGCGCCGGAGACAAATTCTTCAATATCTTCGACCAAGGCATTAAGGTAGCCGTTCTGGGTCTGTGCGGCAATTTCAACGACATCTTTCTGTAGACGCGCCACGCCGAACATGTCGTTTTCCCGGTTCTTGGCTTCGACCACGCCGTCCGTGTAGAGCAGGATGACGTCACCTGATTCGAGCTGCACATCTTCGTCGTGCAGGAACAGGGAGACATCTTCCACCGCGCCGAGTGCGACTCCTGCGCATTCGACGGGTTGACACGCGTTAGTAGTGCGATTGAATCGCAGCGGGTGTTCGTGGCCGGCATTGCAGAATCTCAGAAGATTGTTCTTGCGGTCCCAGATGCCGTAAAACATGGAAACGAAAACGCCCGATGGCGTCTCGCGGTACAACATCTCATTGAGCCGATGCAGCACGGTGGAAGGCGATGCATCCGGCGCGGCCATAAGGTGCAGGACAGCTTGAGACATCACGGTCACCAGCGCGGCCGGTACGCCTTTGCCGGAGACGTCACCGATGGCCAGCCCGAACTTGTCTTCACCCAGTTCGATGACGTCATAGAAATCGCCTCCGACCACTTTTGCGGGAAGGTTGTATGCCTCGACTTTTGCATTGGGGATTTGCGGCAGGATTTCAGGCAAAAGGTCGACCTGGATGTTTCGGGCGATTCCCATTTCGTAATCAGCGGCTTCTCTCTCTTCGGAGAGGCGCTCACGCAGGTGCTGCAGATTCGCGACTTCGGTTGAATCAGACCGGAGCGAAAGTTTCCTGACCGCGTTCATGAGTTGGTTGGCTTCGATCAAGAGGGCGGCATGGCGTGCGAAGACCTGGAGCAGGTGCAATTCCCGACCGCTGAAGGAGCCCTCCTGGCGTGAAAAAATCCCAATCATGCCGATGACGTGACCGCGTATTTCGAAGGGCGCGATGACCATCCCGAGGAGATTCTGTTCCGTCATTTCCACATACTTTGCGTGATGCCGAATATCATTGATCAGGACGGAACTGGCCTGCTCCTTTACCTGCTTATAGACCTGTTCTCCGAAGGCGATTTCTTCGGCGCCATTGACCAGCGTTGTTGGCTCATCGCTGGCTTCGCCAAAGACCTGGATGGCGCAGACGTCGGCCTGAAGAACGCTTCTGGCCGCTTCGGAAAAACGCTCCAGCAGCGGCATCACCTGCACGTGTTCCAGAAACTGGTGCGAGATATCGCTGAGCGTTTCGAGGACCTCTGTTTCCGGCGTCGTATCTGCCACCTTGAGCCGCAGCTTCTCCAGCTCGATGTCGGCTAATCGTCCGGTCTTGTCTGCACGGGAACAGACCGTGTAAGCCATGACAACGAGCACCAGCAACGCCACATTCCAGATTGCAAAGAGCCCCTTCGTGTTGGAGGCAGCCAGGATCTGCAGATTGAGCAGAATCAATCCAAGATTTGAAACAAGCAGGATGGCCAAAAGCAGCCAGCCAATCTGTGTGGAGCGCGCACGCATCCCGACTACTCCGTCAGAGGAACATCAGCGAAAAATCTCGATCAGGGGTGGGCTTCTGCTTTCTGGGATTCGGAAGCAGGCAGGAATTTAACAAGTTCGAGTTGGTTTCCGTCGTTGCTGTATTCATGGTTCACCTCGTCCATAAACGAACGCATGATGTAAATACCAAGACCGCCTCGCTTCCCTTTCTTCAGGTGTTCTTCGACGGTGACTGTTTCTCTTTCAACCGGTGAGAAAGCCTTGGCCTTATCGATAATTCTCAGGATCATCCGGTCTGAATAGAACTGCATCTTGACGTAAACCGATTGTTCGTCTGAATCCTCTTCATAACCGTGTAGCATCACGTTTGTACAGGCTTCGTCCGCGGCCATCTCAATCTTGGCAGCATCCTCCGCGCCAAAGCCGAATTCCTTGGCAACACTGCGCACCGTGTATCGGATCAGGTGAAGGAACTCCACCTCGGCCGGCACACACATTGAGATCATTTTTGAATCTTCGGACATATCTTTCTCGAATTAGCTTTCGCCCTTGACACTTCCGTTCTTGAGATTGGCGAGGGCGCCCTCCAGGGATTCAGCAATCGTGATCACTTTTGAAAAACCCAGGACATCAAATATGCGGCGGATGCTGGCCGGCATGTTCGCTATCTGAAGGCTGCCTTCAATCTGCGAGAGCGCGCTCCACGCATTGAGCAGCACTCCGATACCCGCGCTGTTGATGTATTCGAGCTCTTCAAGATCGACGATGATATTCTTTCCTGAATCGCCCACAATTTCATTGATGCGTGCTTCGAACTGCTGGATATTTCCTGCATCGAGATATCCGCCTACTCGAACGCACTGGGCCTCTCCGCTGCCGAAGTCAGCCGACTCTTCTGTGATGGTGAATGTGTCCATTTGTTTAATCCTCGTCGTCAGGCTTTTCCAATGGCAGGAGCAGCGTGAACGTGGTTCCTGTTCCCGGTTGGGTTGTCAGTTCTACCTTCCCGCCGTGCTCTTCTATGATTTTCCGAGTAACGGCAAGACCGATTCCGGTGCCTCTCGAACTTTTGGTGCTGAACATCGGCTGAAAAATTCTGGGAAGAACTTCATCCGGAATGCCTTCGCCCTGATCAGAAACGCTTAATTCGAGAAACGCGCGTTCATTATGACGATTCATGATCTTCGTGGCAAGGATCATTTGGCCGCCTCCCGGCATGGCGTCGATGGCGTTGTTCATTAGATTCAACACGCACCGATGAATCTGATCTTTATCAATGGATAATTCGCTGGGCTCCGCAACGAGGGATAACTCAATCTGAATCTCATGATGCGCGGCGGCCGGTTCGAACTCATGGGCGATGTTCTTCAGAAGCTGATGGATCTCTACATTCTGGCGAATCGGCTCCCTGGGTTTCGCATAATCGAGGAGATCCATGGCCAGATTCGTGAGCTTGTCCGTGCTGCGTCTCATCGTGTCCCAGGCGGCCCCCACACTTTCAAGATTCCCTTTCCTCAACCCGTCGTCGATCAACTTGCGACCGACCTGAAGCACAGTGTTCAGGTTCTTGATGTAGTGGCCGATGCCCATGACCGTCATGCCGATCGAGGCGATGCGTTCTCCTTCTATCTGCTCCTGATAGAGCCGTAGAACGTCAAGGGCAACTGCCGCAGCATTGCCGATCATGAGCAGTGCCTCGGTCTGCACCTCGGTGAAGCCTTCTTCCGAGCGCATCTTGTTGACAGTGATTGCGCCGAGTGTCTGTTCGTGGCTGCGGAGAGGGACTACGAGGGCGTGAGTGATCCCACGCTCCATGCCCGGGCTCTGGAACTGGGTGTGAACGAGGTTTGGTCCAAGGCTTAACATCCGTCCAGTCTCGATCACCCACTTCGCGATACCGTCGGTGCGATTCAGAGTGTCCGGTTCGAGCATCTCGGCATCGAGCCCGCGAGAGGCAGCGACCTCGAGCTTTTTCGATTCCCTGTTCAGCAGAATGACCGAGCCTGAATCTGCATCCGTTTCTGACATCGCAAGACTTAAAGTAAGCCTGTACAGCTCTTCCGCATCCAGGGCGGCATTTATCTGTTCGGTGGCGGTCTGCAGGCGTGCCAGCGTCCGGTTGAGATTCTCCAGTTCGCTGATGGTTGACCGAAGAGAATCCTGATAGTGCGCCTGCTGCAATGAGAGCGAGAGGTGCGTGGAAAGGGTCGAGAGAATGCGCTCTTCCTTGATGCTGAAGGCACCTTCTACGCGGCTCCCCGCTGCGAGAAGCCCGGCCAGCCTGCCCGCAGAGAAAACCGGCATCGAGAGAGCTGATTTTAACGTCTGACTACTGCTGACTTTTTCGCGCTTCTTCGGACCCTGGATAACCGTGAAGGGGAGAATCGAAACTCGGCGCTGCGCAAAGGACTCGAGATCCTCTTCCAGTCTGTCACGTATCGAATCCAGACACCCTTCAGCCGGCTCTACCCGCGTAATGGCGAATGATTCTGCATCGTCCTTCTGAATCAGAGCGACGACAGCCAGATCGCAAGGGAGCAGTTCGAGGCAGTTGTCCAGAGACACTTCTATCGCCTGCTTGCGCGTGACCGGTTCTCTGAGCGTGTGCATCACCAGATCTTCAAATCGTGTGAGCTCTCTCACCTGTTGTTGGTGGAAGCTGTCATCCCGCTCATCCAGCAGTTCATCCCCGACCTCCCGCACAAGGATTTCAAACGAAGGACTGTCTTCATCTGAACGGCGAACGTGCAGCAGGCAGCGCATCCATCGACCATTAAATGAGCCCAATTGCCGGTCTAAAGTCGTAAAGGTTGAATCTTCTCGAAGGATGTCCAGGACAGATTCGGAAGCGTCTTCGCCGCGAAGAAGCCAGTCACAATGTTTGCCGATCACATCCTGGTGTAGAACCCCAAACATACGTTCAATGCCGCGAGAACACGCCTGGATACGGCCATCAGCATCCAGTGAAATCTCACCGAGGTCGATGGTCTGAAGCTTTTCTTCTTCGACATCCGCCAAAGGCATAGCGCACTCATGATCAAGGGTTGAGGAGGGAAAGAATGATTCTATGGCATGGAAATTTGCCTTCAATGAAGGGAAAGGTCAGCTAAGGTCAGCTCTTCGTCTTCTCCTTCCTGATTGCACAAGAGGACGAAGACAACGACGTATGAACCATTCACCATTCACCATTCACCATTCACCATTCACCATTCACCATTCACCATTCACCATTCACCATTCACCATTCACCATTCACCAGTCACCATTCACCATTCACCATTCACC
>JASLXP010001140.1 GCA_030740295.1 Planctomycetota bacterium
CGAATTTCCTGAACCATCCGAGATGATTCGGCAGTTGGAGGAGTATGATGTCCGGGCGGTCCAGATTCATCCGAAGACGAATGGCTATCCCGCGGCTTCCGATTACACCGCGCCGCTACTGGCCGAACTCCAGAAGCACCAGGTTCTTACCGTCGTGGATTATTCACAAATCGGTTCTTCGGATCTGGAATCCGTCTTAAAGCGATTCCCCCAATTGCCGATCCTGTTGCGCGGGCAGACGTGGTCACAACAGCGAACGGTTCTGCCGCTCGTCTTGAATCACAAGAATCTGCACGTCTGTTTTACCCACATGCAGGCCAACCTTACTCTGGAGTGGCTTGCACAAAAGGGCTGTATCGATCAGTTGATCTTCGCTTCCAACACACCGGAAATGGCAGCCGGTGCGCATCGGGCCTACATCGATTGGGCCGAGCTCGACGAAGGAGATAAAGAGAAGGTCGCTGCCGGTAATCTCATCCGGCTTCTCAAAGGTCAAAAACCGCCACGAGAGCGGATCAACTCAAGCGAAGATGAGATCATGACCGCGGCACGGGAAGGCCGGCCTCTGCCATGCCTGACGATCGATATGCATGCGCACATGCTCGACGAAGGCCTGAACGGCCCTGGTAGCTCGCACACCATGCTCGACGGGGGCCCCAGTGGCGTGCGGCGGCTGGCCGATCGGATGGGTGTCGACCGTATCGGTATCATGAGTTGGAACGGAGTCGTCGGTGTCCATGCCGAACAGGGCAACCAGTGCGTCAAGGATGCGATTGATGCCTTCCCTGATTTCTATTGGGGGCTGGGAACATTCGATGTCATGCACGAGACGCCCGAGACGATGCGGAGGCAGATGGAGGAAATCTACAGCGACCGGCGTTTTCTGGGCCTCAAACCCTATCCGCAATATGGCATTCCGTACAGCGATCCCAGGTACGATTGCTGGTGGGAATTCGGGGAAGAACGCGGCCTGTATGCGGTCTTCCATCCGTTGAACTGGTACAAGCCAGACGATTTTGCCTCGGTCTGCGAACGTTTCCCCGGATTGACCGTCGTCGCCTATCATTCGGGCGCAAGTTACGAGGTCGCAGACGTGGTGATTTCACTGGCGCAGCAATTCAACAATTTCATGTTCGAACCGACGCTCACTCCGGTCTGCGGCGGCATCATCGATTACCTTGTTGAGGGCGCTGGCGATGACCGCGGAATGTACGGTTCAGACCTTCCGATGCGCGACCCGCGCCAGCAGCTCGGATGGGTTGTGTTTTCAAGATTGCCGCTGGAGACCAAAAAGAAAATGCTTGGCGGAAATGCTCTTCAGTTGATGCAACGGGTAAGTGGCGATGAAGGGTTTGTGCGCTGAATCACAGCGACATGGTCCCAGCAGAAGTCGCTGGTAGCCTCTCCGTGGCTTGAAAGGTCAAACAGGGCAGCACCATAAGGTTAAAGCTGAACCTCCGTCTTTCTCTTCGTCTTTCTCTTTATCCAGAAGCAATCTGAGATTAAGACGAAGAGAATGACCAACCCAGTTCACCAGGACGGAGTCGTTTTGACGGATTGCAGGGGCGAAGCCCCGGGCTGTTTGCTTAGCCCAGCCCAACGGGCTGGGTGAATGGTACAAAGATCTGAAAAGGGGCAACGCCCCGGCCATTTATGAGGAGGCCATTCATTGGGGCAAATGGCCGTGGCGTTGCCCCTAAGGATGATCTG
This sequence comes from Planctomycetota bacterium, assembly GCA_030740295.1. The sequence goes on from JASLXP010001140.1 coordinate 1,711, forward strand.
CCCGAAAACCCAGCCCGT
>JASLXP010001141.1 GCA_030740295.1 Planctomycetota bacterium
GTCGCTGCCGCACTGAAAGATGACCTCTTGTTCTTCAGGCGAGTAGACATAGGTGCGCAGATAGCCGGCCGCGTTGTTTGAGCCGATTGTCTTCATCAGGTCTACCTGCCACTTGTTACCGGGGATGGGCTGCTTCTTCCATTTGACGTCTTTGGCCTTTGGGTCTTCCGGCGGAAAGACGATGTCGAAGAGCCCCACCCCGTCTTTACCGGTCTTCTGGAAACGGTCGCTGACCATCCAGTCGGTGATGTAGCCGCCGTACTTGTCGATTTCGTCGAAGACGGAGGAGATAGCTTTGATGGCAGCCGGATCTTTTGTGGCTTCCATCAGCTTGCCGAGGAATTCTTTGACATCGTTGCCCTTGCGTGTCTGCAGAACCGGCAGGAGCTTGATTGCTACAGCGAGCGCGCTGTCGCGCATGCCTTCATCGGCTACGTCTTTCTCGAGGGCAGACAGGTAATCTTTGCCGCCGGTGCAGGTGAGACCTTCGAGCTTGCTGCCGTCGGGCTTGCGAATGCGGGCAGAGACCTCCCAGTTGGCGGTGCCGTTGACGGATTTGAGCAGGAGTTCGTTCCAGCCCGCGGTGAGTTTGAGTTCGGCTGTTTCCTGGGCAGGAATGTAGCGATGCGGTTTGGGATCGGAAAAAACCTGCTTGCCGTTGAGCCAGACTTTTAGTGTGTCGTCGAAACCGAGCTCCAGGCGGGCGTCCGCTTCCGCGGCACTGCGGACGAAGGTTCGGAGGTACATGACGGAATCGTTGCCTCCTCCATAGTCATGCAGGTCGGCATACCAGGGATGTTTTGTGTCTGCCGTGGAGACAAACTTCCAGACTGGAACCTTCTTCGGTTTCTTAGCCTCGGGTGGGAATTTCTGCTCGAAGAGCTCTTTCTGTTTCTTTCCGCGGCGAGTGTATTTTTCGGTGACCAGCCACTCGGTGATGTGGTCTTCGAGCTTCTCGATTTCGGCGATGACAGCGTCGGCCTTCTTTGTGATGGCTTCGTCCTTCGAGGCTTCTTTGATGGCCTTCACACCGTCTTTTGCGCCGGCGGGATCAGTCTTGAATACTTCGAGAGCCACCTTCTTGACGGCCGCCAGGGCCACGGCTGAATGCTCTTTATCGACCGCATACGGCTGGAGGGCCTTGAGTGTTTCGATGCTGGCGATATTCCCCATGCCGCTGATCATGAGGCCCTTCTCCTCGGGGCGTCTGGCGGCCTTGAATCCACGCTCGAACTGCCTGAGTACATCCGCCGGTTTCAGTTTGGAGGTGCGGAGCAAACGATCGTAACCGCGCAGGGACAATACCTGGTGGGAGAGGTTTTCTGAAGTCTCGGCGATGGTGATCTGATCGTTCAGTGCCTCGGACCCGGGCCACTCTGCGATAGCTCGGACGGCCGCGTCGACGATACCGGCCTTGTCACTCTTCAGGCTCTTCCTCGCTTCAGACAGGCCCCTGGAATGGCCGACCCGTTTCAGGACGTAGAGCAGCGAAGACGCGCTGGCTTCAGATGCTCCCTGCATCCCCCTGACAATCTCGTCTGTGGCTCTGTTCTTGTCTGCCGCGCGGACGTAGACTTCGCCAAGCGCTCCCTGCGCGGTATTGCGCTCGGTTCCGCTTCTGGCCGCGGCATGAAGCTCGAGGAGGCGAGAAATGCGAGTTCCGTTACCCATGCTTCTGACCGCATTCCAGGCCGCGGAACGGACGCCTTCATCCTCATCGCTTATGGCACCGATGATGGGATCGAGCTGTGCCACCGCGCCTTTGCGGGTGAGGATGTCGATGAGGCCGGCCTTGGCCATGCCTTGCGATTTCGTCATCGATTCGGACATGGCCGCGATGGCCTTGGCGTAGGAAATGCGGACCATGGCTTCCTGTGCGGCCTTGCGTTCCTCATCCTTTTTGCTGCTGAGGAAGGCGACCAGAGGCGGCACGGTGGATTCGTCACCGAGGGTGACGACCGCGTTGAGCGCAGCATTGCGCAGGGCGGCGTTTTCGCTTTTCAGTTCGCTGAGGGCAACAGCGAGGGAGAGCCGCTCGCCGCGCTTTGCCAGGATGTTAAGAATCTGGGCCTTGGCTTCAGGTGTCGAGTCCTTCATCTTGTCGAGCCACCACTGGGCGACATTCTGCCCTTTGGTTGCCAGTGCAGCGCGGCTGGCGACTGAGCGGAGCTGAAAGTCCTTCGAGCTCAGGGCCTCGTGGATGAGGACGAGTGCCTTCTCCCCCTGCGTTTTGGCCAGCCCCAGCAATGCGGCGCATCGGACGTGCGATTCGCCCATGCCGACTTTGCCATCGAACAGCTCCTTGTACATGTCGCCGGCTTCGGCAGTCTTGCCGGATTCCTCCAGGCGCCGAATGAGGAGGAGGTAGGCATCTGTGGCCTTGTTGGCTTCGTAACGCTCTTCTATCCTGGCCCTTCCTGCGATAAGCCCGGCGGATTCTGCGTGGCCGATGTTGGCGAGGGCGTGCATGGCAACCAGGCGTATCTCACGATTCTGGTCGCTGACGGATTTGGCAATTTCGTCGGCGGAAGAGGCATCCCTCACCACACCGGCGGCCTGAATCAACGTCATGCGGATCGGGCCGTTCGATTTGGGCAGCGCGTCCCGCAGAGATTTCGTGGCCTCTTCGCCGCCGATGCTCACGAGGGCTTGGGCGGCGTATTCACCGATCTCGGCATCGAGCAGGCTGGGCGTAATCCCCTGGATGGCCTCGGGCCCGCCCGCGTGGTGGAGCTGACGGATGATAAATCCCTTCACCGGCTTTGTGTATTCTCCGGCCAGCTCCGCTGCCATGGCCTTGGAGAACTTGGCTCGATCTGCCTCTCCGCCTTTGCGCTGCGCGTGGACGGCCAACCCGTGTAACGCGTACCGAGCAGCAAGGTCGTTGCCCTTGCCAGGGTCGACCAGTTTCTTGCAGAGCTGGGTGATCGCCGGATCGCCCAGCTTGATGAGCTTGCCGAAGACTTCGTCCCGCTTCTCAGCATCTGGGACGGGCAGTTCTTTGATGAGGGTGTCAACCGTTTCCTCGGCGAAAGTGGTAAAGGGGAGCAAGAAGAGCAGGAGGAGCCTGGCGGTGTTCATTCAGAGCCTCTTGAGGATTGTGGTTCGAAGGAATGTTGGAAGACTGGGATGCTGGAATGACGGAAAAAGAGGGATCTGTTGACTGTGGCCTGCCCTGCTCAGGGGCTTGTGATCGGCCAGATAATGGCGAGCCCACTGTACAAATCGCCTGAAACATACGCCAGTTCACTTGTGACCCATTGATCCATTCTGAGTACGTGGTCGATGAAATGAAGAGAGTGCCGCCGATGTTGACCGCTGTCCCGAATGAGAGGTACGCCGCCTGACAGAAGCCGGACTCGCCGAAGCTCATCCTGTCGCGGAACTCCAAGACAGCTCGATCAGAGCCCTGACCGCTGTCTGATGAATTCGGTTAAGACTAAATCAACAGGCTCACCGAATTGTTCACCGTCGTGGATTCGGTGTTATCCATCGAGGCGTTGCCGGTGTTCTTGGCGCGGCCGTTGTTTTCTGTCACCACGATGCCTTCGTCTTCGCCGGCGCCTGCGACCATCAGGTGGTTCTGATCCTGGCTGGCGGTGCTCTTGCTCACAGCGGAGATGATGTGGTTGGGATTGGCGTTCATTGCGGCGAGGATGTTTGTCGAGCGCGGGGACAGATTACCGATTTCGAATTTGCTCAGGTCGAAGCTGCCGATGAGATCGATGCGGTTGTTTGAGCTGGTGATACCTGTGTCCTGGGTGATGTCGTTGTCTGCGACTCCACCGTCGGCGATGGCGCGCTGGGTGACGGGATTCGTGGCGCTGCCCTGACGCTGGCCATGCGCGAAGACGGCCTGGGCCTGGAGGTCTCCGACGCTGCCCTGGATTTCGCGGAAGCGGGCCGAATTGAACGCGTTGCCGATCTCGTTGGCGATGGTCGTATTGCTGACCGTGGCCGAGAGATCGATATCGAACTGCTGGATCGTGTCCGAGCGCTGGTTGATGTCGTTTTCTGCATCGCTGTCAGTGCCGGAGAAGTCATTGAGCTTCGCGAGTGCGACTTGGGCTCCGCTCTGATCCTGCACGATCTGGGAGCCGGCCTTGGCAAGGTAATCTTCGGCGTTGGCGCCGGCGATGTAGCGCTGCAGGTAGTTGGAGTTGAAGTTGGCTGCGTTCGCGTTCGTGGCCTGGACAGCCTGGATGGTGATCTGCTGCCTGTTCAAGGTCACGACCGTCTGGGTGACGTCTTCAGCCTGGGTCTGGTCGTTATCGACGTTCCCCCCGCTGAAGGCCCGTGCGGCCTGGTCGGTATTCGCGGATTGCGATGCAGACCGGAATCCTTCGGAAAGCAGGTGATTCATGATCGCCCGCTGTTCGCGTACGCCTCCCCCGAGCATGCCGGGGTCAGTGTATGGGGTTGTTGATGATAGGGACATGGCAGTTACCTCTTGAGAAAGGAACTCAGTGCTCAGGTTTCAGTGTTCAGGGAAGAATGGAGGGAAAGTCATTGGTCATTGTCTTCTGTTCGGTGGACCTTCATTTATTGCTCTTTGGTCATTCGTCATTCCTCAATCATTCCAGTTCTGGTCCTTGGTCAGAACTTCAGATTAAGCTCACCCTCCAGATTCAAAGTGCTGCCCGTAGCAATCAGTTTGCTGATCAGGTTGTCAACAGTGGTATTGATGGAGTTCTCTACCCGGTCCTGCAGGCGGCCTGTGATGACAAGGTCTCGCGTGTCGCCAAAGAAATCGTTCTCGATGCTGTTGATGAAGTTTGTCCCGCGCTGTCCGAGCATGGTATCGCTGCCATCACCACCCAGAATGACGTCATCGGCCAGAACAACTTTTCGCCCACGTGACCTCATGAATGGCAGGTATCCCGTTTCGCTCACTGAGAAAGTAAAGTCTCGATAGACCGTACCAGTGGTAGTGATCGGACGGATGATCCGAACATAGTCACCGAAGACTGAATCATTGCCATCCCCCCCGCTGATGGCGTCCAGGCCTGATTCGAGAGTATGGTCCAGACGCCGCTCCGGCCGCCGATTGACGATGTTCTGCTCGAAGTCTCCGAGTGCCTTATCAAAGGCCCGGAATTCATCTTCGAGATTGTTGAGGTCATTGGTGTCTACAAGGATAGGCACACCTATGGTCGCATAGTCGCCGACCAGAATATCATTGCCTTCATTCCCGGTGATGGTGTCATTGCCAAAGAACTCGTCAAAGAACTCGATGCGGATGTTTTGACCCACACGGACAAAGTTGAACGGATCGTAGTGCGCCGCTTCATGGTTTCCATAATCGCGAGCCAGTTGAAGATCCAGGTTGACCAACTGGACGTTGCCGTTCAGCGGATCCAGCCTTCGCACTGTGGAATTCAGGCCGGTCATGACAGGCATGATGAAGTTTGCGTTGTCACCCACCACAATATCCTCACCCTCACCAGAGGTAAGGGTGTCGCGACCGGCAATGATATCGTGCAGGTCTTCATCGCCTTGCAGCTTCATGATACTGTTCCGGCCATTGGTGGAATCGATAATGTCGAACAGCGTATTCTGCAGGTCGAGGACGACTTGATTCAGGTCGTTTGCGACATAGAGAACATCATGGAGCGTTTGCACCAGATCGAGCCCATCCTGAACTGCGGTTTCGGCACTTTCCCCCAGCACGCCGAGGAGCACGGGGGTTACGATCGTGACATTGTCACCGACGATGAAGTCGTTACCGTCGGCACCATTGATCGTGTCATTCCCCAGCTCAATGTCATGAGGCTCCGTCGCCAGGCCGTTG
>JASLXP010001142.1 GCA_030740295.1 Planctomycetota bacterium
CTTTCCGCAGCCGTTCCAGCGTACCGCAGTTGTTCGTCAAGCTACCCCGACAGCGAGTTCGCGGGAGCGGCCCTCGCTAAAGAGGTGGACTACTACTACGACACCAAAGACTACATGCAGGCAAATGAATTACTCGACCAGATCTTCCAGGATTATCCAGATGCCCCCTTCCTCGACAAGATGCTCATTAAATGGGTCCTCATCGCTTACCGCATGGGCGATTTCGCCAAGGCCCAGGCAAAGGGCAAACAATTACTGTTTGAATACCCATCCAGTCCCTACGCGGGAAAGATAAAGCGAATACTGCCAAAGATTGAAAAGAAATTGAACAGGAAAAAGGAGGTGTGAAGCACGTCTTTTGTGTTTTCTGTTCAGCCGATCTATGACCCTATTTCAATCGCCATCAGCCAATTCCTGCTTTCCTGATATCAAGGAAGAAAGAACGTAGTTCACAATTGTACTGAACAGGTTCTAACCAAGATATAGGAGCAAAATATCTACCTGATATGAAAGATACCATGGCCTCGCACTGGTTCTGCCTCCCTCTCTGCTTCCTCATTCCGCTTTTCGCTGAAGATCAGACGAACAGATTTGATTCCCTCCTGAGTAAGGTCCGCTCGGTTTCTGAATCCGGTGCTACTGACGCTGAGGCACAAGAACTACTTACCGTAGCGGTAAAAATCGGCCGGCCATTTGCCGCTCATCAGGCCATCAAAAACTATTTAAAGAATGTTGTCTCGCCCAGCTCTGAGCTTCTGGTTCTTTCGGCTAGGAATGCCGAATACTCCGGTGATTTCAGGTCCGCGGTGACCCGGTACAAAACCTATCTTGCTTCTGCGACGCCTGATGCGAAGGCGTCCGATATCGCCGCGCGGATGTATGAGATCATGATTGATTTCTTAAAGTCATATTACGAGGCATATGACTTTATGCGGAGGGACGGACATAGATTCCGGCACTCGATTAAGGCGAAGAAATTCGACGGTTGGTTTCTTTCCCTTGCATTGAAACGCAACGAATATGATGTCGTTGCAGAACGATTGCATGAAGTATTGAAGACGACACCAGCCAAGGATCGCCATTTCTACAGCCGGTATGTTGCTGATTATCTGTACCGCCTGTACCGGTTCTACGATTACACAGAATCCAAACTTAAGGGGCTTCAATACCTTAAATTGATTCCACCCCTTGTCGATGACCCTAACTTGAGTGCGCGTTTCGCATTCCAGGCAGCATACATGGATTTCTATGTCCGCCGAAAAGGCAGTAAGCCTGAAGAGCTTAATGCCCTGTTCGCGCCGATTTATCAGCAGGCAGTGAAACTTTTTGACCGTTTCCCGGATAGAGATACTGCCCAATCGATCATTCGAACCATGGGGGCATACAACCAGGCGCCCGAATGGAATGTGACCGGTTCTGAAAAGAACAAGTTTCTCGAATACGCAATCACTCGAATGAAGACGGAGGAAGACCAGCGCTGGATCTTCTCGACAGGGTCACCATTCATGGGTGTCACCATCTGGTTGAAACACGCGGACCGGTATCCCTGGCTTGTCAACTATGTGTCGAACACTTCTGCACGCACTTACATAGGCTACGTGCCCCGTGATCGCTATCCGGCGATTGCTCCCAAACTTGTCAATTCCAGGCAGCACTATGCCCTTCTTGCGCGGGCGATTGCGGCCGGTGACGATCCCGTTAAAGGACTTGATGCCCTAATGCTGAATCTGTGGCACCTGGATTTTGGGGCGGTCTACAAATTAGTTAATTACGAATACTTTTATGCCTACAATCAACTCTATGGCAACGCGGACAGGCTCAGCGGGATGGTAACTTCCTTTGGCGAGCGCTACTTGTCTAAAGGCCCCGTCCCCTTGTTTGATACGGATGCCTCTAAGGAATTCGTCTACCACGCGTGGCGACACTACACGACAGATATCGCAAAACTGAGCGCTGCACTTCACTCGCTTGATTGGGTGCCGTACTCGGCAGAGGAGCGAAAGGTTGTATTCCAGATGGGCTACGAGACATTTACTAAATGGGCCGAGGCATCACGAAAAGAACTCACCCTCCTCAAGGCCGGGACTGACCTCACCGATGTGCAAAAAAAACGCATCAAGGAACTCGACGATGCCCTGCTGAAGGTCAATGACATTGACAAAGTGTTCAAGCAGGTGATGAGTGTTGCAGTCAATCGCAGCGGCCGATTTCCAAATCCTCTAACGCAGAAGATGGTTGAAGCAAGAAAGGCCGTTCAGGCTGAGAATCTGACCTTATACGTTCAGAAGGCAAAAGAGATCTACAGCCTGGTTCGGATGCATGAGGCACGCAAAGTGCCATACGGCCGGGCCGCGCTGAAATACATTTCTTCGAATCACAAGGGGCTGGAGACTTTTGACCTGCAGGCATATTTACTCGAGGAAGAGCTGAAGCAGGTCCAGCCGAATCAGTGGAATTCAGATATAGGCATCACCTATTGGGCCATGAACTCCGGCCGTACCGGCTGGCCGGCTTCTTCTCCTGTCGGAGACAGACCTCGTCAAAAGAAACTCAATGAGCTGTTCAAGTCATCGTTTCTTGCTCAAATGAAGCGCGGCAAGTACTGGCCCTGGCTCTTTAACGTGGCTCGTACTTCCTGCCGGGGCAGCGGATGGTACCAATATAACTGGTGCAGCGAGGTCATGGAACAGGCAATCCTGAAAAAGTCGTTTTACCAGACAAACCATCGTCCTTTCGACGCTACCCAACATGTGACGACGAACTATATGTATCTGCTCAGGCACGAGTTCACTACGCTATATAAAAAGTATCCGTCCCAATATTTTGATAACGATTATCTGGAAGAGTCCAAACGAGTGGGTCGCTTTGATCGGCGGTACTTTGAAGCCGGCTATGACAGCGATCTGACCATCCGCAAGTTTTATGCGGCCGAACTACTAAAGGGAAAAGACTACGCGCCGACTTCTTCCCTGAGGGGCACTTGGTACTATCGGTCGATGAGCACATCGGTACGTCCCGACATCATAAAATACTTTGACAAAGCTTACGGGAAGACACGGTTCGATGGAGAGGCTATGGGCTACGGCTGGTTCAACCTGAATACGAATCACAACATGAAGCTCCCGAAGATCCGGAAAGAATTCTTTGACCGGCTGAACAAATGGGTGGATCGCTCGATGGAGCGTCCTGTTCGCGATGCGGTTCCGAGCATGTTTTCTTTGAGCCAAATCAAACCGATTGATTTGACGGACTCGGAGCTCGATGCCCTGATGCGAATTTTCCATGTTGTACCTGACTTATACGGTTCTCGGACAGGCTACACTGGGTATCAGAACTATCATTATCTCGTCCGTACGGTTCATGAAGGGCTCATCGCCAGCGGCCGCAGCGCAGTACTATTCCAGGCAATTCCGTATTTCTGGAGAATCATGAATGACATTTCCCACTATCCGCACCGGGCTCAGGACACCCGTGAGCAGGTAAACAGATACGTCGTCGGCCTACTGGAAGAAGAGAAATATGAGCTTGCGGCCTGCTACAGCATTTCCGGTCTGGAAATCGCAAACCGGCGGCTCAATGAACAGCACAAAATCACCCTGATGAACGGCCGTTCGAAGGCCGTGGCCCGTATCGGCGGCATCCCCGTGGCCAAAACTGACCCTCGCTATCCCCTCTTCGAGGCCCAGGTCGCGTTTCTTGCTGGTAACCTGAATTCTGCGTGGAAACTGTATAAGGATAACAAGGAGGCCCTCGAAGAGGCTTACAAAGACCTTGACAGTGGATTCCTTGTATGGCTGGTCGAGAAAAATACCCAGCTTCGAGATTTTGGTGCTGCCGAATCGTTTGCTCAATTGCTGATCAGATGGGTCGACAGCAATCCGGAGGCTTTTGATTCTGAGGTGCGCGCCAGGCTGTTCCTGTCCTACGCTGACATCGCCTTTTACCGTCAGGAATTCCCGCGGGCCCGTGCCCAGTACGACCGTATCGTAGCGACACCCGCATTCAGGGATACCGTGGGCGGCAAGACAGCTAGTATCCGAATAGCTGCGGTCGACACGCTTACCAAAAACTATCAGCAAGCCATCGAACGTCTCGAGCGAATTGCCGCGTCGCAGGACACCGTTTCCCAAGTCGGAGCGAACTACCAACTTGCTGTCATTAAATTCGATCAGGAAGAATATGATGAGGCGGGTGAGTTCCTCGACCGGGTTCTGCTCCTCCAACCCGACCACGCGGATGCAAAAATTCTGAAGGGACGGCTCTACCTTAAACGAAAAAAACTAATTGAAGCGACTGAAATTGATCTTGGAATCACGACAGCCAAAAGGATCATCATTCCGGGCAAGCCGTTGAAGGTGAAGCTGGAGGACCGCAATCTCTCCATCGTGGGCAAAACAACTAATATAGAAATCCGTGCATGGACCACCTCCGGAGATGAAGAAATATTCAGCCTCTTCCCCTTTGGCGATTCGCGGACGCGATTTGAAGGCGGTTTGCCGACCGAGCTTGGGGTCGCTGAAAAGAACAACTTTGCATTGCAGCTCCTTGGCAATGACAAGGTCTATTACGATTTCTCCGAAAAGTTCAAGGTGAGTCACGGCATCAAATCGACATCGCCTATCGCACTCACTGTGGCTTCGGACGGCAATCTTCAGGCATCTTCGAGCCGCATTCCGACGCAAAAGGAACTAGATGAAATAGCTCTGCGCGCCGCGCTCAAGATCGGTGCGAGGGGCGCCCTCTCGACTGCGAGGGCTGGTAACCTTATCCGGCCCGGGAATCCGGTTTACATGCGTGTGACAGACCTTGACCGTTCGACGACTGCAGAGGTGGACAGAATCGGCACCGCCATCAGCACGAGCAGCGGTGACCGTGTGCAGGGGCACGCTTTGGTCGAAACTGGCGAAGCGACCGGCATCTTCGAGAACACAGTGAAGACGGCACCTGCACAGCCGACCGCGTTTGCTCCCGAATCGATGGAGGGACGCTCGCCTAATTTCTGTATTTCGCCAAAGAAATATTTGCCCTGGGTTGCCGAGCCCGATAATCAGCGCCCGAAGTTTTACGGCGTGGACCTGAATGACAATGTTCCGCTCGGCAAGATGCGCATCGAGGCAGCCGTGCCTGGGCGCAAACTTAAGGAGTTTCTCATTCAGACTTCCTACAACAACAAAAAGTTCACTACCGTTGGCTGGTGGCCAAGAGAATACAAACCCTGGCTGGGCCAGTTGCATCTTGAAGTAGCCCGGGCTCCCAAGCTTCCTAAGGACCTCAGCCCCCACCTCGAGTGGGGATATATTCCGGTGGGCAGCCCCAAGGCCGTGCACGATTTGAAGGAATTCAGTTTCCATCTCAGCAGTCATTACTTTCATCACGACACTAAAGGTCGCAGGCTCGATCTGCCGACTCTCTATCCGAGCCACAACTTCGTTGCCCGGATTCGGGGCGCCTTTTATTCGCCCAAATACCAGCGCCGTTCGTTTACGCTCAAGCTCTCCGAGAGGACTAAAATGGCAAAGGTCACCTTCCTCGTGGACGGGCAGTCCCCCAAAGATCTGGCGACACCGCGCATCGAGCTCGGGCTAGAAAAGGGCGTGCACACCATTGAGGTGACGGTTACCGGTACGTATCGGGACAGCGTGAAGGGCGCGCTCTACTGGGATATCGACAAAGCGCCGTACGAAGAACCTGTCCCCGCTTCGCTCTTCACAGAGAACGTTGAGAAAGTGCAAAAGGTCTTCACTCGTGGGCTGGCGAAAATTCAACCAACAGAAGACCACAGTGCCTTTGACATTGAATATCCCAGCGACATCAGCACGCGCATTCTTCGACTCATTATGATCGATTTCGAAACCGATGCGCCGGCCATCAACAAAATCCACCTCACGAACACTGCCGGCGAAAAGGTACTGCCGACGCCACAGGATTTCGCTGAACTGATGAAAAATGACATCCTGGAGATCATTCCGGGCGACCGAATCACGGTCCGCTACAAAGACCCCAAGCACATCTCACGCGGTCTGGATGTGCACGAACGTTTCCTGAGCGCGTCTTACAACAACGCTTCCTTGAGCGCGGCCTTCATAGAGGTCACCCGCAGCGGTGACATTCTCAATCAGAACTACATTCCAATTGTGCGTTTCAAGACCGGCGAGCCGATCGTGGTATTCATCAACGACCCGGACGCGGATGTGTCTGAAAAATTTGACACGGTCACTTTTACTGCGCAGGTGATCGGCCAGGATCGCAAACTCACGTTGAAAGCCCTCGAAACTCAGGAAAGCTCCGCCACCTTCGTTGGCCGCATTTTCCCATCGGAAGAAGAGCCCAAGCGCCCGGCCGATCTGCAGCTCAGTGATGACGACAACATCATGCTGACCTATATGGATCGCGAGAACACAGACCCGGGCATTCCGTGGTTTCGTTCTTATAAGGTCCGACAAACTTTCTGGCAGGACCCGGAGCTTCGACTCTACGATACGGAGTCGGCCGTCTTTGAGGAAAAGCAGACAAATGCAAAGGGCAAGGAAGTTCTCGTCATCGGTCGGATGCTCGTCATCACCCGTCCGGATGACCCGACAGACGTGGTGACCATGCACGCATCAAACGGCGAGGAGGGTGAAAAGAAACCCGAAGCGCCGAAAGAGGAAGCCCCGCCTGAGCCCGGCGAAGAGCCTGAGAACGATGAATCGAACAGCGGGCCCAAAGAAATCTTCTCCTACTTCGATGGTCCTATCATTGCGGAAATCCTCTGGCCGACGATCGCACTCTCAGTGCGGAGCAGAGCGCAAATGTATGTGCAGACCTCGAGCGGGCGTGAGCTCGTCGAGGCCAACGCAACTGCGACGGCCGACGGCGTCGTGCCGCCACCATTTAATGTCAATGTGCCGGGCACGACTCTGTTGACCACTGGGGCAGGGGGCCCGGGCGTGAACGTTAAATCCACTCTCTACCAGGATTCCATTCTGCGCGGCGCCAAGTTTGAAGACAGCCCGCTCGAAGTGGGCCTCTTCACTTTTCATATTCCTTATATGCTTGGCGACATACAGGAGTATTCTCCGGCAGCCGACCCGGATGCTGCCAAGGATGAAGACAAAGAACACCGCGGCAGGCTGCGGGTCCGCGGCGGCGACAGTATCTTCGTCGGCTTCCAATATGTGGATGAAGCCGAAAAGGAACACTGGCTTACGGGCAGTTTCAAGCTCAAGTCCGATTATGATTTCCACATTCTTGACCGTCGTTACGAAAAGAAACTCGCCGGCATCCACGTTGGAGAGACACTCTACTTCCGGGTCATCGACAAAAGCAAAGACGTCGGTGGGGAGCGAGACGAGATTTCGATTACCCTCGCCACGGCCGGCGGAAGTTTCCTCTCGCTGCCGCTCAAAGAGACCTTTGAGCACACCGGTGAATTCCGCGGCCTGCTGCGGCCGGTCTATGCGGAACAGGGCCAGGACATTGCCGACAATCAACTTGGCGTCACATATGGCGATACGATCACCGTCACGTATGGCGATGAAAACGATATCGATAAGGTCGTCCGCACCGTAGAAGTTTTCAAGGGCGCCAACGGTTCGATTCTGTCGTTCACCAAACGATTCAAAGACCCGGAAATCGCGGCGCAGACACAGTTCACCATCGCCGAGGCATACTTCGAGCTCGCCAAAAAACACCGCAAACTTGGACAGAAGGACCTGTCGAAACAAGAGATCGAGGAGGGCAAACGTCTGTTGGAAGAAGCTAGCCGCGATTTCCCCAACACGGAGACGAAAGCGCAGGCCGATTATCTGCTCGCAAATCTCTCACTCGAATTCGCCGAAGAGACTGAGGATGCCAAGGAGAAGCAGCAACTCTTCAACGAGGCGGTAAACCGTTTCAGTGACATCGTCGCCTCCAACCCGGAGGGAAGCTACGCTCCCAAATCTCAATACAAGAAGGCGCTCGTCTTTGAGAAGATGGGGCTCGTCGACCGGGCTTGTGAGGAATACGTCAAGCTCTCCTACCGCTATCCCGATAACGAGCTCGTTGCGGAAACCATCAGCCGGCTCGGTCAGTATTTCTGGCAGAAGGGCCGTGAGCTGCGCAAGGCCGCGGCCGTCATTGAAGAAGAGGTCGAGCGGCTCAAACAGCAGCAGGCCGCGCTCAACATGTATCGCACATCGGGCGAAGTGTTCGGCCGCCTATCCAGCCGCTTCCCCACCCACAAGCTCGCCGCCCGGACCAGCGTCCTTTCCGGACAGGCATACATCCAGGCAGAGGATTACGACAAGTCCATCGAAATCCTCAGCATGAGCGTCAAGAAATACGAAGACGACAAGGTCGCCTGTCCGGAAGCCATGTACTGGCTTGCGGACAGCTACACGCGCCGGGCAAAACAGAAGGACATGGTCGAGGCTTATCGCACCTTCAAGAAACTCACCTGGGATTTCCCCGCCAGCAAGTGGGCCAAGTATGCACGAGGGCGGCTGGTAGAAGACAAGATGGCCGGCATCGAGGAGCAGGCATTGCAGGGGGAGGAGCAGTAAGATCGTGGAGCCTGCTTCAGAGGGGATAGCGATACCTGAAGGCGGCCCACAAACTTGAGCGAACTGCCGAGGCTTCCTGCAGTCTGCACATGTCTTTACTGCGACGGTTACACTCACATAGGAACAGCCACAAATTACTCAGGTCCGTGGCGCCCGCCTTCGGCGAAAATCGGCCGGAAGATAGCCTCTACGCGTACCGGCGATCTGACTTTACAGATTGGCCTTTTCGATTATCAATGCATCTTTCCCCCGAGGATTAGCCATGAAAAATGAAATCGGTTTTGAGATGGCCGCTTCAAATATTCGATTCGGCCCTGGTATCACGCGCGAACTCGGCATGGATTTGGCCGACATGAAAGTGAAGCACGTGATGGTTCTGACGGATGAGAATCTCCGTACGCTGCCTCCGGTTCATACAGTGCTGCAATCCCTTGAGGATGCGGGAATTGGATTCAAGCTTTTCGATCGTGTTGAAGTCGAACCGACCGATGCTTCATTCAAGAAAGCCATTGAGTTCGGGCAATCCGAGCCCTTTGATGCATTCGTGGCAGTGGGTGGCGGATCGACGATGGATACGGCCAAGGCGGTGAATCTTTACACGACCTATCCCGCTGATTTTTTTGACTACATCAACGCTCCTATCGGTAAGGGCAAACCAGTTCCAGGGCCGCTCAAGCCGTTGTTTGCCGTGCCGACTACCGCCGGCACGGGGAGCGAAACTACGGGTGTCTCCATTTTTGACCTGATCGAAATGCGTGCCAAGACCGGCATCGCGCATCGTTATCTGAAACCAACGCTCGGCATCATCGATTCTGAAAACACACGGACCTTGCCGCCCGCGGTCGCTGCCTCGACCGGCCTGGATGTCTTAAGCCATGCGCTGGAATCTTACACAGCCATTCCATACCAGACGCGCACACTGCCCGAGCGGCCGACCCTGCGACCTGCTTATCAGGGCTCGAATCCCATCAGCGATGTCTGGTCACTTCAGGCGCTGCGCATGGTGGCCGAATACTTGACGCGAGCCGTTGAAGAACAAGACGATGAATCTCGCGGGATGATGCTGCTTGCTGCTTCGTACGCGGGTGTTGGATTCGGCAATGCGGGATGCCACCTTCCGCACGGAATGTCTTATCCCGTTTCCGGGATGGTCAAGTCCTACAATCCCGATGGGTATCCCGTCGATTATCCGATCATCCCTCATGGCACTTCAGTGATTCTGAATGCGCCGGCTGTCTTTCGTTTCACTGCTGCCGCATGTCCGGAACGCCATCTCGAAGGAGCTGCAGTGCTGGGAGTGGATGTTTCAAACATCAGTAACGACGATGCCGGCAACGTTCTTTCGGATCGCATACTCGAGTTTATGCAGAGGCTCAATATCCCGAACGGGCTGAGCGAGGTGGGGTACGGATCGGAAGATATTCCTGCCTTGGTTGAGGGCACGTTACCCCAGCATCGTGTAACCAAGCTCAGCCCCAGACCCGCGGGGGCTGAGGATCTTGCGGCGATGTTTGAAGACGCGCTAAATTACTGGTGAGTTGGACTGTCTGGCGCCGGACTTTGCCTGATGAAAAAGTAACTGCACCTAACCCGATTCCCCAAACAGAATCTTATCTCATGGCACAGCCCGGTGAGCCTTATCCCGTCAAAGTCTTCGTCGCTGCTCTCTTTGTTCCGGATGCAGTCATGCAGGATGCGCTTTCGAGGTTGGCTGAACGCCTCGGGCCCATCGATTACACCAGTGATGCAATCCCCTTTGATGTGACGGATTACTACGCTTCAGAGATGGGGAAGGGATTGATGCGGCAGTTGTTCTCATTCGCCCGGAAAGTCACTCCGGCCGCAATAGCAGAAATTAAACTGTTCACCAATGCTCTCGAGGACGAATTGGCCGAGGGCGGGAAGCGTCGCATCAATCTCGATCCCGGTTACATGGACCACAATAAAGTAGTGCTGCCATCCATGAAACAGGGGTCTCAGAAAATCTATCTGGATAAGGGAGTCTGGGCAGATCCGACGCTCAGATATGAGAAGGGCAGGTTTCATCCTTTCGATTGGACGTTTCCTGATTTCAAAGACGGGCGGTATCACAAACCGCTAATGAGAATTCGGGAGCTTTATAAGACAGGGCGTTGATCACTTCTCTTTGCAGTCTTTTTCTCTGCAGCCTGTTGAAGACCTGCACTCCGATCTACTCGGTTCCCTGAATCAGCCCGATCGCCTGACCGGCCGCGGCTCTGACAAAGTCCGCTTTATCATTTTCGGCCAGAGCCTTCAGCCTGGGCAAGGCTCCGCCAGCGTCCTCTCCGATTCTGCCAAGGGCTTGTGCTGCTGCCCCCCGGAAATCGGGATTCGGATGGCCGAGGAATACTTCAATGTCCTTAAATGCTGACGCTGCTTTGGGCCCGATCATTCCAAGCGTCTGAATGCACTGTGCCTGAATCTCCGGTTCCGTATTCAGCAGCTTCACCAAAAGAGGAACTGCCGGCGCCGCCTCCTCACTGAATTCACCAAGTGCGCGAATGGCATCCCTCTTAGCCGTGCCTTTCTCTGACTTCAGGAATGCCAGCAAAGGAATGATCGCCGCCGATCCAAGCTGCCCAAGTGAGCGGATTGAGGCTTCAACGACCAGTTTGTCTTTGTCCTCCAGAGCCGCGATGAGTGCAGGGATGCAAACCGACGCGTCCGGGCCGATTCGACCGAGTGCCTCTGCGGCCAGGTGTCGCCCTCTTGGTGTCTTCGAGGTCAGGTGTTTTATCAGAGGCAGAACAGCCGGTTCGCCGATCTCACCGAGGTGATGCGCAGCTCCGTGGCTGACCATCCAGTCCTTGTGATTGAGAAGTGCGATCAATGCCGGAACGGCCTGGGGCTCACGTACCAGGACCCACAGCGCCCAGTGCGCGTCCGAGCGAACCATGCCGTGCTCATCCCTCAGATTCTTCCTGAGAGCGCCGATTATCTGCGGGCTCTTCTGCTTGAACATGCCCAGGGAGACCGCAGAAGCGCCTCGCACATCGGGATCGATATCGCCCAGCGCTTTTACTATCACAGGAGTGGCCGCCTTTGCTCCGGGGTATCCGATGCGGCCCATTGCTACGACAGCCTGCCATCGCACGTTGTCATCAAAATCGCTCATCGCACGAATGAGGGCCGGGACGGCTGGTTTGCCGATTCTTGATAATGCCCATGATGCTGCCGACATCTCTTCCTTGTCATAAATGCGGGCGGCCTTGATAAGCCGGTTGACCGCAAGAGCAGCTTTACTGCTTTGCCTTGCCTCTTCCGCGCGCAGCCCGAATGCAATACAAGCGCACAGAACCAGTCTGATTGAATGCAATCTCACTTCGTGTGTTCCTGCGCTGAGACCTGTGGAGCTAAGGGTCTGTCAGGAAATAAGCACGAGCTCATTCGACACCTGCTTCGTGACAGAACCTAATTCTTTATGTAGTTCTGATACTGCGCGGCATACACATTTCGTTCGGCAGCCTCGCCGCTTTGCACGCGAATTCGATACTGCAACGTAAGCGATTCACCTTTCTTAATCTTCGCGGTCGGGAACGCGCCAAACCTGCCGTAGTCCCGATAGGCAGAGTATCTTGTGCCTTTGGGATTACCGGGATGGTTCATGTGCTGAACGGTGTAGAACTTTTCTTTCAGCTTGTAGGTCATCACTGCCCATGGCCAGTCACGATCCGCTTTGGCATTGGCGCCTTCTTTATGAAAAAGGTATTTCGCTGATTTATTTCCTGCCACGTCATTGTGCGGACGATATTGCATGCCGGCGTGTTCAGGGTCGCCATTCAGGTTGACGTCGTCCGTTGGCGCGGTCAGCACGGAATGAAAATCGAGGAGCAGATGCGCGTCCTTGTCCGTGTGGTGAAATGTAAATGTGCGGACCTCATCGATCATGACGGTGTCGTCGGGCGTCAGCCAGTGCAGACTCACCTTAACTAGCGTGGCCTCTTCGGAAACTTCCTGCTCCAGAAATTCCTTGTGCACGATCTCGCTCGATTTCATATGCCACATGTCGTAGCTCTTGCCTTGAAAGCCGGTTCTTGACCACCCTAGAAAAATGCCGCGATGGTGGGTGAACTTCCCGCCCGGCCCTTTGGTGATGGGCGCTTTGCCCTCCTCATCCATGACGTGGAGGAACGGCTTGTACGTGTTGTGGCGAGTTCCATTTGTCGATTTGTCGTACGCATACATGTAGCGGGCGAATGCCTTCCCGTCCCGGAGGATGTCCAGATGCTTGCCGGGGACGTCCTTAAGACCTTCTTCGGCATGAGTCGTTTGGAGAAGCGCACAGAAGATGCTGGTAGTGATGATAGTTTTCATAATATTGCGGATGGGTTAATACGGGCTCAAATAATCCTGAATTCTCACTGATTGGCCAACAGGATAGCAGTTTCACGGAGATCCCGAATGCGCGTTTTCTATGAACACATGAGGTCCACCTTCCAGCGAATACTCGTCAGTAAGGGCATGCTGCCCGAGCGCGCTGCAGACTGCGGTCGCCTGTTCGCTGATGCCAGCCGGGATGGCGTCGCCTCACACGGTTTGAACCGGTTTCCCGGCTTCGTACGAAATCTGGTAAACGGCCGCGTGGTCGACCCTAACAGCGATCCCGTCCTGGTGAATGCCGCGGGCGCCGTAGAAAGATGGGACGGCCAGCATGGCGTCGGTCCGTTGAATGCCGACTTCTGCATGCGCCGCGCCATGAGCCTGGCGAGTGAACATGGCATGGGCAGCATCGGACTCCGAAATACCAACCACTGGATGCGGCCGGCCAATTACGGATACCTCGCGGCCAGCAGCGGCTTTGCAGCCATGTGCTGGACGAACACGATGGCCAACATGCCCGGCTGGGGCGGTGACAAGAATGCCATTGGAAATAATCCGCTGGTCATCGCCTGCCCCAACCCAGATGGCGAACCAGTCGTGCTGGATATGGCCATGAGCCAGTATTCATTCGGCAAAATGATCGAGGCCGCGCGCCGGGGCGAGAGACTCGACGTAATTGCCGGTGTTGATGAGGACGGCGAGCCAACGGACGACCCCGGCAAGATAATGAAAGGCGGTCTCGCCCAGCCCGCGGGTCTTTGGAAGGGCGCCGGCCTGGCCATCATGCTCGACCTGCTGGCCACTGTCCTGAGCGGAGGAAATGCCACTTGGCAGATCTCGATTGGTTCGGCGGAACGGGGCGAACGCGCGGTCAGCCAGACCTACATCGCGTGGGATCTTTCGAAGCTCGGCCCGGAAACAACCGCGCCTGTTTCTGCGATCTTAAGTTCACTTCACGAGACCAGTACTTCGTATCCGGGCGAACGCTCACTCAAGCACAGGGCAGATGCGCTGCAAAACGGCATTCCAGTGGAAGAGGAAAGATGGCAGGAAGTGCTGGATCTCCTTCCACATAAATCCTCTTGATTCCCAGCGATCATCAATGATTGGCTTCCGCTCCCTCCCGATTCGTTTGTTCACTTGATTTCGTTGGCAGCATTTTCCTGCCAGTCTGTTAAGCCAACACTTGCTCATTACTCATTACTCACTGCTATCTGAGGAATGACTTCTCCTCTTCTGATCCTCCTTTCAATCTGTCATCCGGGTCCGCTTCGGGCCCAACGAGCTCCAACGGGTTCTCCCCTGGAGTTGACAGATTTGCGGTGGCTGGCGCGTTCGCAGGCAGAGAAAAGATTTCACATCGATACTTTCTCACCCCGCGCAACGGCAACGCAAAAGGGAAACTTCATCGCTGAGATTAATGGCCCCGGAGTACTGGATTATTTCTTCGGGCGTTCGCTGGGCGAACTGCAGATCGTTGCCGACGGCGTCATCGTAATGCGGTGCAGCCCTGGTAAGGAGTGGAAGCAAGTCTATGTTCCGCCGAAGCCGCACGAATACGGTGAGTTACCTTTTGCGTTTCCCCTGGTGCAGCAGCCTGGTCCTTATTCTCAGTGTGTCGTGCCCATTCCTTTTCGAGAACGGCTCGTTGTTAAGACTTCATCTGGCGATCCAAAGATCTGGCTTAGCGGCAGACGCCTGAAGAGCGCGACGACAGTCAAGTTTTCAACAGCCGCAGCAAGTGAATACGTCAGTCAGTTGGCTCGTATCCAGAAATCATTCCTGAAGATTTCTGACCGGCTTGTTCCATACCCGGATGAAAAGTTGGTGACGGTGAATTCATCCTGCGCGGTTCGGAAGACAACTCGGATAGCCGAGGCAACCGGCCCTGCCGAGATGGTCGGCCTGCGCCTGAGATTTGAGCCGGCCGGGATGGAGCTGCTGCGGCATCAGGTGGTCGAATTGGAAATCGACGGGGTGAAATCGGTCAGGATGCCCCTGGTGGACTTCATCGGTGTCAGCCATCCGTGGCCGCACGCATGGTTTTCACGGGCGGGGACGTGGGCGGCCGGGCTGGTGAACCCGGTGGCGCGGATGAGGAAGAAGGATCCCGCAATCTATATCTATTTCCGTTTGCCTGTTCCCTTTCGCAAGTCGCTTGCATTGGACGTCGTGAACAGATCGGATTCGCTGCCCAGTGTGTTCCGTGGCGAGATCGCAATCGCGCCGCTTGCAGAGACGAAGGAGATTATGCGCCTCTGTGGCACGAGTCTCAGTGTGGCACTCGCTGCATCTGGTCCAAATGTCCTGTTTCAGTGGCTTCGCCCCGGACATCTCGCAGGTCTCTCGTTCTTTGCGACTGGACACGGACATCATTGGAACTGGCGCTCGAAGGTCCGCCTGCAATTAAGCGGAAAGAAACATGTCTACGCCGGTCCCGGATTGTTGCCCTTCGCAATCGAAGGGATATCAGGAAACATCAACTTTGCGTCGACGACCTGGAATCACAACAGCCTTGAACGCACTGGGCGATGCGGCGCAGGCCGCCATTTCTGGCGTGATCCCCTGCCTTTGGATGAGGGCACTTCGCTTTCCTTTACTAATGCAGAAGGCGGCCCGAAGCGCGCGGAGGTCGGTCTCCTGTGGTACGAGCCATTCGATGAAAAGCCGTTTGAAGCTCCTGCAATCAGAAGCGATGTCGAGCCACTCCCAGTCATGCGACACGGCCAGGGCCGGCTGAACGCGGGCAGCACCAACGTCGAAGCCGAGTGCCTGGCCGAATCGGCAGTCGCATCCTATGGAACGGCGACTGCTGAAAAGAACAAAGCAACGGATGTGTACAGCTCGGGGGACGCCTATCTGGCATGGAATGCCGGCCGAGCGGCAGAAACGCTCGATGTATTCACACACTTTCCTCAAAGCCGGTACGTCCGGGTCTGGTATCACCGTCTGCTTTTCTTAAACGGCGGAGTCTTCAACATCGA
>JASLXP010001143.1 GCA_030740295.1 Planctomycetota bacterium
GCGGTGTACCGGCAGATCGGCCCTCTGCTGCACTTCAACGCAAACATGCACCTGCCGGAGGGGGTGAGGAATCCTCCAGTGTTTCAGCCCGGCGTCTGGAATCATGTGACTGCAACCTGGGAAGGTACTGCTGTCAGCTACTACATCGACGGCCAGCGCCGGAGCGTTGAAGGCGCCGTTGCAGCCGCCCTTGAAATTCGAACCGCCAAAGATCCTTATCCGTATAAGAAGGCCAACCCCAGGTGGTGGATCGAGTCCGAACCGGTGACTCTGCGCTTCCGAGAAAACCGCTATTGGGAACAGCGCGGCACGCCCATGCCGAAAACGATCATCGATGACTTCCGGATCTACCGCCGGCCCCTGGCCCCATCCGAGATCTCCAACCTGGTAAAACTGTTCGACCCGAGGCAAAAGGTACAGCCGCTCCCTGAGGCCGACATGCAGCTCTACACGAATGGCGTCAGCGGGACCGTGAGAGCCGAACTGGTTCCTTTGATCGAGTCTTACGACGAAGTCACCACAGGCCGACTCACAATTCGAAAATCGGGCGAGTCCAAGCCTGCAGGGCAGGCCGAGGCCAGCTTTGGCAAACAGCGACAGGGCACCGTCGAGGTCAGAACTCGCCCGCTCGATTTTGCTGCGTATGAAGTGCTGGCGGAGCTTCTGAACACCGATGGGCAAGTGCTCGCTTCCGTGAAGGATTCTTTCACGCGGAAGCCGCCTCCCTGGTGGAAAAACAAATTGGGCCTTTCGGATAAGCCCCTTCCCGAATGGGACCCGATTAGCATCGGAGGCAACGTCGCGAAGGTCTCGCTCAGGCAAATACACCTCGGCGGTTCCGGGCTGCCGGAGCGAGTGGTTTCCGTGGGCGAAGATGTTCTGGCCGCGCCTGTCCAACTGAGAATCAGCATCCGCGGGCAAACCCTGGCACTGAAGCCTGAGAAGAGTTCCATCAAGGTCATCCAGCAGACTCCTGCACGATGCGACTGGCGCGGATCGCTCTACTCCGATCTGGTCTCTGTCAGCACCCGCGCTTACCTGGAATTCGACGGCATGATGTGGTTCGACGTGACTCTCAAGCCGGCGGAACAGAATGCCAGCATCGATGCGGCGGAACTCGCGATTCCGTATCGCAAGGATTCAGCGCAGCTCGTCCACTGGTGGAGCGGTCGAAGAAACTTTCGTAATCGCAAAAACGTTCACATCGGAGGGCTGCCCGATCGCGAGGGTGTTCTGTTTCGGAGCAACGACGGGGCAACGATCGATCTCCTCGACGAAATGCGAGGGAGCTTCATTCCTTATGTCATGCTCACCGGCGACCAGCGGGGTATGGCCTGGTTCGCGGAAAACGACCGGGGTTGGACCCAGAGCCGTCAGACGCCGGCCGTGTCCATTGCCCGCAGCGGCGAGACCGTGACCCTCCTTCTGAAAATCATTTCGGAACGCACAGAGATCTCTTCAGAACGGACATTCTCCTTTGGTCTTCATCCTATTCCAGTTCGCAGGCTCGACCCTTTGTGGCGGCAGTATCCCGTCTATTCCAACGTCTATCCCGATACTTTCTGCGGAAACAATCTGAAGGGCCGCAAAGGGCCGACCTCTTTTTTCCTGTACCCGGAAGACGATTGGGACGCGGTCAAACGGCGAATCAATGGTGAAGGACTCACCAAAGGCGCGCCCGGTCTTCGGGAACTCTACAAGGGGCAGATGGCCGCTTTGAAATCCAAAGGAATCACCGCCCCGCCCCCGCAGTCGCTTACCGTACCCGGGCTCTACTGGGACATGCAGTGGAACGGGATGCCCCGGTTGAAGCACACCCGCGAATGGTCAGAGACCTGGGCGCCGGACTACCAATACTACACGCCGGAATTCATCGATTTTGTTTCCTGGGCCTGGAACGACTGGATCGAGAAGACCGATAAGTTTGTGAAGGGTGCCTACATCGACGATTGCTGGGGAGCGCCTCTGACCAGGGCGGGCGGCCCCGTCACCTACACGCTGCCCGACGGCCACACTCAGCCGGGCTTTCAGTTCCGCCGCTACCGTGAACGCTTCAAGCGCATGCGGCAGATTTCGCACGACCATGGCATCTGGCCGCACCTGACCGCACACACCACGCATACGCTGTTAATCCCATACCATTCATTCTTCGATCTGATT
>JASLXP010001144.1 GCA_030740295.1 Planctomycetota bacterium
AGAATGTGAGCTGCAGTTCCGCCGGGTAACTGTTGTTCCCAGAGTTCCGTGCCTTCAAGGGGTGCTATTCGATACAAATGACCATCGCCGTAACCGGCTATCAGGATTGGTTCGTTGTCATCAGAATCAGAGGCCAGCGCGCGTATGCATGGCTGATGAGTACTCCAGAGAGAGGCGAGTTTTGCCGGAATATCAACTTCGGGCACTTCGATGTGTTTTGTCCAGATACGGTCGCCCTGCGGACCGAAACAGACGAGCTCACCCTCGCTCGTGCCAGCGTAGTAATAGACCCGTCCGCCGATCATTAACGTTGTGATGGCTTCAATACGGCCTTCGAGATCATGTTCTGTTACGGCCTCATCTGAGGAAAGCTGAATTCTCTTAATGTGGCCATCATCATATCCAATCAGGACGTGTTCACTGGAACAGTCGACTTCCAGCGCACTCGGTTTTCTTGGATGAAGGATTGGTTCTGGCCGGGACTCCTGAATCTCCTTGTCGAGAGAAATGGGTTGGACATTGTCAACAAATGGAAATTCCTCGACCTTTTCGCCAGGCACTTCGACGAAAATTACTGTTGTGTCTCTTTCCAGGTGAGGGTGGTTTCTTTCATTGGACTGCGTGCACACAAAGCGGGTGGCAATGGACGCTCGTTCTCCAGGCTTTCCATCGAAGATTTTCCTCAAGCGTATTCGGTGGGCTCTTGGGGGCAGGTTCACCGTTGGAAAAAGATCATATTCGCTGTGATTCTGATCTACATAATAGGAATATGCCTCGTTACTCAGATCCAACAATTCTACTTCTGACTCAACCTTTTCTTCCCAGCCAACACCAAGCCTGACGCTTTGAGAGTGACTGTCCTCCATTTCAAATGCGAGCCATCTGCCGGCCACTTGGTCTCCGAGGCAAGTCCATCTGGTTTCCATCTGAAATCGTCCTGGCTCTTTGACCTGTATTTCATCAATGACGAGGACAAACCCGGATGCACGCCAGAAAACCGAACGGGTCCAATCGGCACCGGCATAACCGTTCATGCGCGTGACAACATGTCCGCCCGAAGCAAGGAAATGCGAATCCAGCACCTTAGCGTATTTCGGCGCCATGCCCCGCTGCCCGTCTTTGATGAGCAGAACGCCATTCTGTGCTGCGAGGCCGGCTTCCCTGAGTCCCGCGTCCGCGGAAATGAGCCACGGAAATCCACGCATGTGCATCTCTTTGATGCAATTCGCACTTTCGTGAGAGTTTTCGCCGCCGGAAAAGCCGTCGAGCAACAGATAATCATCCTCCCGGCGCAGTCCGGAACGAAAACTGATTTTGTCAAAATAGTGCGCTTCCTGATCGGGGCGGAAGATTGGATCGAGATCGCTAATGCGCAGGCCGATGAGGCTGGGCTCATGTTTCTCCTGCAAATCAGTTGCGAAAGAGCGCAACGGTTCGTCGCCACTGTGCCAGGGGATGAGCGTGTGGCTCATTTTCTGATCCCAGTATTTGAAGGGGGCCAGGAAAGTGCCCTCTTCATAAGCGGCTGCAGCCATTCCATAGAGAGCCCAGGCGGCCGAACCGGGTACATTAATTCTGCCGGTCAGCGGATGCTGTCCTTGATTAGTAAAACACTGCAGACCTCTGAGAATCGCTTCTCTGAATTCGGGGCCCAGAATCTCTCTGTTGTCGCAGGCAATGGCATATCTGGCGACATTCTGAGCAATAATGTTCCAGCGGATGTTCGGTGAATCACTCGCGCTGCCAACGAAGTGAGCCTGTGTTTCGAATATCCTCTGAATTCGCGCCTGCCACTTGAGTGCTTCCGGGAGTTGATGAAATTGATGGAAATAATCTGCAATGAAAAATGTAGCAAGTGCAGACCGGCTGTCTTCGGCAGAGATTGGATCTTTGAAGCGGTCGGGCAATTCAGGATCGAGTTCTCCGAATCGTTGAATGCCGCCCGGCCCGGAGGCGAATTCATAGAACCGTTTGAGAGCAGAATGCCGTTCGTTTTCATCCCACTGGACGAGCGGCTCGAGCAGCCTGTACAGCACGACCGCAGCGGTAATCTGCCCGGAGGGCAGCTCCTTCGGCCCAAGGAGGAATTCTTTAAACCTCTCGGCAAGCAGCGCGTTACCTGTATAAACCGCGTGCGCTCCATTTGCGAGGCTGGCCGGCCAATGTTCACTCCCTTCCTCTGCCTCCTGCGCCTGGAGGACATCCTCCGATACTGACGCCTCAAAGAGGAAAGGCACCTGGTCCGGGTGCTGAATGATAATATCAGAAAGACGGGCAAGCCCAGTTTCAAGCCCGACCTCATCTGAGGCGCCCACCAGCAGGACGTTCGCCTGAGGCGTGAAAGGTCCGCAGAGAGTTTTCAGTTCAAAGCCCCCGGCACCGGGATGCAGAACATCCGTGGAGAGCCAACTGCGGAAATAAAGTTCTTTGATCCATGAATGAGTCTGAAGGTTCCCTGCGACCAGAGAGTGCCTTTCCCGGGATGCTTCCTCGTCCACCAGTTTAAGGTTGATTCCCGCTGTCTGAAGAGACTCTTTGAATGCCTTCAGCTCCGACTGCACGGCATCGGAAGCAACAAGTTGCAGTTCACGGAGAGGCGTTTCCCGGTTCAGTTGTCTTGGTTGGAAAGCCATCAGGAGAATATGACACAGAGCGCGTCAATAGGACAACTCAATCGTTCTGGTGAATTTCAGCGGGATGTCCGCAATTCGTCTTGACGCAAAATCGAATCAGGGTCAGTATGCTGTTTCTCGGGCCATGAAGGTCTTCGAGTAATTTTCTTGCCCCACATTTTTGAGGAGTTTGCCATGCAAATGGGAATGATTGGGTTGGGACGAATGGGTGGAAACATGGCGCGTCGCCTTATGCGAAACGGCCACGACATGGTTGTTTACGATCGGAGCGCTGAGAGTGTCCAGGAGTTGGCTGGTGAAGGTGCTGCAGGATCGGAGACTCTCGCGGATTTCGTATCCAAGCTCGACAAGCCGAGAGCTGCCTGGGTCATGGTGCCGTGCGGCGATCCAACGGAGAATACGGTTCAGGAGCTCGCCGGACTGATGGATGAAGGTGACATCATCATTGACGGTGGAAACTCCATGTTCAAGGATGACATTCGTCGTGCCAACGCACTCAGCGAGAAAGGTATCCATTATGTGGACGTCGGCACGAGCGGAGGTGTGTGGGGTATCGACCGCGGTTATTGCATGATGATTGGCGGCGAAACTGAGATCGTCCAACACCTCGATCCGATTTTCAAGACCCTCGCTCCAGGGAAAGGGGATATCGAGGAAACGCCCGGCCGCGAGAACGACACGGGTACCTCTGAAGATGGTTATCTCCACTGCGGCCCCGCCGGCGCTGGACACTACGTGAAGATGGTTCACAACGGCATCGAGTACGGCGTCATGCAGGCATATGCCGAAGGGTTCGATGTCATCAAGAATGCCCAGGCCGATGACTACACCTACGATTTCAACATGGCCGACATCGCCGAGGTCTGGAGAAGGGGAAGTGTCATTGGCTCATGGCTGCTGGATCTCACCGCAATTGCTTTGATGGAGAGCCCCGACCTGTCCGAGTACACCGGCGTGGTCAGCGATTCCGGCGAAGGACGCTGGACTGTGATGGCAGCGGTCGAGCAGGCCACTCCTGCCGATGTGCTGACAACCGCGCTTTATACACGCTTCAGGTCGCGCCAGGAGCACACCTACGCCGAGAAGGTGCTCTCTGCCATGCGCATGAAGTTCGGCGGACATATTGAGAGGGCATCCGGCGGATAATTGACGGGCTCTCACGCTTCTCAACGTGGCTCGGTCTGGCAACAGGCCGAGCCACCAGCTTCAGTACCCGGGCAGTACGCGTAACTGCCAGAATCCAAAATCACGAACGCCTGATATGAAAACTACAAAAGTTGTTTCACAAACTTCGGTCGCTGGTACGCATAGCTCAGATCCGTGCGCCGCCCCGGCCACTATCGTCATCTTTGGTGCCTCAGGAGATCTAACCAAGCGGCTTCTTCTGCCCGCGCTCTGGAATCTCTATTGTGATGATCTGCTCTCCGATCGGTTCGCGATCATTGGCGCTTCGAATGCCGAGCTGACGACGGAAGAATTCCGAAACAATCTTTCTGAAAACATTCAGGATTTCGCAACACGCGAGGTCGACTTGGATAAATGGGCCTGCTTCGTGAGTAAATTCAGCTACCTCGTGGGTGACTTCAGTGACCCGCAGTTGTTTAAGAACATTCAGGCCGAAATCGACAAGGTCTCTGAAGAGCACAACACCGGGGGAAATGTGCTCTACTACACCGCCACCCCGCCGGTGGTCTTCGGGCTTCTGACGCGCATGCTTGGCGAAGCCGGCATGAATAAATCCGATGAGGGCTGGCGTCGCCTCATCATCGAGAAACCTTTTGGAAGCGACCTTCAGAGTTGCATTGACCTTAGTGAAGAAGTCCTGACTCACTGGGATGAAGATCAGATTTATCGAATCGACCACTACCTCGGCAAAGAGACTGTTCAGAATCTTCTGACCTTCCGCTTCTCTAACGGAATCTTCGAACCGCTGTGGAACAAGAACTATGTGGATCACATTCAGTTCACCGTGGCCGAACGTGTCGGAGTAGAGCTTCGCGGAGGCTACTACGACAAGACCGGCGTGCTGAAGGACATGATGCAGAACCACATGTTTCAGATGCTGGCCTACCTGTGTATGGAGACTCCGAATTCGTTCCAGGCCGATGCCATCCGCAACGAAAAGGCAAAGCTCCTGGAAGCGGTCCGCATCATGGAGCCGCAGGATGTCCTCGAAGACTGCGTGCGCGGCCAATACGGACCGGGCACGGATCAGGAGGGCGAACCGATGGCCGGTTATCGGGAAGCGCCGGATGTAGATCCTGAGTCTCACACAGAGACCTTTGCCGCATTGAAGCTGAATGTGGATAACTGGCGCTGGGTCGGCGTGCCTATCTACTTGCGTTCGGGCAAGGCTCTGAGCCGGAAACACACTGAAATTGTGATTCGCTTCAAAAAAGCTCCTGAAGTTCTCTTCCGTGACACACCGATAGATCGCCTGGAGGCCAACGAGCTGGTCTTCAACATCCAGCCTGACCAGGGAATCGAAATCAAGTTTCAGGCAAAA